>JAFZVN010000014.1 GCA_017617805.1 Bacteroidaceae bacterium | reverse complement strand
ATAGTGAAAAGTGAATAGTGAACCTTTAGCTCGACGTAGTCAAAAATCTAAGTATCCCCCATCCGGATAGTAAATCAACAAGCAAACCACATCAGTCTAAAGTAACTCAGATTTTTCACTTTTCACTCTTCACTTTTGACTTCAAAAAATTAACCCTAATAATTTTTTGATTATGAAGAACAAGGAACTTTGGAAGGCAATCATTCAGATTGCGGTATCGATTCTGACGGCAGCATTGACTGCACTGGGCACCACGAGCTGCATGAGGCTCATGTGAATGAAAAGGGAAGGTTGCATGGAGTTGCAGCCTTCCCTTTTATGGTTGATTTTATGATCTAATCAGTTATCCATTATTTCTTCTCGTCCTTCTTGGGAGCATCTTTAGCATAACGCTTGTTGAGCGCCTTCACCACCTCATCCGTCACGTCATAAGCCTCGTTGGCATAGAGCACATTGTCAATGCCCGATGATTTGCAAAGGATGAAGTCGTAGCCCTTCTCCTTGGCATAAGACTTGGTGAAGTTCTGGATGGTGTCAGTCAGTGCCTGAAACTCCTTCTGATACTCCTCCTGAAGCGAATTGCTCAGACGGTTCTGCAATGCCTCCAAATCTTGCTGGAGCTTAGCCAGACGAGCCTGCTCAGCCTCAAACTGCTGCTGGGTGAACTGGTTGCTCTGATACTTGCGGTTGAACTCCTGCATCTGCGTGGTGAAGCTCTTTCCCTTCGCATTGATGGTCGATTCAGCATTGGCACGCTTCTTGGTGAATTCCTCCTCCAGATCCTTGCACTTCTGATACTGAGAGGTGAGCGTGTCGATCTGCACATAGGCTATCTTATAACCCTGCGCATCTTTCGCCACAGCCTTCACTGGAGCAACCTCCTCAGCCTTATCGTTGTTAGTGTTGTTGCATGATGCAATGGCAGCACCACCTGCCACCATTAAAAGTCCACCAAGGACAAATGTAGTAATTTTCTTCATATCTATTTATTTACGATTGTTTTCATTCACTTTGACGATGAAGGTTGGCTCTTCTCCACCTCCTCGACCGCATAGGGCGACTTGTGCCTCATGGCAAAATCCTGACTCTGCACACAAGTGATACCCCGTTCGCGCATTGCCTTCGACTGACTCACATGCGTCTTCACAAACCTGCCATTCTTCTTCAGCAGGATGCGCACGCACATTAAAAGTACCGCCACGCCAATAATTATGACACAATATATGAATACTTTCAACATTATTTCGTACCTTCGCAGTCAAAAACAGGTGCAAAGATAGGAGTAAAAAAGATAGCCACTGCCTGAGCACCCCGTTTTTTAACCTTATTTAGTAAAAAAGCGTCCTATAACAGACAAAACCACCACTTTTTATGGAGAAGTCAGAACAATCCAATTACCCACGAGGCCACTTTCCCCTCCACGTCACCATTACCTCATCCCCATCTTCTGAAGGAGTCGGGAAAGGATCCTCTATGCTCAGCATTCTCTCCCAATTCATCGACCTTGCTCGGCAACGATATGATCTGGCGCTCCTCTCCTCCCCTGCTGGCACATCAACCCATGCCGAAGCCATCTTCTCCGTTCCCTTCCCTGACCGAGAACGCATCCGCATCGACTTCAACATCTTCGCCAGCGACATCGAGTCCACCCACGGCACAGGCCTCTACTTCCACATGGAAAGCGCCTTTTAAGTTACCCTCTTCGTGCTTGTTCGAGGAGTGCTTTCTGCTGTTCGGACAGATTGGCAGGAATGGTGACATCAAAGACAATGATAAGGTCTTTGAGGGTGCCGTCGCTCTTGATGCCTCCTTTGCCTTTCAAGCGCACCTTCTTGCCTGGTTGCGTGCCTGGGGCAACTTTGAGCTTGTATTTGCCATAGGTGGTGCTGACAATGAGGTCGCCTCCCAGCAGGGCTGTCCACACATCGATAGAGACGTGGGCTTCCACTTCGGAAGACTCCGCTGGTTGACGACGTGTGGTGCGTGTGCGACGACTGCCGCCCATACCCATATTGCCAAAGATTTGCTGGAAGAAGTCGCTCATGCCGCCTTCGCCACCCATGTTGAAGGAGAAACCTTCGAAAGGATTGCCTCCTCCACCACCTGTACCGAAGCCACCAAACTGTTCAGCCTGCTTCCAGTTCTCACCATACTGGTCATACTTGGCACGCTTTTCTGGGTCGTTGAGCACTTCGTACGCCTCATTCAGCATCTGGAACTTCGCCTTGGCCTTGGGGTCATCAGGGTGAAGGTCGGGATGAAACTGCTTGGAACGTTTGCGATATGCCGCTCTGATATCCTTTTGTGGGGTATCTTTGGGGATGCCCATCACTTTGTAATAATCAATGAATGCCATAATTTCAGAGTATTTTTTATTGAAAAGACACTACAAAAAAGATGCCAATGAAAGGTTTTTTGAGTGGAAAATGAAAAGTGGAAAGTAAAAAATTTGCTACTTTGGCTTTTATTTTCTACCTTTGCAAACCGAATGAGCACATCAACAAAGCATCTGAAGATCATTTTCACGACGGACGTGCATGGAAACTACTTTCCCTACGATTTCCGTCATGGGCACTGGGGAAAGGGAAGTCTCCAGCGTGTGCATGCGTTTGTGGCCCAGATGGTGAAGGAGAATCCTGGCAATATGCTCCTCATCGATGGAGGTGACATGTTGCAAGGAGAGCCCACGGCATACTACTTCAACAACCACTGCGAGAACTCGCGTCATCGTGTGGCTGACATCTGCAACTACATCGGCTATGATGTGGCAGTGATCGGCAACCACGACATTGAGATGGGACGTCACATCTTTGACAAATATGTGAAGGAATGTACTTTCCCTATTTTAGGTGCCAACGTGAGGGATTTGGCAACTGGCGAGCCGTATTTCCAGCCTTATGAGGTGTTCTATCGGCAAGGGTTGAAGATTGCGGTCATCGGTTTCATCACCCCAGCCATTCCTCATTGGATTCCAAAAGAAATATGGAAAGGCCTGCACTTCGATGACATTCGTGAGAGCGCCGAATACTGGGTGAAGACGGTGCGCGAGGAGGAAAATCCAGACTTTGTGATCGGTCTGCTTCATTCAGGTATGGACGAGGGTATCGTCACTCCTGAATATAAGGAGAATGCCACACGTGAGACGGCAGAGAATGTGGAAGGCTTTGACCTGATTCTCTATGGGCACGACCATTCGAGCAACATGGAGGAGGTGACCACCAAAGGAGGTAAGAACGTGCCATGCGTGAATCCAGGATGCTATGCCTACAGCGTGGCTGTGGTGGATGTAGATTTTCGTATCAACGAACAGGGCAAGGTGACAAGCCATGAGACACAATGTACGCTCAACTACATCGGCACACTCCACAACCAGCATGCAGCCTCGTTCAAACGTCACTTCGCCTACCCCTTCCATGAGGTGAAACGGTTTTCCACACAGAAGATTGGCACATTCCTCAACCGTGTGGATGTGACAGACGCCTACTTTGGATCATCAGCTTACATCGACCTGATTCAGTCGTTGCAGCTGAAAGTGAGTGGCGCAGATATTTCGCTGAGCGCCCCACTCTTCTTCAATGCCTCCATCGAAGCAGGCGATGTGTATGTGAGCAACCTTTTCGACCTCTATCGATTTGAAGACCATCTCTACACCCTACGATTGACTGGACAAGAAATCAAGAACTATCTGGAGATGAGCTATGCCGCCTGGACACAGCAGATGCATGCGCCTTCCGACCCCATGTTGCTTATCAGTCCCATGAAGAGCAATCCTGAACGTATGGGCTTCACGAACTTCATCTTCAATTTCGACTCAGCGGCAGGCATCTGCTATGAGGTGGATGTGACGAAACCTGAAGGAGAAAAGCTGAATATCCTCTCGATGGAAAACGGACAACCATTCCGGATGGAAGACACATACACGGTGGCCATGACCGCCTATCGTGCCAACGGAGGTGGCGAACTGCTCACGAAAGGTGCTGGCTTGTCGAAAGAAGAAATCGACAAACGCATCATCCAAGTGAGTGAACATGATATCCGCTATTATCTAATGGAATATGTGAAGGAGCTGGGCACCATCAATCCCCAACCCAACAACCACTGGCGTTTTGTGCCTGAAGACTGGGTGGCACAAGCCGTAGAGAGAGAACGGAAAATCTTATTCAAAGTGTAACGAGTGGCTTTATATGCCCAGTATATTTCTCGTTACTCCCCAAACGAAAAAGAGTACAATGTAAGTGCGTGCCAAGAGCGGATGCTCCACAGCACGCACAAATCGTTCACCCCGTTCAAAGTATTTCAAGATAGTCGCTATCACCAGCAGAACGGCATAGGGGATGCTGAACATGAAGAAATAGTTGTAGGAAAAGGCCTCAGCAAAATGTCCGTGCAGCATGGCATGCAAGGCACGCTGAATGCCACACCCAGGGCAATTCCATCCTGTCAATAGACGGAGTGGACATTGCGGCATCCATACATAACGAGTTGGGTCGAACTGCGTGTAAATCACAGCTCCACCCACTCCCAGCACGAGTATCAGCAAAAGCCAAATAGCAGCATCTTTGGATTTAGATGAACTAGCCATTTATGCCAGACATCGACAACAAAGCACCAGAACCGACAGCCGCACCGTAGATAATCATGTAAATGATGGATACTACAATGGAGCTTACAATACCAATGAGCGACCATCGGCGTGCGCTGTTGGCAGCATTTATGGCACCAGCATAATCACCTGCATAGTAAAGGCCATCCACCTTCGAAGCATAGACGATACCCACTACTCCTAAAGGCAAGCAGCAGAAAACCGTGGTCAGCACAGCCATCATCATGTGGTTGTTGGGCTTGGGCATCGAGGGTTGAGAGGTGCCAGCAGGATTCGTCTGCACATAAACCACTGACTGTGGTTGTGGTTGTGGCTGAGGAGAACTGGATGGAGGAGGAACCGATGCAGCAGGAGTGATGACAGATGCAAGTTCAGCCACACTGCCAGCTGGAGCCCACTGCGCCATGCCTTGCGTCCACACCATCGTGTTGGCATTCACACCATAAGCAGCCAACTGACTGCCATCTACTGGTCCCTTCTGTTCGTTCTGAGGGGTAAGGTAATAGTATTGTTTCATGATTACAGATGTTGATGAATTTGTCGTTACGATTGCAAATGTAGGTAAAATAGTCGAAAGAACATCACTTTTTCCACATTTTTTTACAAAAACGCGTCAATCACCTCAATTGTCCTGATGCTTTCAGCAATTTCACCTGTGCCAACTGACATTGACAACGTGCATTGACCAAATTCGCATTGCATTGCTGCCAAAGTGCTTGGGCTTCCAAATAGTCGGAAAGCGTCTCAAAGCCCACTTCGTATTGCTGTTTGGACAAGCGCATGTTCTCTACGGCCTGATCGAGGGACACTTGACAAAGATTCAGTTCTGTCTGCGCCTCATCGAAGTTGTTCTGACACTGAGAATATTCAAGCTGCATCTGCTCATCGTAGTCTTGCTGTTCCAATTGGGCGATCTGATAGGCAGCCTGGGCAGAACGGACTTTGTTGGTGGCTCCACCAAAGACATTGATAGGCACTTTCACCACGACACCCACAGAAGCAGTACCCCTATCCAGCAGCTTCTTGCCAGCCAATTCGCCGCCATTGAGATAAGCCAGCGTAGCACCAACCGCCACATTGGGAAGGTAGTCACTCTTCGTGAGCTTCACATTCTGACGTGCCAATTCTGTCTTGTTCTCAAGAATAACATGTTCTGGACGCACACCCATCTCCACGGACAAAGCCTCTGTCAGTTCTTCGGAGGCCTTCACCTGAATGTCGCTTGTCAAAGGAATACCGATGATGTGACACAAATTCATACATGCCAAACGATAGGCATTGTCTGCCTTCTGGATATTCAGTTCAGCCTCGTTGAGTTTCACTTGCACCTTCATGATGTCGTTGCGTGTACTCATCCCATGCTTGAAGGCACCTTCCACATTCTTCTTCAATTCGTTCAAGAGCGTCTGATAGCTACGAGCCACATCGCCCAGTTCTTTGGCTTTCACGGCAAGATAATATGCCTCATGGGTCTTGACAATCACCTCCGATTCAGTGAGGCGGATATTTTCATTCGCCATGTTCACACCCAACTTCGACATCTGATAGGCTGCTGTGATCTTACCACCCGAATAGACTGGTTCCATCACCGACAGACTACCCACAAACATGTTCTTAAGTTTCCACTTCATGACCTGAGAGGGGAAATCGGCATACTGGTTCAACGTGTAGCTGCCATCAGGATTCACCGTCACATTGGGAACGTACTGGCCTGCCGACTCCACATAATTATATATAGGAAGATGGCCGCCATCGATGGTGAACTGACCTTGTGCCGTCGTGTAGAAATCCAATGCCAGCAAGTTGATTTGAGGGTAGAAGTTGGCCTTGTAGGACTTCATGTCGAACGTGGTCTGTTCCGATTTCACCTTGGCCGAAAACAATGACTTATTGTATTCAAGCGCCTTGGCAATACACTCATCCAAGGAAAGGGTTTGGGCAGCGGAGTCAGCAGAAAAAACGCTGACCACCAACGCTATGAGGGAAATGAGAATCTTTTTCATTGAGTTTCTTTTATAAGTTATTTCACCTTAAAGAACATCGCATAGAGCACAGGTATGAAGATCAGGGTAATGAGGGTTCCCATGAAGAGTCCACCCATGATGGTCACAGCCAAGGAGCCAAACATGGAGTCGGGCACAAGTGGAATCATACCAAGAATCGTGGTGAGGCTGGCCATCATCACAGGACGTAGGCGAGACTTGGAACTCTGGATGAGTGCCACACGAGGTGCGACACCTTGCGAAATCTCCAAAGTGATTTCATCCATCAGCACGATACCATTCTTGATCATCATACCTATCAAACCCAGCACACCAACGATAGCCACAAATCCAAACGGCTTACCTGTCAGCATCACCACTGGGATGACACCAATAATCACCAACGGAATGCAACAGAAAATGATGGCGGGCTTCTTGTAATCCTTAAACAGCATCACCAAGATCAGAATCATGATGACGATACAGATGGGGAATCCATTGAACAGATACTTCATGGATTGGTCTGAAGCTTTCTTCTCACCCTCCCATGAGAGGGAATAACCCTCAGGCAGTGGGATGTTCTCTATTTCCTCAGCGATGGCCTTGCGTGCTTCTTCCGTACCCACACCTGGACAAGGAGAGCACTGCAGTCGTTGTGTACGCTGTCCATTATAGCGCACCACCACAGGCTCTTCCCACTTGATGTCTATGCCATGCGACACTTGTTTGAGGGGCGTTGTCTGAATCAGATTCTCCACAATCTGATCACGGGTCACTGTTCCTGTCATCAGTTTCTGCATGGTGGAACGGTTCAAGAACTGCCCCACATTCGGAATGAGGCCAAACACACGGGCATTCTCCAAGTTCTCCACATTATTACCATCCTCATCAGTACACTTCACATAGATGTTCTCAGGATTGATGCCATCGTAGAAGGTGCCAATGGGCACACCACCCGTATAGGTCATCATCGAGAGCGCCACATCACTGCGGGTAAGTCCACTGTTGCGTGCTGATGCCTGGTCGTAGGCAATGCTCAGAATGGGCACTTTGGGTTCCCAGTCGGAAGTGGCCAGATAGACCTTATCCGAAGCCTCGACAATAGCACGTGCGGAATCCGTCAACTGATGCAATACCGCAGGATCAGGACCACTAAAGCATGCCTCGATGGGATATTTCTTGAACATCAGGTTATACCGCTTAAATTTCACGTAAGCATCAGGATAGAGGTCGCTGATTTCCTTCTGCAACGAATCAATATGCTGCACCAACGCGGAAGGTGACGTGAAGTCAATGATCAATTCGCCATAAGCCAACGAAGGCGTAGCAATGGAACGTACCAAATTATAACGTGAAGGAGTACCTCCTACCGAAGTGGTGATATGAGTGATATAATCACGTTTCATCAGCAGTTCACGTATCTCCTTCAAATCCTTTGCCGTCTGGGTGGAGTTATAGCCTTCAGGTAATTTATATTCCATATACAGCTGGTCATACTCCATATCAGGGAAGAAAGCCTGATCCACAAACTTATAGCAGAAGGCACTCAATGCCAACAAGACAACAGCTCCAAAGATGGTGGTCTTCCGATGTTTCAATCCGAACGAGAGCACCTTCTCCAGCACATCGTATGACCTTCCCTGATAGAGCTTCTCCTCAGCCTCTTCTTTCGACACCTTCACGTTCTTGAACATCCGATTACTCATCACAGGCACATGAACCAAAGCCAATATCCAACTGAGCAGAAGGCTGACTGCAATGACGATGAACAAATCGCGCACATACACACCAGCCGTATCAGGACTCATGAAAATGGGTAAAAACGCCAAGATAGCAATCAGTGTGGCACCCAACAAAGGCATCGCGGTCTTTTGTCCAATAGATGTCAGTGCCTCCATTCTGGGTTTCCCTTGCTTCATATCCACCATGATGCCATCGACGATGACAATGGCATTATCCACCAACATACCCATCGCCAAAATGAAACTGGCCAAGGACACCCGTTGCAACGTGCCATCGAAGCCTTTCAGCACCAAAAAGGAACCGAACACGATGACCACCAAACTGCAACCAATGATGTAGCCGCTTCGCCAACCCATAAAGAAGACGAGCAACAGCACCACAATCGCCACAGATTCCAGCAAGTTGATGAGGAACGTGTTGAGCGCATTGCTCACACGCTCAGGTTGGAAGAACACCTTCTGACATTCGATGCCAGCAGGAAAACGCTGCTCAATCTTCGCCACAGCATCCTCCACCTTCGCTCCCACTTTCAGAATATCATAATCGGACGAGCAAGCAATGCTGATGCCTAATGCCTGAGCACCATCGCAGGTCATCTGATTGCGCGTGGTGGCCTCATACGTCTTCACCACCGTAGCAATGTCCTTGATGCGCAATTGGTCATCGTCATGCCCCTGAATGAGCATATTGGCAATGTCCTCCACTCGGCCGAATCGGTCATCGACTGTCACACGAACACGACGTTCACCATTGTCATAATACCCAACATAGTTCGTCTTATTCTGATTGTTCAAGGTTTGAATCACCTCCGTCGGCAACACACCCAGATTCGCCATCTTGTCCTCACGCAGTTCGATGTTGATACATTGATTGCGTTTGCCATAGATTTCCACACGACTCACCCCGTCAATATCTGTCACAGTCCGCTTGATCATCTCCGCATAGTCGTTCAGTTCCTTATCGCTATGCCCATCCCCTTTCAGTGCATAGAACATGCCATACACATCGCCAAAATCATCCCTCACCTGCGAAGCCGAAGCACCCGAAGGCAATTTGCTCTGTGCATTGGCCACCTTTCGTCTCAGCATATCCCACTGCTGTTCCACATCCTCGTTGGGCACAGTAGTAAGCAGTTCCACAGTGATAATGCTCAAGTCGGCATAACTCGATGACTGGATGTTGTTGATGGTGGTCATCTCACGGATGCTCTTCTCCAAGGGGTCAGTCACTTCCAGCTCCACTTGGTGCGCCGACGCCCCAGGATAGGTGGTGATGACCATAGCTTGCTTCACCTTGATGGCGGGGTCTTCCAATTTCGACATAGAGCCGTAAGCCAGCAAACCGCCTACCACCAAAATCGCCACCAAGAAATTGATGACCTTGCTGTTATATAATGCCCATTTACTGAAATTCATCGTCGTATCTTAATTAGTCAGATATTTCATTATTCACACTATCAAGGGGCTTCTCACAACAGCCCTCCCACATTCGAGGCAGAAGGTTTCTGCAGCAAACGCACTTTCTCGCCGTCTTCAATGTGATGCACTCCCGATGACACCACCTTTTCGCCAGCCTTCAAGCCATTGTCCACTAACATCGTTCCATCACGATTCACTTTCGACACACTCACGACACGAGACTTGACGATGCCCGTTTTCTCATCATACACAAACACCTGCGTCTTGCCATCTTCCTCCAAAACAGCCGAGGCAGGCACATAGACGATACCTGAAGCCTCACTATCTGCCATTTCAGCATACACCATTGTGGTCATTCCAGGAGTAATCTTCTTATGATCGATTGTGCCCACGAATTTGAGACGAACGGTATAGAGTTGGGAGGTGTTGGCTTCCTGACTCACACGCACAACCTGCAAAGGGAATGACTCATTACCAGTCACATCAAAACGGCATGTGAAGCCCGTAAACTTCTCAATATGGGCAAAATCGGAAGCGCTGATGTTGATTTCAACCTCTGTGTCCCCACTGCCAAACACGCTCACGACTGGCATTCCAGCTCCCACCGTCTCACCAGCTTCATGATACTTCGTCTGCACATAGCCATTGATGGTGCTGCGCAATTGTGTGTCAGCCAGTTGATTCTTATGATTAGCCAACTTCTGTGAGATTTGTTCCAAACCATATCGCGCCTTATCATTATTGCTGGCAGTCGTATTGCCCTCAGCATACAACGCCATCACACGCTCCGCATTTGCTTTCACCTGTTCATACTCAGCTTGCGTAGCAGCCAACTGCACCTGATAATCGCGACTGTCCATCACGGCAACCACTTGACCCTTGCTAACATAGTCACCTTCTTTGACCAGCATACGAACAATAGGACCTGCGACTCGGAAGGCAAGATTCACCTCTGAGGCAGATTTGGTTCTTCCTGTGAATGTGGTTGCAGCCACCGCATTGATATCTTTCACCACAGCCACATCAATCATCTTTTCCTCATTCTGTACATCTTTCTTGTGCTGACACGAAATTATGGTCAGCAACATGAGGCTTGTCAAAGTCAGAAATAATCCTTTTTTCATTTCTTCTACCTTTGTTTATGTTCATAATTTGTTGGCAAAGTTACGGCTTAATTTTGGAATCTACACCATAGAAAACGAGCCATTTTTGTCCAAAAAGTACGTTTCTCATACAAAAACTTGCCTTTTCCGTTGGTCAATTGACAAAAAAGTCGTTATTTTGTATCAAAATTCAATCACATGAAAGAAGAAAGAGTCTCAATTTTAGAGTTAAAAGGTGGAGAAGTTAATATCTTAAATGCCGAAAAAGACACGGTAAAATTAACCAAGACGGGGTTGTTTTTGTGCAAAGAAGGGGAAGTCACCCTTTCCATTGATGACACAGAATATACACTTCATCCCAGCTCCATCATTATTTATTTTTCCTATAGTACACTCCACATCATCAGCCACTCCCCCAACCTGCGTGGCACCTTGATAGGAGCCAATTTGGAAATTATCCAACCCATGCTCTACAATGTGACGAACTTCAATGCCCTTTTTGTCATCAAGCAAGTTCCATATCAAGTGATTTCAGAAGCTCGATACTCGACGCTTACCCAATACATATCACTCTTAAAGGAAGTGACACGCAAAGAAAATGCCGAAAGTGAGGAACATGCAGACACATCTAATAGGGCTGTGGCAGAAATTGCTCGCAAACAAGCGGAACTGCTCAGCTACGCACTCATGCTCGAAGTGCTGCAATGCTACACCAACGTGGCTACTGACAATGGAGGCTTCTCGCGCAAAGACGAGGTCTTGCAGAAATTCGTTTCCACCCTCTATCGAAAGTATCGCACTGAGCATGAAGTAGGGTTCTATGCCGAACAACAATTCTTAACCACACGCTATTTCAGCACCATCGTGAAGGAACGTTCAGGTAAATCACCCAGTCAATGGATAGCTACAGCACTTTTGGTTGATGCACGAAACCTGCTGAGACATACAAACATGACCATCAAGGAGATTTCGGACACACTCTATTTCCCCAATCAAAGCTATTTCGGCAAGTGGTTCAAAAACCTTACAGCCCTCAGTCCTCTTGAGTTCCGCAAAGGAAAGGTGGAAAAGGGAGAGATAGATTCCACTTTCACGGATATTGTCAAACGAGGCATCAACCATGCCTACGAGGAAGAATAAATCACAACGCAAATAAATTATCATCCATCATAGCATGAAGAAAATCATTGCATTTTTATCAACGATGGCCATCATCGCCATCATATCATCTTGTTCTGACGCTAAGTCTGAAGCAAACTGCACCTATTTTGTGGCTGGCGATAGCATTACCTACACAGACTCTCTCGATGCCCAATACGACAGCATCATTGGTCTATATTTCGTCGCCTCCAAGTATGTGGCCTACACCTTCACTGAATCGTCCAAGAGCAACGAAGGTTCGGTAAGCTATGCCATTGACCAATGTGACGGCATGGCTGTAGTTGAGTTCCAGCAGAAATCGCCCAAGACCCTCTCACTGAATACGGTCAAAAACGAACTTTTTGCTGCCAACCAAACATACTTTGCCAATCAGGGCATCACCTCCTCCGATAGCATCAGCTTGCATCCATTCACTGTCTATCTGACGCTCTGGAACCTCACCTACAATGGTGTGCTTCTGAACAGTCAAATCGAGGTGAACTAACTGCTGCTTTTCATGACCATCCGCATCCTCACTTCGCTGCTGCTCTATATCCATGCAATCTTTGCCTGGACACAACCCAATTACGCTCCAGACATTCAGAAAGAGCATTTGGGAAGAGGCATTATCACCCTCACCGATGGTGACAGCCTTGTCATCTCTTGGCGATTATTGGAGAACGAAGAAAAGGCCTCTTTCAATGTCTATCAAAATGGTAAACGATTGAATGAAAACAATATAACAAGCTCCACTTTCTTCAAAACTATAGCACCCAAGGAACCTGCGGAGTTCCTGTTGACAGTCATTAATGACAACAGAGAGACCTCCTATCCATTCAACTATACTCCTGAAAAAAAGCCATATATCACCCTCCCACTCAGCAAGCCTGCTGATAATACAACACCCGATGGACGACGTTATTCCTACATAGCCAACGATGCCAGCGTTGGTGATGTGGATGGTGATGGAGAATACGAAATCATCCTCAAATGGGAACCTTCAAATGCTCACGACAATAGCCACGAAGGTTTTACAGGCAACGTACTGCTTGACTGCTACAAAATACACTCACCTCTCAACACTAAACCCTCCACCCTAAACGCTAAACCTTTATGGCGCATCGACTTAGGCAAAAACATTCGTGCCGGAGCACACTACACCCAGTTCCTCGTATATGATTTCGATGGTGATGGCCGTTCTGAACTCATCACCAAAACAGCCGATGGCACTATAGATGGCACAGGGCTAGTGATAGGCGATCCTGATGCGAACTGGGTGATGACAGGTACCATCAATAAGACCATTCAGGGAAAAGGTGCTGGACAACAGGCACAAGTGGTGGGGCGCATCCTTGAAGGTCCTGAATACTTGACCATATTTGACGGACAGACAGGAAAAGCGCTCAAAACTGTCACCTACGAACCACCAAGAGGCGATGTGGGTTCATGGGGTGACACATACGGAAACCGTTGCGACCGCTTTTTGGCCACTGTAGCTTACCTCGATGGGAAACATCCCAGTGCTGTCATGTGCAGAGGTTACTACACAAAGACTTATCTGGCTGCTTATGACTGGAATGGCACTGATTTGACGCTTCGCTGGCTATTCAACTCAGAGAACCACTCTGGCTATTCAGGACAAGGAAACCATAACCTACGCGCAGGTGACGTTGATGGCGATGGCTGCGATGAAATCACTTACGGTTCAATGGCTGTAAACAATGATGGTACTGGACTTTACACGACCCACATGGGACATGGTGACGCCATCCACCAATACGCTTTCTACCCAGATAGCACCCAGTTACAAATTTGGGATGTACACGAGAATCGCAAGGATGGTTCTGATTTCCGTGATGCCAAAACTGGACGCATCATCTTCCAAATCCCCAGCCACGATGATGTGGGACGTGGTATGGCGGCTGATATCGACCCCACCAACTACGGATTAGAGATGTGGTCATCCTCCCAAAGAGGTTATTTCGATGTAAAGGGGAACCAACACTACCCCAATGTTTTCATTCCTCAAAACAGTGCTGTTTGGTGGGATGGTGATCTTCTGCGCGAACTACTTGACCGCAATGCCATTCTCAAATGGAATTGGAACACGCAACGTGTGGAGACGCTCAAAGATTTCCGTGCTGAAGGTTGCTCCTTCAACAACGGCTCTAAGCAAAATCCTTGCCTCTCAGCCGACATCTTGGGTGACTGGCGTGAAGAAGTCATTGTGCGAAACAATGAGAGTACAGAACTTCGCATCTATTCCACCACGATCCCAACCCCTCATCGTTTTCCTTGCCTCATGTTCGATATCCCTTACCGTCTCAGCGTAGCCACTGAAAACGTAGGCTATAACCAACCCCCAGAGCCAGGCTTTTATCTGGGTTCCCAACTACCAAAGAAATAGAAATGCGAAAAGAGATGAGAATTATAGGAATCAGAAGAGAATCGAACTACTCTCCCAACATGGCTGGAAATGATGCCGCCATCTTCACAGCGGTAATGGACGAACTGAAAGCGATGGGACACGAGGTTATATTCATTGATGAGAATGAGGTGGTGGATATGGACTTCAGAGCTTATGACCGAGTGGTGACGATGGCAAGAGATATCAAATCTTTAGCAATATTGAGAGAAAGAAACGTGGAGAAGCAGACCCTGTTCATCAATTCAGTGGAAGGAATCCTAACCTGCTCAGACAAGGCCGCCGTAGCCAACATGATGCAAGAGTTAGGTATTCCGCAGCCCGCGTTCATCCCCCCACAGAATGAACCACTACCCATATCAGAGAAGGGAGTTGGAAACATTCCTTTTCCCCTTTGGTTGAAGAAATGCGATGGTTGTGCGGAATATTCTCTTGATACTTCTTTCTGTCCAACAAAGAGGGATTTGGAGAACGCTGTCAGAAGAATGAGAAGTATCGGTTATCAACACTGGATGGTACAGGCACACCAGAAGGGCGACCTTGTGAAGTTCTACGGTGTGGAGGGAACCGAATTTTTCCATTGGCAGTATGCGAGCCGAGGACATTCGAAGTTTGGACTGGAGGAAATCAATGGTAAGGAAAGAGGTTATACTTTTGATGCAACCCGCATTAAGGAGTATGCTGACCAATTGGCGAAGCGGCTGAATGTTCCCATCTATGGTGGTGATGTCATCATCGACGAGAGCAGTGGTTTCTGGTTCATCGACTTCAATGACTTCCCCAGTTTCTCAAGCTGTCGAGACGAAGCGGCAAAAGCAATAGCACGAAGAGTTGAATCGTATGAAGACTAAGATAAAGATAAAAATATGAATAAACAGATAGAAAACACATTCAAATCAGGCGATACAGAAGAGTGGTTGGACGTGGTGTGGACACGTCCCATCGGCTATCAATGGGCTCGATTTTTCAACTATTTCGATGTACATCCCAACACAGTGACCATCCTTTCGATGATTATTGGTGTAGCATCGGCATGGTTTTTCACCTTCGGCAGCTATCGAATGGCAGGCATGGAGGGATTCATTTATAATATCATTGGCGTACTGCTCTTGGCATGGGCAAATTTCTATGACAGCGCTGATGGGCAGTTGGCCCGAATGACAGGAAAGAAGACACAACTTGGGCGCATTCTCGATGGTGCAGCTGGCGATGTGTGGTTCTTCTTCCTCTACCATTCGTTATTCTTCCGCTTCTATCAATATCACGATGCAGAATTCGAGTGGTTGGGCATTGAGAACAATGAACGCAATTCGTTCATCGCCAATTGTGTTTTTTACGTTGCCGTTTGGGTGTCAGGCCTCGTCTTCCATGCTCGACAGTGTGGCCTCTCCGACTACTATCGACAAATTCACCTCTTTTTCCTGAAAGGAAAGGCTGGGAGCGAACTGGATTCATCTGTACAGCAGCAACAAATCTACAAGCAGACTCCTTGGAAAGGAAACATCATCTACAAGATTTTCTTGCTCACTTACATCAACTACACACGTAGCCAGGAAAAGCAAACACCCCAGTTCCAGCAACTCAAGCAAAAACTGAAGGATACGTATGGAGAGACGGAAAACATTCCCCAAACGTTCCGCGACCAGTTCCGCTCATTCAGTTTGCCAATGATGAAATGGGCGAACATTCTTACGTTCAACACCCGTGCCATCACGTTCTACGTTTCATGCCTGTTCGACCTGCCTTGGCTCTATTTAGTCATGGAGATGACGGTATTCACAGGGCTGTATCTATACATGCGGCATACACATGAAGGGTTTTGCAAAAAAATGTACAATCATTTCGACGACAGACAATCATGATTCAAGCCATCATCTTCGATTACGGAGGCACCATCGATACAAACGCTCTGCATTGGAGCGAGGTGCTGTGGGAAGGCTACCAGCACATGGGCATTCCTGTCAGCAAGGAGGAATTTCGCACAAGTTATGTTGTGGCTGAGCGTGCCTTGGCCAAGCATCCATACATTCACCCAGAGCACAATTTCTTTGACTTGCTTACTATCAAATGTGACATCGAAACGAAAGATCTGATGGAAAGAGGCGTTTGGCAAGTGAACGATAAGGAAAGAAAACAAAAAAGTGATGGTGTGGCCACCTATTGCTACAAATATGTGCTGAAAGTGTTGGAAGTAAGTCGTCCCGTCATTGCGAAATTGGCTGAACACTATCCATTGGTATTGGTCAGCAACTTCTACGGCAACATCGAGACCATCCTCAAAGATTTCCACCTGGAATACTTCAAGCATATCGTAGAGAGTGCGGTCGTGGGTGTCAGGAAGCCTGACCCACAAATTTTCCAGATGGGAGTTGATGCCCTCAGAAATATCATGAATAAAACGGCAGATGAACTCCCTTCCAAGGACATTCTCGTAGTGGGCGACAGTTTTTCAAAGGATATTGTGCCTGCAACGAAGATAGGTTGTCAGACCGTGTGGGTAAAAGGCATCGGATGGGGAAACGAAGAGGTGAATGAATCGGTGCCCACACACATTATAAATAACATAAAGGAACTTTCAGAAGTGGTGGAGAAGTGAAAAGAGAACTCATTGGCATATTACTTTTGTTGATTGCACTCACAGCGCAAGCTCAAGTGACTGGACGTGTCATCGATAGCAAGACACGTGAGGCATTGGATTATGTGAATGTCTATTATGATGGCAAAAACGTAGGTGAACAGACCGATGAGGATGGACGATTCGTCATCAAGGAAGACAGTACATGGAAGGAACTGACCATCTCAACGATGGGCTATCAGACGCAGACCATCAAGCTGAAAGACTTTGGCAAGAATAAGGACATCACCATCAGGTTGGTACCTGATGCCAAAACCCTCTCTGGTGTGACGGTTTCGGCCAAGAAGACGAGATACAGCCGCAAGAACAATCCTGCCGTGGAACTGATGAAGAAGGTGATAGCCCATAAAAAGCAGAGTGACCTGCATGCTAAAGACTATTTCACCTATACGAAATATGAAAAGATGACCTTTTCGCTTAACGAGGTCAGTGATAAAGTATTTGACGAAGGCGAGTATAAGCGCTTCGCTTTTCTGAAAGACCATGTGGAACGCTCGCCACAGACGAACAAACTCATTCTGCCACTCACAGTGGATGAGACACTCTCCGAAATTTATTACCGCAAAGACCCTCGTTCTGAGAAGCAAGTCATCAAGGGAGAAAGTAATAAAGGTGTGACGGAGTTGGTCAACACAGGTGAAATTCTCACCACCACGCTGAAAGATATTTTCACCGATGTGGATATTTACGACAACGAATGCCGTTTGCTGCAATACCCTTTCCGCTCCCCTATCGCCGATAATGCCATCAGTTTTTATCGCTACTATCTGCAAGACACCATCTTCATTGAGCAGGATAAGGTGGTAGATGTGGGATTCTTGCCCAACAATCAGCAAGACTTCGGCTTCTCTGGTCACTTATTCATCATGCTCGACCCAGACTCTACCTTTCAGGTGCGACGTGTGGAACTCACCATCCCTCGCCGAAGTGATGTGAACTTTGTGGAGAACATGCTGATAGCCCAAGACTTCACAGAACTGGAAACGGGCGACCGCATCGCCGCCACGAATGACATGCTGGTGGAGTTGAAACTTTCCAAATGGCTTGGTAAGTTTCAAGTGCAACGGGTGACCCGCCTCAGCAATGTGAGTTTTGAGGAAATACCCCGTTCCCTTTTCAAGCACATCAAGGGAAACACCTTGCGTGAACCTGATGCCTCCATGCAGGACGAAGCCTTTTGGAACGAATACCGTCAGGTGAAACTCACTTCGTCTGAGGACAAGATGGACAGTTTCCTTGAACGCCTCACCCACATCAAAGGTTTCAAATATGTGCTCTTCGGATTCCGTGCGCTGGTGGAGAACTTTGTTGAAACTGGCGATTCGCTCCATCCCAACTATGTGGATATAGGGCCTGTGAACACGATGATTTCTGCCAACCATTACGATGGGCTCCGTTTTCGTGCCTCAGCACTCACCACAGCCAACCTCTCCCCTCACCTTTTCGCCAATGGCTATGTGGCCTACGGAACCAAAACCCAGAACGTCTATTGGAAAGGGCAACTCACCTACGCCTTCAACAAGAAGGCATACCTGCCTCGTGAGTTTCCTCAGCACAATCTGAGCATCTACTGGTGGGATGACATCATTTCACCTTTCGACAAGTTCGTACCCACCGACAAAGACAACATGTTCACAGCCTTCCACGCATCGACCGTGGACCAATATCACCATACTCGTGAACTCCACATCGACTACACACGAGAATTTGAAGAGGGCATCAAGGTAAACGCCCAATTCACCAGAACACGCAATCATCCTGTCGATGCGCTCTTCTATCAACGGCTCGACGGTGTTGGCACTCCTGCCAACGACCCCTCCAAATGGCTCTCTGGCATCACCACCTCTGAATTCAAGATAGGTGTTTCTTACGAGCCTAACGTCACTTATGTCAACACCAAGCAACGTCGTGTGAAGGTGAATCACGATGCTCCTATCCTGTCGCTCAGCTACACGAAAGGCATCAACGGTTTCCTTGGAGGAGAATACAATTACAACGTCACGGAACTTGGCATCTACAAACGATTTTGGTTAGGTCAATTCGGCAAGTTCGATGCCAATGTCAAGGCTGGCGCACAATGGAACAAAGTGCCCTTCCCTCTGCTCATACATCCTGCGGCCAATGCCTCTTACATCATCGAGGACAACACTTTCTACCTCATTTCCAACCTCGAGTTCCTCAACGACCGATACGCTTCCCTCCTGGCTGAGTGGGATCTCAATGGATGGCTCTTCAACCGCATTCCTCTGCTGAAGAAACTCAAATGGCGTGAGTGCATAGGTGTAAACGTGCTGTGGGGACAACTGACCGACCGCAACAATCCCTCGACGCTCAACTATTCAGACCCTGACCTGTTCTATTTCCCAGGCCACTTCCACGCAGATGGGACTTACGAACAAAACACAGTCCGCATGGATGAACGGAAACCCTACATGGAGTGGCGTATTGGCATCCACAACATTTTCAAGCTTATTGAGATAGACTACGTGCGACGACTCACCTACCTCAACAACCCCAACACGAACAGGTGGGGTATCCGTTTCAAGGTTCGCATGACCTTCTAAGTGAAGGATTAAAAGCTATTTGCTGATTTCATTCATCGACTTACGTTTTTTCTCTTTAGATTCGTCAGCCGCATAACCGATAGGAATCAGGACAGCAGGTTCCTCATTTTCTGCAAAAGTGAAGAGCTGCCGACACTTTTCTGCATCGAAATTGCAAACCCAGCAAGTGGCCAGTCCTTGCTCCGTAGCAGCCAGACACAGATGCTCCACTGCAATGGCGATATCGATGTCACCATGATGCTTGCCATCAGCACGCACCCATTCTTCGTCATGAAGGATGGAGCAGATGATGTACATCGGAGCCGACTGGAACCATTCACGATGATAACATTGTTGAAGTTTCGCCTTGTCTTCCTCTTTCGTGATGAGTCGGAACATCCATGGTTGCCTGTTTACAGCCGATGGAGCCAAACGAACACACTCCATGATGTAGTCCAGCTTTTCTTGTTCCACACTTTTCTCCAAATAGCTCCTGCAGCTATATCTCTCTTTAACTAAATCTAAGAATTTCATATCGTTTTCGTTGATGGTGATGTAAAGGTACAAAAATATCTTGGTTAAGTATCAAAAAAAGGTTCGACAAATGTCAAACCTTTCTGTTGAGGTGCGTACCCGATTCGAACGGGTGTACACGGTTTTGCAGACCGTTGACTAAGCCACTCATCCAACGCACCATTGGGTAGTTTCCCGTTTTGCGAGTGCAAAGGTAGTGCAATTTTTAGACACTACAAAATAAAAGAAGACTTTTTTTTGGAAGGAAACGTTTTTTTCCTTACTTTTGCGACGATTTATGAAAGAGACAAGGGAGAAAGTTCGGAATTTTATCGTCACCCACACACTTTTGAGTGAGGGTGCACGAGTGGTGGTCGGCTTGAGTGGCGGCTCAGATTCTGTATGTCTGGCAAGGCTATTGAAGAAACTGGGCTACGAGGTAGTGGCTGCTCATTGTAACTTCCATTTAAGAGGCGATGAGAGCATGAGGGATGAGAATTTCGTGGCCAACCTTTGTCAGCAACAGGGATGGACGTTCAGAAAAGTGGACTTCGACACAGAGGCTTATGCACAAAAACAAGGCGTCAGCATTGAGATGGCAGCACGTGAACTCCGATACGAATGGCTTCATCGCTTGAAAGAGGAAGTGGGGGCTGAAGCAATTGCTGTGGGACATCATCAAGATGACAACAATGAGACCTTCCTTTTGAACCTGTCGAGGGGAACGGGCATCAAGGGCTTGTGTGGCATGCAACCCAAACAGAACGACATTGTGCGTCCCCTTCTTTGTTTGACTCGTCAGGAAATCATGGATGAGCTAGCTGCCATCGGACAGACATATGTGACAGACCACACCAATCTGGAAGACCATTATGCCAGAAACAAGGTACGGCTGAATATCATGCCTCGATTGGAAGACATCAACAAAGGAGTCGCCAAAAACCTTACTTCGACGATAGAGAACTTGAATGAGGTGGAGAAGGTCTATCGACAGGCTATCGCCCAATCCATCGAGGCATGTTGCAATTACACATCATGGGGAGAGCTGCACATGATGAAATCCACATTGCTACAACAACCCTCTCCCATTTCTGTACTGCACGAGCTACTCTCACCCTTAGGCTTTAAAAAGGCACAACTGAAGGAGGTGCTGACCACATGGAATGAAAGTGGCAAGATTTTTGTAGCCAATGGCAGAAGGTTACTGATAGACAGGGAGGAAATCATTGTAGAGGCTGCGCACTACCCGATACCCGATATCAGCCAGAAGATTGTATCTGTCGAAGAGCTTCACATCGAGAAAGACCCACGTTTTGCCTATCTCGATGCGGACAAGCTGCATGGGGAACTGACGATGCGTAGGCCGCTGACAGGAGACACGTTTGCACCATTCGGCATGGGAGGAAAAAGAAAATTGCTGAGCGACTATTTGACCGACCTGAAACTGAATCTTTTCGAAAAGGAAAGGCAACCGCTTCTGATGGATGGAGAAGAGATTGCCTGGGTGGTCGGAAGACGGAGTTCCGAATTGTATCGAGTGGATAGCCAAACGAGACGAGTGATTATCCTATGCCTAAGGTCATCGCAAAAATAAGCACACAGATGTAGTTGAAGAAGATGATGGTCATGAAGGTGTTCATGTCGCTTTCCAGATAGCCAGAAGAGGTAAACTGCTCAGAGATGAACCGCTTCATGCCTATTCTCGGATGAACAAAACGTTCCATCAGCCAATAAAAGAGCGCACCTAAAATGGCACCTATCAGAAAGCCCACCATGACATCACCCAAGTAGTGTACACCAAGATAGAGGCGGGTGAAGGTGGTGGTCAACGACCAGAATATGAGCGTGACTGTGACTTTAGGACTACGAAACAGCCACGACAGAAACATGGCAACACACATGGTGTTGCAGGCGTGACCGGAGAAGAAGCCAAATCTCCCTCCTCTATAATTGCGCACCACATCCACGAAGTACATCAGCTGAGGGTCTTGTGCTGGACGCCACCTTGCCACCATGGGCTTTACCAAACCAGAGCAGATGCGGTCTGCCACAAAGATGAGCAAGGCCAAGGTCACATAGACCATCACAGCCTCTTTCCATGTGTTGTTCTTAAAGATGATGATGAGCAACGCCACAATGACCAATGACCACGAGAACGTGTCCGTGACAGTGTACATCACATTGTCCCAGAAAAGATTGTCGCTACCATTGATGGCCAGCGTGAGTTGATGGTCTAATTCGTTCAGTTCGTTCATATCACTTCCAATGCACTAACAGGAATCCATCCTTGCTTGCCTTCCTCAAACTTCACCTCCATCCATTCTTTCATGGAGCCGTCCAGAATTTCCACTTTCGAGCCCTCATGGATGAGGAAAAGGTCTGTGCTGGTATTGCTTGGCGAACTCTTCACAGTTATGGCGGGTGCCATGATGATGGCCGTACTGCGATGGGTTTGGTCTATGTGTTGAGACACAGCCGCCAAGTTTGCAATGATCACGACCACCAGCAATCCCATCGCTCCATACACACCTATCTTGCGGACAGTCAACTGCGACACGAACATATACACCAGCACTCCTATCAACATCAAGATGAAAGCCACGATGCCAAGGATTGTCCAAGTTTTCATGCTCATGCAATGCGTCAGGTCACGCCACCAAGTCACGAAGAACATCTCCGATGGAGGCACCACCTTGTCAATGGTCTTGCCTCGAGCCAAAGCGAGGTTGGCACGGATATCGCCATCCCCTGGGTCGAGCAGGTAAGCTCGCTCATAATTGAGCACAGCCAATGGTATCTCATCCAACTTATAATAGCAGTTGCCCAAATTATAATAGACCTCAGCCGCCACACCTTCCTGCTTCAGCACTTGCTCATAGGCAGCAGCCGCATCACGATATTGCTCCTTCTCGTAAAAGGCATCAGCCTCTGCTTTGGTCGCAGCAAAGGAAGCCAGAAACGAAAAACTAAAACCTACAAGCAAGAACACCTTGCGAAATGTCCGCATGGCAAATTGTAAATTGTAAATCGTCAAATCGTAAATTCTCATAGGTTATCCTCCATTTTTGTGATGGCACCGATGGCGCTGTTATACACATTCTCCATGTTCTCATTGGCATCGCCTGGAGCATAACGTGCAAACTCACAATCGTTCAGCACCTTCATGAATTGCTGAATCTGCTCCTCTGGCACATGACGAGATGAGAGTGACTGTTCAATATTCTCCTTGTTAAGCGACTCTTGCGACATGTTGAACTTGTCACCCACATAACCCCAAAGGGCACGGAGCACTTCATCGTAGAAACGGTTCTGGTCATGCGCATCCAACAATTTCTTGGCGGTCTTCATACGTCTGAGCGCCACCTTGTTGGCTTTCCTGCCACGAGAGAGTGCCACATTCGCATTGGCCTTCATCTGCTTACGACCCAAAATCAGCACAATGATGAAAAGCAACAAGGGCAAAACATAAGCAAGCGCATATTTCCATGTACCAAAGAACGAGTCGCCCTGCTGATGCAACTTCACCACGCCTGTTTTGATGAAGCGGATGTCCTGATTCAGTTGCTGCACATCCTGCTGTTGACCGCTATAGTTGGAAACATTCTGTCCAGAGGTTCCCTTGCCCTTGTTCACCTTGAGCGTATAGGCCTCTGTTCTCAGTGTCTTGTAAGCACGAGCTTCTGTGTCGAAATAGATGAAGTCGGCAGCAGGAATCTCGTAGGTTCCTGCATGACGGGGTACGAACAGGTATTCAAATTCCTTCGCACCAGACAAACCGCTGGTGGTCAGTTGGAATTTATCATTCACCTTGGCATCATAGGTCTCGAAATCCTTGGGGAAATTCACTGTTGGGGTGGAGATTAACTTCATGTTACCACTACCCTTCACATTGATTTTCAACGTAACAGCCTCGTTAGCATCTACTTCTTGCGTGCTGATGCTCGATGAAACGGAAAACTTACCCACAGCACCAGAGAAGCCCTCTGGCTTGCTGGGAAGTGGGGACACATGGATGGTGAGTGCAGGAGTGGTGATTTTGCGTTTCACCTCTGAATAACCACTCTGTCCGTTGAAGAAGGCCTCGATGGGGTCGATGGTACGATTGCGGGTAATGACCAAACCTTCGTAAGTGATTGAAGGGATAGTCAAGGTGCCAGACTTCTGAGGGAACAACAAGTATTGGCTCCATACCACCGTTTGATAATTTCGGCCATTATAGGACTCTATGCTAAATTCCTTCGTACGTGGCAGCGGTATTTCCTGAATCTGAAAACCATCAAGTGTAGGCAATTTACCATCCAGCTGCCTCAAATCCAACAATGTGTATATTTTATAGGTCAGCAAGATGGCCTCTTGCTCATGCACAGAGGTACGAGAGGCTGTAGCTGTCATGAAGAGGTCATGGGCTGAAATGTTGGACGAAGAAGATGAGGCAGGAGCCGACTGCTGTTGACGTCCATTGCCATAACCTCCTCCACCATTCGTAGCACCTCCACCGCCTTGTGCTCCTTGTGAAGACCCTGCCAAGACACGCACCTGCACAGGCTTGGACTTTACGGTCTTTCCTTCTACCTGCACACTGGCGCTACCAATGGTGTATGTGCCTGGTGTGTCGCTCATCAGCACAAAAGTGTAGATGATGCTACTGCTCTGCGAGGTACGTCCATTAATAATCTGGAAACTGCTTTGGGACGAGGTGGCAGGTCCATATATTACCTCAAAACCCTTGAAATCTGGTGCACTAAAACTGGAAACATTCTGTGTGTTCACTGTGAACTGCACACGGAACTTGCCTCCTGCCTCCACTGTGGAGGGTGCCGACACACGGAATGTCACATCCCCATCAGCAAAAGAACTGATGGAGAAGCATAAAAATATAAATATGTGTAATAGTCGTTTCATCTTTACCAATCTTTCTCTAAACTGCGACGTTGATTATTAGGATGTTGATTGACTTTACGCTGCACACTCTTCTCATCCTGCTGTGCTGAATTGAGAAGCTGCTCTGCCGCCTGGTCACTCATATCATCCTTTTTCTGTTGCTGTTGTTGAGGTTGCTGCTGTTGCTGCTTATCCTCATCTTTCTTTTGGTCATCTTTCTTCGACTGGTTTTGCTGTTGCTGCTGTTGTTGCTACTGTTTGTCCTTGTCTTGCTGGTCTTGCTTCTTGTCATCATTGCCACCATTCTGCTGCTGATCCTGATTCTTCTTCAACAGATACTGCGCCATCGCAAGATTATAACGCGTCTCATTGTCATCAGGATTGCATCGCAGAGAACTCTTGTAAAAATCTACAGCCCGTTGGAGGGCGGCTGTGGCATTTCCTCCCTGCTGACGCATGGCACCCACACCTTGTGCATACCAGATGTTGCCCATATTATGGAAGTTACGAGCCTTGCGCATGGGGTCGTTCGTGCCGATGGAATCAGCTTTCTTGTAGTTCTCGAAGGCAGTTGAATCCTTTTCCTGCATCACGTAAGCATTACCAAGATTGTAGTAACCCTCGAAGGTGGGGTCCTTGGCGATTGACTTCAAATACAGCGTCTCAGCCTTGTCGTATTGTCCATCACGATAGGCTTTGTTGCCCATGCGAATGAAATCACGGGCACTCTGAGCCGTTACAACCACAAACGGAAAACTAAACACTAAAAGTAACAATATCTTTCTCATAACCAATTCCGTCCTCCTATCATTACTTGAAAAGTTTGAATTTCGTAAACACATGATTCTTTCGTTCCATGATGCAGAACTCCACCACAAGCACGATGAACAGCAGCAAAGCCACACCTACAAACTGCTCGTCATATTCAGAGTACATCGACTGCGAGATGTCTTCCTTCTGCATCTTCTCAATTTCCTTCTCCAAGAGCGACTGCGCCAAGTTCGTCTGGTCAACATGCACATACATGCCACCTCCAGCCTGGGCGATGCTCTTGCCTATCTGTTCATTCAGTTTGGTCGTCACCACATTGCCTGAGAGGTCACGCTTATAGGTGCCATCACTCATAGGAATGGGTCCACCCTGCTCTGTTCCCACTGAAAGGACAAAGATTTGGATGCCTTCCTTCCGTGCTTGTTTGGCAGCTTCGATGGCACCTTCCTCATTATCCTCAGCATCAGTGATCAGAATCAATGCCCTACCCACATTCACATCCGCCTTTTTCGAAAAACCTGCTGTGGCACGGGTGATGGCCTCTGCCACATTCGTTCCTTGAATGGCGATAGTGGCAGGATTCAACTGGTCGAGAAACATCTTGGCAGAAACATAGTCACTGGTCATGGGCAGCAAGGTAATGGCACTACCTGCGAACGCTACCAGACCCACCTTGTCCTCGTCAAACTGTTCCACAAGCTTGCTGACAATCATCTTCGACTTATCCAGACGGCTCGGACTCACATCCTGACACAGCATTGAGTTAGACACATCGACAGCGATGGCCACTTCGATGCCAGAACGCTTCACCTCCTCATTCCTGGTACCAAACTGAGGACGTGCCAGCACCACAGCCAGCAATCCCACAGCCAACATCATCAAGGCAAACTTGACATGACGGCGCATAGGCGACACATCGGGCATCAGGCTTCGCATCAGTTCCGGGTCACCAAACACCTTGATTTGCTTCTTCATCCTGTATTGCACCAGCACATACACGGCTGTGAACACAGGGATGAGAATCAACAGATATAAATATATGGGGCTTGCAAATCTAAACACGATAATATTTACAATTTGTCAATTTTCAATTTACAATTTTTCTCTAGTCTCTAAACTCTCAACTGTCAACTGTCAATTATCAACTGTCAACTCTCTACGGCAGTCTCTTCAGCACCACTGTTCTCAACAGAATCTCCAACAGCATGACCACCAACGCAGCGATGGCGAAAGGTTGATACAATTCTCCTCGACGGCTGAACTGCTTCACATTGAACTTCGTGCGTTCCATCTTATCGATGTCCTGATAGATGGCATCCAGTTCCGCATTTTTCTGCGCACGGAAATACTGGCCACCTGTCTCTGTGGAGATTTTCGTCATGGTCTGCTCATCTATCTCCACGGGGAGCATAGCTGTTCCACCTGTGGGCAGAGGATAAGGAGCCATACCGTTCCGTCCTATACCGATGGTGTAGATACGGATGCCATATTTTTTCGCTATTTCAGCCGCTGTCTGCGGAGAGATATTGCCTGAGTTGTTCACACCATCTGTCAGGAGGATAATCACCTTCGACTTCGCCTGACTCTCCTTCAGTCGGAGGATGGCGTTCATGATGCCATCGCCAATGGCTGTACCATCATCGATGATGCCACGGGCGGCCATGTTGCAATCCACGCTGTTGTAGAGATTCATCAGCACGGTATGGTCGGTGGTGAGCGGACATTGGGTGTAGGCTTCACCAGCAAACATGGTCAGACCGATATTGTCGTTGGGGCGCTTCTCAATGAAACGCTGTGCTATCTCCTTCAGCGCCTCCACACGATTGGGTTTGAAGTCCTGTGCCAGCATGGAAGTCGACACATCCACCGAAAGCATGATGTCAATGCCCTCCACATCAGTGTTGCTCCATGAGTGCTTGCTTTGTGGACGTGCCAAGATGCACACCACCAGCGTCATCAAGATGATTCTCAACACGAAGGGCAGATGCATCAGGTAGAGACGGAAGGACTTTGGCACCTTCACATACTTCGTCGTGTCGGGCACCTTCAGCGATGGCAGGCTCTGCTTGTAGCGCATCACGTACCACACAATGTAGGGCACGAGCACCAGCAACAACAGGAAGAACAAAGGATTCTTGAATTCCATCTTATAACTTCAATTTTTCAACTCTTCTATGCTTCAATTTTTCAATTAACTTCGTTGAGCTAAAGGTTCTTCAACTCTTCAAAGTGTCAACATATAAATTCTATAACCCACAAATATCAACACACCCAGCAATGCCAAACTTGCCACCACAATGGCGCCAATGAGCGTCCACTTGGCTATCTTCGAACGCTTCTCCTCCACCACAATCACTTCTGGCTGCGGCTTCTGTTCAGGTTCCTCCAGTTTCGTCTGGTTGATATACTCGATGGCATTGACCAGATTGCGGTCATTCTCATTGATGAGGGTGCTGTACTTGGCAAATTTCACCAAGTCGGCCGTCTGGAAGAGTTCACGCAACTCGTTGATGGCCTCTTCATCGTTCACCTCCTGCAACTTCTGGATAATCTCAAACGAGGTCATCTCCATCGCATTGAAGCCATAACGCTCTTTGATGTAGTTGCGCAGAGTGTCGGTCAGTTGCGTGTAGTACTCCTTCGAGTCCTCGCTCTGCCAAATCTTCTCCTCCTTGATTTGCTCAATCTTCTGCATCGCCACCTTGTGAGGAGGTTGACGACGTTTGTTGCGGATGCGACGGATGATAGGCTTGTTGGTTTTCAGACGATAAATCACATAGCCCAACAGACCTCCCATCAGCAATGCCAAGACACAGAACCAGATGACCTGACGCCACTCAGCCCAATCGAAGGGAGGAGCGAGCTCCGCCTTGATGGGAAAGATGCTGTCGGTGTGGAGTGTATCCACATCAAAGGTCAGCACTTTCAGAGCCAACGGCTTCGATTTGTACACTTTGTCATCCACCTTCACATCCATCTCTGGCATCAGATAGAGTGCCGAGTCGAACGAGGTGAAGTAGTAGCGGCGGCTAAGCATCATACGCTGCCCATCGTTCAGCAAACTGGTGTCCGTCTTCTCCGCACGTACGAACTCCACACCAGGCACCACCTGTGCCAACGAGTCCCATTCAGGCAGTTCCACGTCAGATTTGGCATCAGCGCTCACCTCCAAAGTCAAGCCTATCCGCTGACCAATAAAGATGCCCGCCGAGTCCAATTTAGCGTCCACTGTCACTTGGGCATCTGCCTTCACAAATGCCATCAAGCAACCTAATACTATATAATATCTGATAAGATTCATCTTCTCTACCCTATCGCCCAATTAAATTTTAGCTCTAAACTGTCAATTATCAATTGTCAACTGTCAACTGTCAATTGTCAACTCCCCTACGCTCTTCTCCTGAACAGATTCATCAGCGCTTTCACGTAGTCTTCGTCCGTTCTGACAGAGATATTGTCGATGTTCGACTTGGTAAAAGCGTTCTTCAGCCAACCCTGATGCGCCACCCACCATTCGTGATGAGCACGACGAACAGCAGAAGAACTGGTATCGATGAAAGTCTCCTTGCCTGTCTCCGCATCCAGCATCTTCACGATACCCACATCGGGGATGTCCACCATGCGGCGGTCGTAAATCTGCAAGGCCACCACATCATGACGGCTGTTGGCGATAGTCAGTTGGTTGGTGTAGTCCTTCTGGTCGAAGAAGTCACTCAGCAGGAAGACCGTGCAACGCTTCTTGATGGCGTTCGTCATGAACTCCACCGCCTGACCCACATCAGTTTTCTGACTCTCAGGCTGGAAGGTCAGCAATTCACGGATGATAAAGAGAATGTGCTTTCTACCCTTCTTAGGTGGAATAAACTTCTCCACCTTGTCCGAGAAAAAAATCACCCCAATCTTGTCGTTGTTCTGAATGGCACTGAACGCCAGCGTGGCGGCAATCTCAGTGAGCAGCTGCCGTTTCGTCTGCATCTGTGTACCAAAGTCCAACGACCCCGACACATCCACCAGCAACATCACCGTCAGCTCACGCTCCTCCTCAAAGACTTTGACAAATGGCTTGCCAAATCGGGCAGTCACGTTCCAGTCGATATCACGCACGTCATCACCATACTGATACTCACGCACTTCGCTGAACGCCATACCCCTACCCTTAAAGGCTGAATGATATTCGCCTGCAAAGATATTGTTCGACAACCCACGAGTCTTAATCTCGATTTTTCTGACCTTCTGTAACAGTTCTTCCGTTTCCACCTCAGCCCAAACTTTTAACTTTTCACTATGATTGCGGTAGCAAATTTTTCACTCTTCACTTTTCACTTTTCACTTTTAACTTTTCACTTTTCACTTCTCAAGGCACTTCCACTTTGTTCAGTATCTTGCTGATGATTTCCTCCGAGGTCACATTGCTGGCCTCAGCCTCGTAAGTCAAGCCGATACGATGACGCATCACATCCTGAGCCACAGCACGCACGTCCTCAGGGATGACATAACCACGATGCTTGATGAAGGCATACGAACGGGCTGCCAGTGCCAGGTTGATGGAAGCACGAGGTGAACCGCCAAAGCCAATCAGACCCTTCAGCTCCTTCAAGTTATACTTCTCCGGATAACGTGTAGCGAACACAATATCAGCGATATACTGTTCAATCTTTTCATCCAGATACACCTCACGAACCACCTTTCGAGCCTCCTCAATCTCCTGAGTGCCCATCACAGGACGGATGTCCAATTTCTCCTGCTTGATGTTCTGACGGATGATAAGCTTCTCCTCTTCCAGACGCGGATAATCAATCACCACCTTCAGCATGAAGCGGTCCACCTGAGCCTCAGGCAGAGGGTATGTACCCTCCTGTTCGATGGGGTTCTGAGTGGCCAGCACCAAGAAAGGCTTCGGCAACTCGTATGTCTGTGTGGAGATGGTCACCTGACGCTCCTGCATCGCTTCGAGCAAAGCACTCTGCACCTTTGCTGGGGCACGGTTTATCTCATCCGCCAAGATGAAGTTCGCAAAGATAGGGCCTTTCTTACTCTTGAACTCACCATCCTTCTGCGAGTATATCATCGTACCAATCACGTCCGCTGGCAACAAGTCAGGGGTGAACTGGATGCGGCTGAACTGCGCATCAATCAGGCTTGCCAAAGTCTTGATAGCCTTGGTCTTTGCCAAACCTGGCACACCTTCCAGCAGCACATGTCCATCAGAAAGAAGTCCCAACAAAAGGGACTCCACCAGATGCTTCTGACCGATGATGGCCTGATCCATACCAGTCATCAGGTTGGTCACGAACGCCGAGTGGCGCTCAATCTTCTCATTTAATTCTCGAATGTCAATAGCTTCTGCCATATTTCCGAAATCTTAATTTCTAACTAAAAATTCCAATTGTCGTGCAAAGGTACGGCTTTCTGCGCACTTCTCCACACTCCCAACGCTTAAAAAACCTTGAATCTCTCTTTTTTTAAGAAACCTTAACCCTCAAACCATTCACCCTTTTTTCCACCCATTTTTTTCTGCTACAAAGTTACGTCCTATTTCACGACCTCGCAACTATGTTTCCAAACTATCTGCTTTTTTGGAAATTGTTTCCAATTTTCCGTTATTTATGGAAACACGTTCGCATCCACCACCCACAATAGCGTAGTGAGCGAGCAAGCAATGCCCTGATGTTCGAATTGACAGTTGACTCATCGTATCTTTTAGCACGCTTGGCTTGCCAAGAATTGATAATTGACAGTTGACAGGTTAATTTGGTTAATTGGTTAATTGGTTAATTTTTTGTTTTTCGTCCCTGCCCTGTCATTCCTTATATTATATTATATATTATATTAGGTAT
>JAFZVN010000013.1 GCA_017617805.1 Bacteroidaceae bacterium | reverse complement strand
CGATTCATTCGTTGTTCCGCCCTGATTCGTGCTGCCGCCAGTCTCAGAGCCTGTACCAGCGTTCGAGGTGCCACCCTTGGCAGCTGCAATCTCGGCCTTGGTCTTGTCCGTCCACGCCAGCTTCACGTCCTTCTTCAGTTCGTCGCGGGTGAACTCGCCAGTGCTCTGAGCCAAGAGCTTCACGGTCTTCACGGCTGCGCCAGTCTTCTGACCCTCTGCCAGCGTGCCGATGCTTGCAGTGGCGGTCTTGTCGTTCTCGGCGTCGTAGAGCGTCTCAAGGGCGTTGGCCTCCACGGTGGCCTTGAAGATGGCGAGGTTCTCGATCTTGACCGTGTTGCCCATCAGCAGCATCTCGCGCACGCACTTCACGAAGTCGGTCAGCACACCCAGGATGCTACCCTCCGAGAACACCGTGTTGTGCTCCGCCATGTGGCGCGCCATGTCCTGAATGGTCATCGCCTGCTTGTAACTCACTCGGGCGTAGAGCTTGCCCGCCTGCTCAGTTTCCGAATTCTCGGTCACCTTACTCAAATAAAGTTCAATCATAGTTGTGTTTGTGTTTTATGATGTGTTTGTGTTGTGTGTGGTCAGCTACATCGGGTGACCACTTCCCGCTTTTCTTCACACTGAAATGATATTTTTAGTTCACACAGATAGCACGGATTTCACAGATTTTTCTCTAATCTCTATAGCTCTAAACCCTCAACTATTACATTGCAAAGTTACGAAATATTTCTGAAATACACAAGTAATTACCCATTTATTTTCAATAATTTTTCAATTTTTTTTAGAGCGATGATTGAGGTATTTCAATAACCTAACGTTATCACTTAATAAAGGCAGGTTATTGGGAAATAAGGGGTACTTATTGTACAATAACCTGCCTTTGTCATCTGTCAGCTTTCAACTTGACATAGTATTCGCTGTAGTCCTTGCAACCCAAGGGCAACTGATGGTGCACCAGATTGGGCAGCATCTGCTTCAACTGAAGGAAGAGGCGTTCGCCTGGCTCATCACGATCCGGGTACATGTGAAATTTGGTTGAGAGTTTAGCGTTTAGAGTTGAGAGCTGTTCCACATCCTTGGGCTTCAACAAGGTGGCTGAAGGTATGGCGATTGCCTTGTGTCCTGACGAGAGCATCGCCCAACAATCCGAGCACCCTTCGGTGATGTAGAGGCCTTCCCCTTCGTGCAGCAAGTTCAACACAGGCAGGTTGTAGATGCTGCATTGCGAACCTTGTGGGAATCGGAATCGAGGAGCGGATTCCTCCTTGCTCCCTGCTCCTTGCTCCTTGCCCCTCAGATTCCTGTTCTGAATGCCAATCAACTTCCCCTCCTGATTATAATATGGAATCTGCAACCAAGGCACGCCCTGCTTGTCTTTCCACGAAGTCAGTCGGCACCAGCGCACCACTCTTGGGTCAAGATGACGCTCCTCGAAGAGGAACTTGCGTGCCTCTTGTGACAGCCAAGGGTGCTCAAAGAAACGCTCATAACGACTTGCATCAAATGGCTTCGACTCTTGAGCACCTGAATCTTGAACCCTGAAACTTGAAACTATCACATTGTTCTCATTCGCCAGCCAGCGACAAGCATCGAGAAAATCCTTATGAAGCACTTTTTGCACCAAACTAATTGTATCTCCACCTCCACATCCGCTCCAACATTTCCACTTATTTTTCTTAAACGTCATTGAGGGTGTGTGGTCATTATGGAACGGACACAGGCACTTATGCATTTTCACTCGGAGTCCGAGTCGCTCTGCGACCCCCTCAATCGGGAGGTCGCGGAGCTTCTGAAGTTCAAACTTGTCCATAGTTCACGATTTGCCTTTGAGATACAACTCAGTTTTGGAATACAATCCTGTCTGGCATGAGTACTCGACAAAGCCGCGGCTCATCCATACACGAAGCTGACGCTTGGTGCCATCCTGCGTCTTGCCAACACTAACACGAAGAGCCTCTAATTGCTGTTCATTGAAAGTATCCTGAAGATTGTCAAGCATGTTCTTAGGTCCAGTCTTGACAACCTCGGAAATACTCGTGTCGCCATCTTTCAGCATGTCGGCAAATACAGCCATCTTGCTCCACATGTCGTGATATACCAGCCATTCCACGAGTTCACCCATCGACTTGGTCCACACCTGATTGTTGAGCACCCAGAGCACACAGCCAGCCTTCCAACCCGAAACCAGCGAGCGGTGGGAAATCTCGAACAGCAGATCATCGTCTGCCAAATCAGCCATCGTCGCCATGTCCTCAGCCAACTTGTCGATCAGCTTGTTCAATGGACGGATGATATATCGACCTTTGCAGATAGCGAGACGTGCCAAGTACTCGTCCAGCTTCTGGTAGAACTCATCAGAGTACTTGCCAAGTCGGGGAATGCGCCCTTCTCGGTTGCCACGAGGCTTATAGGAGAATACCATACGACCGAACGTGCCGTTCGTCAGCTCGTACTTGTAGAATTTTCGGGTACTGTCTGGATTTGAAGAGATCGTGAAGCACGCACGGATAGTCGGATTTCCCGTCACCCCATCAGCTGTGGCACGCAAGGCACCAGCCCTGTCACGGTCATAGACGTTGCGGAGCAGCACAGACACCTGCTTGTGACCACCACAGAGACGATCAGCCATCTCCACCTCAGGCAAGTTGAAATACTGCGTGAGTCCACCCTGTGCCTCCAGCGCCATCGCGTTCTGGATAAAGGCTGCGTTGGTCGTATTTGACGGCGGGAAACGGAAGAACACATCGGGACGAGCTGTCTTTTTCTTGTTGTCAGGCTCAGTCTGTTTCTGCTTCTGCCATTCCAAAAGCTTCTTCTCTTCAGCCTCGTCGTGCTGACGGAAGTCACGGCAAATGGCGTTCGCAAGAGTCGATAATTGGCCTTTGTTGTCGCCCGAATGAGCCACAAGATTGGCCATCATGCCCGTCGGTTCCTTCCAACTGTTGTCCGGGTACTGAAATTCCGAACCGCTGATGTGTGCGCCAAGGATGGGGAAAAACATCGGAACGAAGGGGTCGTGCATGCTTTTTGATGCCTGCGAGAGCAGGAGTTTGATACATTCTGTGCCTTTGCCGAGGTTGGGCATAGCGGGCGCAGTCGCTTTACTAATGTCGTATTTCATTGATTTTTAGCTTTTTAGATAAAACTTAAATTGGTTTAGCGTTTCAGTTTCAGTTGTTTCAGTTCGTTTTTCGAGGGCACCCATTCTTTACTATCTATATATAACTTATTAATTACTAATTAGTTATAAAGTCTTAAAAGAGGGTTTTCAGTATAACTGAACCTCAAAAAAACAAACTGAAACTGAAACAACTGAAACACATAGCCATGATAACTACTTCTCTACAAGGCCATTCAACGCTTGACGAATCTCGTCCGCGACCTCAAATGCATACGAATCAACGCTGAAATCTGAACCTATCTTCAGGTTCTTGAAATTCAATCGCAGCGAACCATTTAGGCTTTTGGTGCACGTGATGTGATCACCCTCGTAGAGATGGACATTCCGTCGTTCTGAGGTTGATGGGAAAGTGGACTCGACGAATGTGTAACAATCTTCTCCGTCGCGTGTGAGCACGCCAGCGTAGTCCTTACTCAATTGTGTGATGCGATCATTGCGAAGGAATGTCATAACATCCATGCAGAGATCCACGTTTTTGTTCCAACCTTCCTGGTCGGACTTTAATCTTTTTGACATAATTATAATTTTTTTGAAATGTATAAAAATGCCTTCTCGCACTTGCACGATGGTATAGAAGGACGTTTTTCACCTCGTGCTCGGAGCCCGTGCTCAGTTTCCTGCTGACTGACATCTAAAAAGAATGCAGCAGAAACTCCGATTAGAAATTTCTACTGCAAAGGTAGGGAGAATACTCGATGGTACCAAGCAATTAAACGAATATGGGTTTACGACTAAAACATTGAAAAACACAGGATTAAGAATACTTGTAAAATAGTTTTTACAAAAGAAGGGAACCAATCTTTGATAGAGAACTGGCGGTTTTTACAGATGTGCACCTTTCTGTAAAAACTTTCTCGAAAAATGATTCAAACGAGCGATTTTTCCATCAAAAAAAGACGGATTTTTTTTGAATCCGTCAAAACAAATATTGCTACAAAACCACTTATGCGGCATCGACCTGCTGCGGAAGATGGGCCGCAAAGCTGTTTGCCATTTCCTGCATCGAGATCTTTTGGCTATAGCAGAAGGCTCTTTCCCTGCAAACAGCCTGCCAAGTGGGCAGCATGTACTCACCCTTGTACGTCTCTTGCAGATAAAGGTAGAACTGCTTTTCATTGCGCTCTCCAATCACATTTTTGCCGTCCTCGCTCATCGTGCTGACACCGCTCCATTTGACCAAGTAAGCCATTTCGCGAGCATCGAATGTGCCTTTCTTGCCTTGAGCCTCAGCCTTCTTGCTATGCTTAAAAGGGATATTCAACGAATCAAGCTTGGGAATAATTCCGCACACCTTGTGTCCCCATTCAGGATTCTCAGTCCACAGAACCGACGCCTTCTCGTCAAGACCATATTGCCGCCCCGAAGCGAGCCTGAGAATATAGCCTTCGAGCTTCAGCCATTGCTTGTCATGTGCATGATAATCTTTGGAGAGCCACTCCTTCATGGGACGAGCATTTTTACGACGCTTCTCCAATTCCTCGTCCGAAACCAGCTTCACTTGGCCGAAGGCGTTGAACACATCACGCACACCATGAAAAACCTCGTCGCAGCTTTTCTCGAAAATCAGCTTCAGCCGTTCGTAGTCGCCCTTCACCTCTTCCTCCTGGCGAATCATGTCTTTGCACACCTTTAGCGTTGTCACCAAGTGATAAAAGAAAGTGGCCATCTCATGAAAAAGGGTCTGAACCAACTTTTCATAAGCCTCTGCCCCGAAGAATTGACCATAGTACTTTCGGAAAGTAAGGCGAGAATAGTCAAGAGTGGGAACGATGTTGCCAGCACCCTCCCGCTTGCGTCGAACCACTGGGCAGAACTTGCGGAAAATCTTCATGCTTCCGGTAATAGTCGTGCCAATCCGTCTGACCAATCTTTCGGTCAAGCGGAAACACTCATTATGGTCTGTGGCATACTGTTCAATAAAGCTCTCCGAGAACTCCATCAAGTCCATTGATTCGATATTAAGTCGGTTTTGGTACTCCCTCACCAGACACAGCGTTTTCTCCACTTTCTTCATGTCAAACTTACACGAAGTGATAGCCTCCATCGCATTCATCTCATCAAACTCGTGGGCAGCCTCATATATCATGTCAAAGCCCCTTTGATCTCTTTGTACAATCGTTGAATATAGCATTTTATCCTTCTTTTAGAACTTAATACTTATTGCCCGCAAAGATACGCATTTTTTCTCACATATCACATCATTTTGCCAAATTTCTTTCACAAATCATCTTTGCCAAGTCATTCAGCTGGAGGCATTGGCTGCGACGGATGGTGAGCTGCTCGTTGTGATGTTCCCAAGGAGCAAGGAGAAGAAGCTGGCCGCATTGACAGGCTTCCATGCGCTGGCCACCAGGCTTAGCGAGATCTGTGAAACCATTCTCCTGAAGGATGATGAGGGGAAGACCTTCGTTGAAGGCAGCACGCATAATAGCTTTCTCTCCAGAAGAGATGGAAGGAGAAACGAGGACAGCTCCTTTGCGGGCTAATGCCAGAAGTTGCTCTTTCTTTTCCTGAATCTGATCCTCTGTCAATCGCCGAGAGCATTGCACTTGCAGCAGCAAGGGGTGGTCAAGGAGAAAGCGGTTGCCAATGGCGGAGAACTGCTGGCCTGCCACCATTAGGTCTCGCTGCACACGGAAGAGGTCGGGATGCTCTCGCTTCATAAGCAGGCGACGAGGGTTATCACGAAGATAGTCGAGCCACCGTTGGAGCTGTCCCTGACGGAGGAGGAGTTTGTCATTGAAGCCAGGGGCGAAGAGAAGACCATGGGCAGGGTGGGAGTCTTTGGGTTTTGTTCGTTGCGACTGAGTCGCAACAGACGAATTGACCATGACTGACGCAACAGATGGGAAGAGGTCGCGGTAAGCACGATGACACCCTGTCTTAAAGCCGCGAATGATGCGGCTGAGATCTTTATCCATCTTCTCTTTGATGAAGATAATTCCGTGGAGGTGGTCGGGCATCATCTGGAGAGCAATGATTTCGACTTGAGGGTAGTAACCAGGGATGCCCCACCACTCGTCATGCACTCGCTGGCCAAGGAGAGTAAGTTCCATCCTCGGGGCGTCTGGGCTATCTTGAGAGGCATCGCTGCGTCCCACCACCTTGCCGAAGAGAGGACGGCGGCCTTCAGTCACCATCGTCACCATATACATCATGCGGTCGGTGTAGTCGTGGCTAACACACCGACGAAGCATGGAAGGCTTCTTTTCGCCAGCAAATGCCTTCTGACTCTCATACACTTCACGTTTCATACATTTTCTTACCAGTCCTATTCCTCTTTTATATTTGTATTACGCAAAGATACACACTTTTTCCCACATCCCCCAATTTTTTTTAAGATTTAATGAGAAAAAGCTTTGTGGTAAGAAAAGTTTTCTCTACCTTTGCAACTGATCGCTGGCATTATACCTCAGCGGAGGTGCTGGCGTGACATTGTGGGTTATTAATAACGACATGAGCAGTTATTAGGGGAACATAGAAATCTCGCAAGTTTCTAAAGATAGACCGAATACATGATAATTGTGATTGTTCGCGCTTGTAGCGTGGACGTCACTTATCTTTCGGTTGGGCAATGCGAGAGCCTCTATGTTCGATAAGAGCGGACACGCTTTTTCGTGCATAGAGGTCTTGTCATAGATAAGCCCAAGAGAATCCGATAAGTGCTTCTGTCTAAAAGCTATAAGCGCAAAGAATGCCAAACAAGGAATTGCGTCCTGCCTGCATCGACATTAGGGAGGACGACTTGTGGGACATCTCACCAGAAGTGCTTGAGACGCTGCTGCGTGACCACACCACAAGAAAGAATATCTTCTGGGCGACGCATGACTATGAAGCGCTCGGCTCAGCGTATGATTACCATTCGCAGATACTGCCAGAACTCATCACGGGCGAGAATGGAATGGTCATCAGACCTCGTGTGCTGAAGTCGAAGGAGGAACAGACAGACCGCTCGAAGGATATGGCGGAGGTGTTCACGCCTTCGTGGGTTTGCAATGCGCAGAACAATCTGGTGGATGAAGCATGGTTTGGACGGAAGGATGTGTTCAATGTGGAAGATAGCGCAAACCATACTTGGCAAAACAATCCCAATAAGATTGAGTTTCCGGATGGAAAGACTTGGAAAGATTATGTGAGAGCCACACGCTGGGAAATCACTTGTGGCGAAGCTCCTTATCTTGTCAGCCGATATGACACCACGACTGGCGAAACCATTCCCTTGGAACAACGCATCGGCCTGCTCGACCGGAAACTGCGTGTTGTCAGCGAGAACACAGAGACAAGTGGCGAGTGGCTCGACATGGCGCAAGAAGCTTACATGCACACCTACGGTTTCGAGTGGCAAGGTGACAACCTGCTGTTGGCTCGCGAAGCCTTGCTCTGGACATTCATCGAATACTATCAGGCGAAATTTGGCAAGGCTCCTCTCGTGAAATCCATCAACTACATCGCCTACATCATCTCTTGGAATCTCTTCCAAATGGATGGGCTGAAAGGTGTGGTGCCTGACTCATGTCACAGCCAGATAGAGATTTCTGGTGGACTCTTTGATGAAAGAACAGAACGCATCATACCTTGTCCTGGTTGTGAGAAAGAGGACATCCACCATCACAATGGCACCTACTGCCTCATACGAGACTGGCCGAATGACAAGAAAAAAATCCGATTTATTGACCTCATGAAATAACAATACTATGGCTACCTTTACCTCATCCCTGAAATCCAAACTGATTTATGTGTTCGCCATCAACGACGAACGGCATCGTGACTGCCTGAAGATTGGCGAGACCACCCTCGACGATGATGATGGGAGCGACCTCTCGCCCAACTGTGACCTGCTGAACCAAGCGGCGCACAAGCGCATCCTCCAATACACCAAGACGGCTGGCATCGCTTACCAGTTGCTCTATACGGAGGACACCATATTTAGAAGGAGTGGCATGATACTCTCCTTCAACGACAAGCAGGTTCACAAGGTGCTGGAATGTAGTGGCATCTCCAAGAAGGAATTTGCCGGTGTGAAAGGGGCTGATGAATGGTATTGCTGTGACCTCGAAACGGTGAAGAAAGCCATCAAAGCTGTCAAAAAAGGGGAAAGAAGCCTTCATGCTTCTGACATCACAACAGGACAGACCCCTATCCTCTTCCGTCCAGAACAACTTGAGGCAATAGACAGGACAAGGAAACGTTTCAAGAAAGGCAACCAAATGTTGTGGAATGCCAAGATGCGTTTTGGTAAGACCATCTCAGCCTTGCAGGTTGTGAAAGAGGAGGAGTTCGTGCGTACCTTGATTCTGACCCATCGTCCTGTAGTGGATGCAGGATGGTTTGAGGACTTCGGCAAGGTCTTCTATGACAGAAAAGACTACCGCTATGGCTCACGCACGAAAGGAGAAGACTTTGCCTCTTTGGAGAGGATGGTGGCAAAGGGACAGAAGTACATCTATTTTGCTTCCATGCAGGATTTAAGAGGTTCAGAGACCGTGGGAGGAAAGTTTGACAAGAACGACCGAGTGTTCAGTACGCCTTGGGACTTCATCATCGTGGACGAGGCACATGAGGGAACAAAGACGGAACTGGGTCAGAACGTGCTGAATGAGTTGAGAAAGGAAACGACAAAGGTGCTGCAGCTCTCTGGCACTCCTTTCAACTTATTTGATGATTATTCAGGAGAGGAGATCTACACTTGGGACTATGTGATGGAACAGAAAGCCAAGCAGGCTTGGGCTGTGGATAATCCTTACGAGCCCAATCCTTACGCTTCCCTTCCTGCCATCAATATCTACACCTACGACTTGGGTAATCTGATGAGCGAGTTTGTGGAAGATGAGAAGGCCTTCAACTTCCGTGAGTTCTTCCGCACAAAAGATGATGGCACATTTGTGCATGACAGGGATGTGAATAGGTTCTTGGATCTGATGTGCAAGGATGACAAGGATAGTCTTTACCCATATTCCAATGATGAATACCGCCGTATCTTCCGACATACACTTTGGATGGTGCCAGGCGTGAAGGCAGCCAAAGCAATCAGCGCCAAATTGCAGCAGCATCCTGTGTTTGGCCTCTTCAAGGTGGTCAATGTGGCAGGTGATGGCGATGAGGATGAGGAAAATGCTGAGGCATTGAAGATGGTGGAAAAGGCTATTGGAGAAGATCCCGATGAAACCTATACCATCACCCTTTCCTGTGGACGATTGACCACAGGTGTAAGCGTGAAACCTTGGACGGGTGTGTTCATGATGGCTGGATCGTTCAGCACCTCTGCGGCAGGATATATGCAGACCATCTTCCGTGTGCAGACACCTTATTGCCACAATGGACGCATGAAGGAACAATGCTATGCCTTTGACTTCGCACCAGACAGGACTCTCCGAGTTTTGGCAGAAGCTGCGAAGGTATCGACGAAGGCAGGCAAGCAGACGGATGGAGACAGGCAAGTGTTGGGTGACTTCCTTAACTTCTGCCCTATCATCTCTATTGAGGGCAGCCAGATGAAGCCATACGATGTGAAGACGATGATGGGTCAGCTGAAGAAGGCACAGATTGAGAAGGTGGTGCAATGTGGTTTCGAAGATGGAGCACTCTATAACGATGAGCTGCTGAAACTGACGGATGTGGAATTGGCCGCATTCCAGCATTTGAAGGGAAAGATAGGTGCCACCAAGGCGATGGCAAAGAGTGGTGACATCGATGTGAACCAGCAAGGTTTCACCAAAGAGGAATATGCTGAGAAGGAAAGGTTGGAGAAGAAAAAGAAGAAAGATTTGACGCCTGAAGAGAAAGCACGTCTGGACGAACTGAAAAAGAAAAAGACTCAAAGGGCTGAGGCCATCAGCATCCTGCGTGGAATCAGCATCAGAATGCCGTTGCTTATTTATGGCGCTGAGCTGAAGAATGAGGAAGAGGAGCTGACCATTGACAATTTCACCAACTTGGTGGACGATGTGTCGTGGGAAGAGTTCATGCCAAAAGGTGTGACCAAAGACGACTTTGAGAACTTCAAGAAATATTACGAGGCTGACGTGTTCCGTGAGGCAGGTAAGCGCATCAGGGAAATGGCAAGGGCTGCTGACAAGTTCACGATAGAAGAACGCATAGAGAGACTGGCCACCATCTTCAATACCTTCCGCAATCCTGACAAGGAAACCGTCTTGACTCCTTGGCGAGTGGTGAACATGCACATGAGCGACTGTCTGGGTGGCTGGTGCTTCTACGATGGGGATTTCAAGCAGATGCTGAACGAGCCAAGGTATGTAGACAGGGGAAAAGTGACCAAAGATGTGTTCAAGACAGATGCGCATGTGCTGGAAATCAACTCCAAGAGCGGTCTCTATCCGTTGTATGTGGCCTATAATATATATAGGAATAGAGTGGCTGCTACCCAAGAGAAGTATGGTGATGTGAACCATAGTCTGTCGATGATGTTATGGGACAGCACCATCGAAGAGAATATCTTGGTAGTATGCAAGACTCCGATGGCAAAGAGCATCACCAAGCGTACCCTTGCAGGATTCAGAAACACAAGGGTGAACGCACAATACTACAAAGACTTAATTCAAAACATATCCGAGAAGCCAACAGCCGTTGTCAACACTTTCAAGGACGGCAAGCACTTCTGGAAAATCAATAACAATGAAAATATGAAGATAGACGCAATAGTGGGAAACCCACCGTATCAAGTGATGGATGGAGGAACAACAACAGGTGCAATACCTGTGTATAATAAGTTTGTTGATATTGGTCGTAAAATGACTCCCCATTATTTGTCGATGATTATGCCTGCAAAATGGTATAATGGTGGAAGAAACCTTGATGATTTTAGACAATCAATGTTAACAGATAAACACATTGAGAAACTTTTTGATTACATTGATTCTTCAGAAATATTTAATACTGTTGATGTTGCAGGGGGTATCTGTTATTTCCTGTGGGATGTCAAATATCACGGAAAATGCAAAGTAACGACTCATAACAATCACGTTATTTCTACGCATGAAAGAATTCTTGATGAATACGAAACTTATATTCGGTATTATGAAGCATTATCAATATTAAAAAAGGTTGTTCCATGTTCAGAAAACTATATGACTGATACGGTTAGTTCACAGAAACCATTCGGCCTGAGAACTTATGTGCGTCCACAACAACAAGGAGAACTCACACTGATAAGTTCTGGAGGTACAGGTCCCTTTGATAGAAATGATGTGCTAACTGGTACAGAATGGATCGATAAATGGAAATTGATGACCTCTATTCGTACACAGGAACATGCAGGACAAGCAGATAAAGATGGGAAGAAAAGAATTCTGTCAAGGACAGAAATAATGCCTCCTGGAGTAATTTGTACAGAGTCTTACATCGTGATAAATGTTCAAGAAACAGAAACTGCGATTAAGAATGTTTTTAGTTATATCAAGACGAAATTTGTTCGCTTTTTAATGTCTCTCGTTACAGCTTCACAAGCTATAAATAAGCAAAGTTTTGTTTTCGTCCCTCTCCAAGACTTCACCAAACCTTGGACAGACGAAGAACTCTATGCCAAATATCACTTAGACGAGAAAGAAATCCAATTCATCGAGTCAATGATTAAGCCTATGGAATAATACAATGAGCAAGTTAGCAGCCATATTAGCATCCGCTTTAATTCTATAAGCATAGGCTTGGTGGTTGTTCTCCCTACGTTACAATTGCCTATAAATAGGCCATGTCTATATAAACACACGCATAAAAAAGAACCAAATAGACTCCATGTGTTATATAACATGTTTTTTTAAGGTCTTAAAACACAAAAAACTCCTATCTTTGCAACAGAAAATCCCCCCTTGTATGCAAATTACTTGGGTCAAGCCTCCGCAAGGGGGCTTTATTTTTAACGATTATATTTATGGAGAAGAAAAAAGTCATAGTCTATGTCGATGGGTACAACTTCTATTATGGTCTGAAAAACGGTGGGTCGAATTGGAAACGCCTCTATTGGTTGGACATCGTGAAGTTCTTTGAGCGCATGATGCTGCCTGATCAAGAATTAGTAGAAGTGAACTATTATTCGGCCCGTCCCCTTGATGATCAGGTTGCCGCAGACAATCAGGACAAATTTTTCAAGGCAAATCTACTCAACCCTAAATTCAAATTACACTTGGGCCGATATAAGAAAAAGAAGTTCAAGTGCCAGAACTGTGGCTTTAAGAACAAGACCTATGAAGAAAAGGAATCTGATGTGAGAGTGGCAACGGGCATGTTGGTTGATGTTTATTCTAAACGTTGCGACATCACGATAGTTGTTTCGGCTGACAGCGATATGATTCCTTCTGTTGAAATCATCAAGAACTTTGCGCCAGAGCACCCTGTTCATGTGTTTGTTCCACCTACACAAAAATCATTTGCATTAGCAAATAAATGCGACCATGTGGTGTGGTTAGGTCACTATAAAGCGAGGTTCGTACAATCAATGTTGCCAGAAGATGTAACGCTTTCAAACGGACACGTTCTTCATAGACCTGCTAATTGGAAATAATGGCGGAATGGCAAAGTTCACTTGGAATGGAACAGAGTTTGAGCTGAATGAGAAGCAAGGAATCAAGGCGAATGACTTCAAGAAGATAAAAAGAGTGATAGACGATAATGCCGATATAATCATGAAGCGTTGGCAGGATTATTTTGAAAATTGAAAGGAGGATGGCCTATGAAGATTAAAGAGATTTGGTTCGATGCCGACTATATTTGGGGCAGAGACGAAGAAGGGAAGGAATACAAGCAGTCGTTGCTGTGGTACCCAAAGTTACGAGCTGCTTCTGCAGAACAACGAAGCCAATACACGTTTGGCTTTAGTGGCATTCATTGGCGTGAGTTGGACGAGGATATCAGCTTCGAGAGCTTTGAATATGAGGATGCAGAGCCAAGTGCCTTGCAGCGTTTTTTCCTGAAACATAAGGAGATCAACGTGGCAGAATTTGCTCGTTCTATTGGTCTGAATCCCACATTGCTTCGCAATTACATCAATGGATTCAAAAAACCATCCAAAGAACGGGAACAAGAGATATTTGTCCACATTCACAAATTGGGTGAAGAGATGATATCAGCCTCTCTTGGAGAACCTGTCACTAATGTGGCTGGTTATTCCTATCAGCCTGATCATGAATCGGAATCCATGATGGTTGCAGAACCATAAAGTATTATCTGAAAGGAGGTTGCAATGGGATTTTTCAATCATTTTCTGATGTATTTGGGGGCACGAAATGTCATCAAATCGATGGAGAAGGAGCAACGTGCTCAGCAGGCTGAGATGGTACGTCAGGAACGTGCCAGACAAGCGGAAAGGGATGCGTTCTCTGATTTGCAGGCTTCGCACCAAGAAAGAATCTGCGAACTGGAGGACAGATTGAATGAACTTCAGGAAAGAATCGATGATTTGGAATTGAATGGTAATGGTGACCCTGATGAACTCTTCAACTTGCAATCAGACGCTGATGACATCCAAGACCTGATTGATGACTACCAAGACGAAATCGATAATCTGGATGATATGATGGATGATTATTGATTTCAATTTTCCTATCATCTTCTTACAACATAAGAGCCCGTGCTTTTCGCACAGGCTCTTTCTTTATCTCCTTTATCGTCCCATCTTTCTTACCCAGAGCTTAAGGCAAGTTCACCATCGTGCCCACAGGGAGATTGTTGGGGTCGTTGAAGGCATTGACTCGGAGGATGGCACGGACGGAGTCTTTGGTGCCATAGTACTTCTGGGAAATCTTGGTGAGTGATTCGCCACGCTGCATGCGATGAGTTTTAGGACGCTCAGGCTTGGTCTGGGTGTCCTTTGCTGTGTCCACCTTAACCACCTTGTCCACCTTGACGCTGTCCACCTGTACAGCTTTGGCAAGTGAATCCTTGTCGGCCTTGGGGGCAGGAGGTGGTAGGGTTGGCTTAGGCACAACGGGTTTGGCAGGCTTCGTGGTCTGTGCAACCGTGGGCACTTGCTCCACACGCTCGATGTTGAGATGAATCATATAGACCAATGTGCCCAACACAGCCAGCAGCAGGACGATAGCAGCAACGAGCCAGCCTTTTTTGTGGGATTTCTTTTCCGTGTGAGTTTCCTCTGTCGGCTGTTCAGCCATCACTCGATTGAAGGCTTCCTGACGCTTGGATGCTTCATCTTCATCCACAGATGCCTCAGATGCAGATGGATTATCTGTGGTTTCCGTGTGAGAATCAGCGGGTTCTTCTGCATGGACAGCCTCTGGCTCCACGTTCTTCTCCAATCGTTCCAGCAGTTTCTCCAACCGAAGCTTCTCGACATTTGCCTTGCGAGCCTCTGCGATGGCGGTCTCCAGCTTGGCCTGAGCTTCCTCATATTGCCGACGAACTTCTTCCACACTTTCAGGGGTGGAGATGAGCATATCAATACCTGCAAAAGCATCTTGAGGCTGTTCCACATGCGCTGGCGCTGGCATCTCTATCAATGTGTCTATCTCGTTGTCGGACACGGGCAATTCTTCTTCCTTCTGCTCTGATTCCAAAGATTTCTCGGATGTGGATGAATTTTCCACGCTTGCCGCGAGAGAATCAGATGACTCCATTTCTGTGAGACCATTCAGCACCTCCAGCACAGAATCCTCGGGTGTGAACGCCACCTTCTTGTAGCCTGCGATGACGATGCGCTCGCCGTTCGACACATTCACGCTCTCTCGGCTGTCCACCTGCACCAGCTTGAACGTGCCCAGCCCTTTCACCTTAATGGACTCTTGTCCACGGGAAAGAGCATCGGCCACCGTCTCGAAGAAAGCCTTGGCAAAGGTCTCTCCGACTTTTTTCGACACCCCTGCCTTCTGGGCAAGTGCATCAGCTATATTCTGCAATGACAGTTTCTCGTTCATAAGCTTATCCCAAATTTAGTTTCTCCTTCAGCGTGGCACTCATCTTGTATGAGAGCGTTGTCTTCGAGGGAACCACGATGTAGTCTTTAGTAGTGGGGTTATAAATCTTGCGGCTCGCCTTCTCACGAGGCTCGAACGAGCCAAAGCCTTGGACTGTCACGCTGTTGCCCTGAGCGATGCTCTCCAGCACGACGTCTATCAAAGCGGCAGAAAGGGACTTCACGTCTGTCATCTTGAAGCCCGTCTTCTGCGAGACCTTGTCTAAAAACTCTTTGTTCGTCATCTTTTCACTTTACCATATAAGTCAAAATCGTCGGAATCAACGACTTGCACATTGTAGAAACTTCCTTTTCGTAACATTCCATCGGATACGGGAATGAGGACTTCTGGATCCACCTCAGGCGAGTCGAACTCGGTTCTACCCACATAGTACTCGCCTTCCTTCCTGTCGATGATGACCTTGAGCTCCTGCCCCACTCTGGCTGCCTGCACCTCGGCTGAGATACCCTGCTGCAAGTCCATCAACTCGCTCAAGCGCTGCTGCTTCACCTCGTCTGGCACCTCGTCGGTGAAATGCTTCTGGGCTGGCGTTCCCTCCTCCTCTGAATAGGCAAATGCACCCATCCTGTCGAATCGTGCCCAACGAACGAACTCCTTCAGTTCCTCAAACTCCGCCTCGCCCTCACCAGGGAATCCGACCATCAATGTGGTGCGTAGCGCAATGCCTGGCACTTCCTTTCTGATGCGATCAATCAATTGGTAAGTATCCTCCTTATTGACGTGACGCTGCATGTTGGTGAGCACCTTCGTGCTGATGTGTTGCAAGGCGATGTCGAGATACTTGCACACATTCTTCCGCTCACGGATGACACGAAGCAGCTCCCATGGAAAATTCATCGGATAGGCATAGTGCAGACGAATCCATTTCACCCCCTTCACGTCGCTAATCCGCTCCACCAGTTCTGCGATTCGCTGTTCGCCATAGAGGTCTAATCCATAATATGTCAGCTCCTGAGCAATCAGCTGAAACTCTTTTACGCCTTCACTGACCAGATGCTCCACCTCTGCCACAATATCCTCTATCGGACGGCTCTGATGACGCCCTGTAATCAACGGAATGGCACAATAGGCGCAATGACGGTCACAACCCTCTGAAATCTTCAGGTAGGCATAATGTTTTGGGGTGGTCAAGCGACGCTCATACTGACGTTCGTGCTGATAGACCTTTCCCAGGTCGTGGAGCAGTTCCGTCCAATTGAACTTGCCATAGAACTTGTCCACCTGCGGAATCTCATGCCCCAGTTCCTTCATGAAGCGCTGGGAGAGACACCCCATCACATACACATGCTTCACACGTCCTTCCTCCTTGGCCTGACAGAGTTCGAGAATCATGTTCACACTCTCCTCCTGCGCATCGGCTATGAAGCCACACGTGTTCACCACCACAATCTCACCCTGCGGATGCTGGCTGTCATGCGTCACATGGTAGCCGTTCAACTCCAACTGACGTATCAGCCGCTCCGAATCAACCAGGTTCTTCGAGCACCCCAGCGTGATAATATCTATCGTATTCCTTTTCAAAACTAAAAACTAAAAACTAAAAGTGAAAATCACCCCTCCCCAAACAGGCTCTCCACAAACTCCTTTCGGTTGAATGCCTGCAGGTCTTCCATGCCCTCGCCCAGTCCGATGTATCGCACAGGGATCTTGAACTGGTCGCTGATGCCAATCACCACACCACCCTTTGCCGTGCCATCCAGCTTCGTGATGGCCATAGAGGTGACTTCCGTTGCCTTGGTGAACTGCTTGGCCTGCTCAAAGGCATTCTGACCTGTGGAGCCATCCAGCACCAGCATCACATCGTCAGCCTCATAGCCAGCCGCCTTCTTCACAGCATTCTTAATCTTTGTCAACTCGTTCATCAGACCAATCTTGTTGTGAAGACGGCCTGCCGTATCGATAATCACCACATCAGCAGCATTGGCTTTGGCCGAACTGACAGCATCGAAGGCCACAGCGGCTGGGTCACTGCCCATCTGCTGCTTCACCACAGGCACACCAACCCGTTCGCCCCAAATGCAAATTTGCTCCACAGCGGCTGCACGGAACGTGTCGGCAGCACCGAGATACACCTTCAAGCCCACCTGTTTGAATTGATAAGCCAACTTGCCGATGGTGGTCGTCTTCCCCACACCATTCACACCAACAACCAAGATGATGTAAGGCTTGTGCCCATTCTCTGGTATCTGGAAGCCCTCCGTGTCGTCCGTATTATTCTCTGTCAGCAAACCTGCTATCTCCTCACGCAGAATCTTATTCAACTCATCCGTACCCACATACTTGTCACGAGCCACACGCTCCTCAATCCTGCGGATAATCTCCAACGTCGTGTCCACACCCACATCGCTCGTAATCAACACCTCCTCAAGATTGTCAAGCACATCATCATCCACCTTCGACTTACCAGCCACAGCACGGGCAATCTTGCCAAACACACTTTCCTTTGTCTTGGCCAAACCATTATCCAGCGTCTCCTTCTTTTTCTTGGAGAACATGTCAAAAAATCCCATATCTCTTTCTATATATAATACAATCTCAATGAAACAAAGTAACAAAGTCACTTCTCTTAAAGTTACAAAGGTACGGAGTTTAGGCGAAAACACAAAAAAACCTCCCCAAAAATTGGAGAGGTTAATGTTTTTTGTACTACAAAGCACATGAAAGTGCCCTGATAGCGTATGTTTTTAATTCTTCAAGTAATCCTTAACCATTTCGGCAGGAATCATCTTTTCATCAAATGCGTATGCACCAGTCTTGGGAGACTTGAACATCTTGATGACCTTTGTGTAAGAACGACCATCCTTGTTCTGGAGGGTTGCGACGGTTTTCTTTGCCATAGTCTAAACTTATTTAATTTCCTTGTGCACAGTCATGCGCTTCAGGATGGGGTTATACTTCTTCAACTCCAAACGGTCTGGAGTGTTCTTGCGGTTCTTGGTAGTGATGTATCTTGATGTGCCTGGAAGACCGCTATCCTTCATTTCTGTGCACTCGAGGATGACCTGCACACGATTGCCTTTAGCTTTCTTTGCCATTTTCTTTTCTCCTTACTTTAATGATTAGCCAATAACCTGGATGTCTTTCCATTCGCAGTGTCCCTTAGCAACAGCCTGCTTCAAAGCAGCGTCAAGACCGATGCGGTTGATAATTCTGAGACCTGCTGCGCTCACCTTGAGCACAATCCAGCAATCTTCCTCTACATAGTAGAATTTCTTTGTGAACAAGTTGACATCGAAACGTCTTTTTGTTCTGCGAAGTGAGTGAGACACGTTGTTTCCCACAACTGACTTCTTACCTGTAATCTGACAAATTTTTGACATTTTTTTGTTATTCTTTTGATAATTTTCAAATCTAATTTT
>JAFZVN010000012.1 GCA_017617805.1 Bacteroidaceae bacterium | reverse complement strand
TGTGCCTCCTGTGGCTATCGACCTCTTCGGCACAAAAGTCATCACTTGGCGTGGTGTGCCTATCATTCCATCCGACAAGGTGGAGGTGAAGGGACAGTACTTGACCAATCGTGGCGTAGGAACGACAGACATCATCCTCGTACGTGTGGGTGAGAAGGAACAGGGCGTGGTAGGTCTGCATCAGGCTGGCATCCCTGGCGAAATTGCCCCAAGTCTCTCAGCACGTCTGATGGGTCTTGATCAGTATGGCGTGGCAAGCTACTTGCTCACCAAGTACTTCAGCCTTGCGTCGCTCACCGACGATGCCATTGCCGTGCTGGAGAATGTGGAGGTAGGTTACTACCACGACTATCAGCACAGGAACAAGATAGAAAAATAAATTGTAAATAGTAAATCGTCAAATTGTACATGAATTTATGTATTTGAACGAGCTAGATAACTTTCACTTTGACTTGCCAGATTTGGGCACAGCACCACAGGTGGCGGTACCGAATGCGGCGCCAGACGAGTTGGATCTGTCTGCATTGCCCATCCCTGCCGCATCCTCCCCTGTCGGGAATGTGGATGCTCCCCAAATTGGAAGTCTGAGTGCCGCTGACGAGGAACTCTTCAAAGGAGTCATCGCCAAGTACTTCTCGGATGAAGTGCCCTCTGCGCCATCATCTGGAAGCACGGACGATGTGCAGCCAGAGAAGAAGAACTGCCTGCTGAAGGATAACGGCTTCGGTATCGGAATACCCGAGACCGACATTGTGCGCAACCTCCACTATGATGAGGCTGACACGGTGAATACCGAAGAGATCCGCAAGCAGTTCCCCATCCTCCATCAGAAGGTGAATGGCCACGACCTCGTGTGGTTCGACAATGGTGCGACCACCCAGAAGCCGTTGCGGGTCATCGATGGATTGAGCGAGTTCTACAAAACCGACTACTCGAACATCCATCGTGGTGCCCACACCTTGGCAGCACGCAGCACCGATCAGTATGAGGGTGCCCGTGAGAAGGTGGCGCGCTTCATCAATGCTCCAGCCAAAGAGAACATCCTCTTTGTGCGTGGCACGACTGAAGGCATCAATCTGGTGGCACAGACGTTCGGCAGGAAATTCTTGGAGAAAGGCGACAACGTGATTGTCTCCACTCTCGACCACCATGCCAATATCGTGCCCTGGCAGCAGATGTGCAAGTTGCAAGGAGCAGAACTTCGTGCCATTCCCATCGACAAGAACGGCGACCTCATCCTCTCAGAATTGGAACAACTCATCACACCCCACACCAAGTTCATCAGCGTGGGACATGTGAACAACACTTTTGGCACTATCAACGACGTGGAGAGCATCATCCGAACGGCTCACTCCCACAATATCCCTGTGCTCATTGACGGTGCACAATCCATTGCCCATACGAAGGTGGATGTGCAACAACTTGACTGCGACTTCTTCGTGTTCTCTGGTCATAAGATATATGGCCCTTCAGGCATCGGAGTGGTGTATGGCAAGAAGGAATGGCTCGAACAACTGCCGCCTTGGCAGGGTGGAGGCAACATGATCAAGGATGTAACCATCGAGCACACGGAGTTTAATGAGCCGCCAGCACGTTTCGAGGCAGGCACGCCCAATATTGCCGATGCCATCGGCTTGGGGTATGCACTTGACTTCGTGCAGAGTGTGGGTATCCACAACATCGAACGCCACGAACACGAACTCACCGAATATGCCCGTCAGCAGATTAGCCGTATCCCAGGCATCACTATCATGGGCAACCCGAAGAAACGTGTGAGTGTCATCTCTCTCGACATCCCTGGCATACCTGCTCCTCAGGTGGGGCAGCTGCTCGACAAAGAAGGTATCGCAGTCCGAGCAGGTCATCACTGCGCACAACCAGCCTTGCGAGCATTGGGTTACGAGATGTCAGTACGTCCTACGTTTGCTGTCTATAACACAAAGGAAGAAGTTGACCGTCTGGTCATCGCTCTCCAGAAGATTGTGGCAGACGTGCAAAACCGATAACATAGGACTTCTATGATTAGGCTTTATGCCAACAGATGAAGTTTTTTGTCAGCCCCGTGCAATCTGTGAAGACTGCATGGGGCTATATTCTTGAGAATTGTGTAACTTTGCAGGCAAAAAGACAGAACGATGATATATGATTTTGACAAGCCCGTTGACCGCAGAGGGTCGGGCGATTTGAAACACGAGGTGCTTCTGGAACGATATGGACGGAGCGATCTGCTGCCCTTATGGGTGGCTGATATGGATTGGGAGACCCCCGCGTTCATCACAGACGCATTGAAGGCGCGACTGGAACACTCCTTGTTCGGCTATACGGTCGAGCCCAAGGACTATTGGCCGACCGTGCAGCAATGGATTGAGACGCATCACCAATGGAAGGTGGAACGTGAATGGATGACCTATATTCCTGGCATCGTGAAAGGCATCGGTATGGTCATCAACTTCTTCCTGAAGGAGGACGAGAAAGTGATTGTCCAGCCCCCTATCTATCATCCCTTCTTTTTGACACCCAGAGGAAACAAACGGGAGGTGGTGTGGAATCCACTGAGAGAGACCCTCTCCCCAACCCTCCCCCGTAATGGGGAGGGCGACCATGCGGGGTGTTCCCAAACGACTAACAAGCCGGATGGTTCTCCCCATTATGGGGGAGATGTCCGAAGGACAGAGAGGGTCTTTTATGAGATGGACTTCGACAATCTCGATCAGGTGTGTGATGACAAGTGCCGTCTGCTCATCCTTTCCAATCCCCACAACCCTGCTGGCATCGTGTGGGACAGGGATACCCTGCAACGCTTGGCGCACTTTGCGAAAGAGCATCACCTCATCGTCATCAGTGACGAGATCCATTCGGACATGGCACTCTATGGCAACAAACACATTCCCTTTGCTTCCGTGAGCGAAGAGGCTGCCGAGGTGAGCATCACATTCGGCGCACCCACTAAGACCTTCAACATGGCGGGCATCGTCTCTTCATGGAGCATCATCCCGAATGAAGAACTGCGCAAACCTTTCTACCATTGGCTTTCTGCCAATGAATTGGATGACCCCAACATGTTTGCACCTATCGCCACCATCGCTGCCCTGAGGCATGGAGAGGAGTGGCGGCAGCAGATGCTTCAATACGTGGAGGGGAACATCGACTTCCTCGTTGACTATTGCCATCAACACATCCCACAAATCAAGCCACTTCGTCCCCAAGCCTCCTTCCTCGTTTGGCTTGATTGCCGTGGCCTGGGCTTGAACCACAAGGCACTCCTCGACCTCTTTATCAACCAAGCCCACCTTGCCCTCAACGATGGTGAGATGTTCGGTCCTGGTGGCGAGGGCTTCATGCGCTTGAATGTGGGTACCCAACGTCATGTGCTGAAAGAGGCATTGGAGCGGATGGCCTCACTTATCTGAAGGGGCACAATGGCTATAGTCACCTTCAGTCCTCAACAAGTCTATTTGATGATGATTCTGTTTGTGTGTTAAAAAAGGAAGTTCGCTGACAAAAAATGGAGTCTATTCTTTGACTGTTTGGAAACAATTCGTACCTTTGTACCCTCTAAAAGAAAAGAATATGAATAAGAAGAATTTTTTCTTGCTATTGCTTGTGGCAGTCTTTGTGACTTTGACAGGCATGGGTTCCATTTCTTGTAAGAATGTTCCCTCTGTGAGGACGGATGTCTTGTCGGACAGCGATTCTGTGGCTGCTGGATTTCCCAAGACATTGGCTGATGCTCCTGACTCTGATGGTGGAGTCATCACTTGGCTTGTGGCAGGCTATCTGGAAGATGGTGGGTATCGGATGTTTATCCTCGATGGCGATGAGAGCCGTTTCATTCAGGACAATCTTGGTGAAACAGATACCATTTATGTGCTTCGAATCGTTAGTTTTAATCGAGTGGCGTTTGAAGAGGGAGATGAGGAAGAGGCGAGTGCGTCCAAGGAGGATGCTTCGGAAGATGGCTCATACATACAATCTTACAATGGACCACTTGTGGTGGATGCCTACGATCCTGTCACAAAGGATTTTGTGGGTCGTTATGAAGGCACCTACTTCAGTGAATGTGAATACACTCCTGATGGAGATGTCATGCATTGTGGGGAATCCTATGCAGGTACTTTCACAAAGACTGATGGCACGAAGGAGGAGTTCTCTTACTTTGGTGATTAAACAAGCGGCATAGGCAACGCTGATGGAACTGATGACGCACATAGACATTCCTGAGTCGGAGTGGAAGATACCTGCTGGGGCGAAAGTGCTGCTGGTGGGTTCTTGCTTTGCTGATGAGATAGGGGAGAAGATGGCGAGGGGAGGCTTTGAGGCGATGGTGAATCCTTTTGGTACGCTGTATAATCCTGCCAGCATTGCGGCCAGTTTGTTGAGGAGCATCAGTGAAAAGGAAATAGGAAAGGAGGAGGTCTTTTGCGATGGGGATGGTGTGTGGCATTCGTGGATGCATCACAGCTGTTTCTCATCATCCGATGTGGCGACACTTGTAGAACGCATCAACGGCATCACCCAGTGTGTGGCTGCTTTCTTGCGAGAGGCAGATGTGTTGGTGATCACGTTTGGCACAGCCATCATCTATCGACTAAAGGAGACGGGCATGTTGGTGGCCAACTGCCATAAACAGCCAGACCGCCTCTTTGTGAGGGAGCGGCTGAGTGCCTACGACATCGTGGATCAGTGGCAGATGCTCCTGCAACTGTTGGAAAGCGTGAATCCGAAGTTGAGAATCATCTTTACGGTGAGTCCCATCCGTCATAAACGGGATGGCTATCACGTGAACCAAATCTCGAAAGGAATTTTACTGCAAGCGGTTGACGAAATTGTAAATGGTAAATCGTCAAATGGTACATGGAATTATTTCCCCTCTTACGAGATTATGATGGACGAACTGCGGGATTACCGCTTCTATGCCGATGATATGATTCATCCGTCAGCCAAGGCGGTGGAGTATATCTGGCAGCGGTTCCAAGACACATATTTTGATCATAAGACAAAAGATGTGGTGGCAAAAGCTGAGAAAGAGTGGCGGCAACACCAACATCGTCAAATTATAAATAATAAATTGTCAAATAGTAAATGACAAGATGTATACGATAGATGAAATTGCGCAAGTGATTGGCGCACAGAGAAAGGGAACTGCGGAGGCGAGAATCAATTGGCTGTTGATTGACAGCCGAAGCCTTTGTTTCCCAGAGGAGACGCTCTTCTTTGCCTTGAAGACGGAGAAGAACGATGGCCATAAGTATATAGAGGAGTTGTACAGGCGAGGGGTGAGAAACTTCGTGGTGAGCCCCCCGACCCCCGATGGGGGAGGGCTACCGCAGAGTTTGTCGTTAGAGAACTGCAATTTCCTGATGGTGAAATCACCTCTACAAGCTTTGCAGGATTTGGCGGCGTATCATCGCAGTCAGTTGAACATTCCTGTGATTGGTATCACGGGTTCGAACGGAAAGACCACGGTGAAGGAATGGTTGTATCAGTTGCTTTCGCCCGATTACAATGTGTGCCGTTCCCCCCGCAGTTATAACAGCCAGGTGGGTGTGCCGTTGAGTGTGTGGCTCATCAATCCCCACAACGACCTTGCCATTATCGAGGCTGGTATTTCACAGCCTGGTGAGATGGGAAAATTGGAACGCATCGTGAGGCCCACCATTGGGGTGATGACCAATCTGGGTGCGGCGCATCAAGAGAATTTCATGAGTTACGACATCAAGTGTGCGGAGAAGATGCAACTCTTCGCCCATTGTCAGACGGTCGTGATCAATTCTGATAATGCCACCATCCACCGCTGTGCTGAAACCTTACCTGATAACATCGGAAGGGTATCGTTGAAAGTGAGGCGCATAGAGAAGGATCATGACAGTGCCACCATCTACTTCGAACATGAGGGTAGGGTGGGGCAATACACCATCCCCTTTATCGATGATGCCTCTATTGAGAACTCTATCACCTGCTTTGCTACGGTGCTGACACTCCAGACCCTCTCCCCAACCCTCCCCCGTAATGGGGAGGGCGCCCATGCGGGGTCTTTGTCATTTGAGAACAAGCCGGATGGCTCTCCCCATTACGGGGGAGATGCCCATAGGGCAGAGAGGGTCTCTATCTTGTGCGAACGCATGGCTCATCTGGAGCAGGTGGCGATGCGCTTGGAGGTGAAGGACGGCAAGAATGGGTGTACTCTGATCAACGATTCCTACAACTCTGATGTGCAGTCGCTTGATATTGCTCTTGACTTCATGTGCCGGCGTCCTGAGACGAAACGGCAGCATCGCACCTTGATTCTCAGCGACATCTTGCAGAGTGGCGAATCGCCCAAGAGCCTCTATTCGCGTGTGGCACAGATGGCTGCTTCGCGTGGCATCGAGAAAGTGATTGGTGTGGGCGAGGAACTCAGTGCTTGCGCTGACTATTTCCCCATGGAGCACTACATGTTCCGCACGACCGATGCCCTCATCCGCAGTGAGGTGTTTGACCAGCTACACAATGAGTTCATCTTGATCAAGGGCGCACGTCATTTCCGTTTCGACAAGGTGAGCGACCTGCTGACGCTGAAAGTACACCAGACCATCCTTGAGGTGAATCTCAATGCTTTGGTCAACAATGTGCGTTACTATCGCCGCTTCATGCATCCAGAGACCAAGATGGTGTGCATGGTAAAGGCGAGCGGTTATGGTGTGGGTTCGTTGGAGACGAGCAAAACCTTGCAGGACAATGGGGTGGATTACCTCGCTGTGGCAGTGGCTGATGAAGGGGCAGACCTTCGTGAGGCAGGCATCACCGCCAACATCATGATCATGAACCCTGAGACCACCTCGTTCAAGATGCTTTTTGACTATAGCCTCGAACCCGAGGTGTTCAGTTTTGACCTGCTCGAACAGCTTATCCATGCGGCGGAGAAGGAGGGCGTGACCAACTTCCCCATCCACATCAAGCTCGATACAGGCATGCATCGTCTGGGTTTCAATCCAGAGAAGGATATGCCTCGCCTCATTGAACGTCTGCGCCGTCAGACAGCACTTGTGCCTTGTTCAGTGTTCAGTCATTTTGTGGGCAGCGATGGCGATGAGTTCGATGCTTTCTCACGTCGGCAGTTCCAGCTTTTCGATGAGGCCAGCCGTCAGTTGCAGGCGGCTTACTCCCACAAGATCATTCGTCATATATGCAATTCCGCAGGTATTGAGCACTTCCCCGAATACCACCTCGACATGGTGCGCCTTGGTTTAGGACTCTATGGCATCAACGCTCGCAACAACCACATATTAAATAATGTGGCGACCCTCAAGACCACCATTCTTCAGATTCGTGAGGTGCCTAAGGGTGACAGCATCGGTTATTCACGTCGCACTACGTTGGAACGTGACAGCCGAATCGCTGCTATCCCTATCGGCTATGCTGATGGACTCAATCGTCACCTCGGCAATCGTGGGTGTTATTGTCTTGTGAATGGGCAGAAGGCTGACTATGTGGGAAATATCTGCATGGATGTCTGCATGATAGATGTGACTGACATCGATTGTAAGGAAGGTGATATGGTCGAAATCTTTGGTGACAATCTCCCTGTCACTGTGCTCAGCGATGCCCTTGGCACCATCCCATACGAGGTGCTTACGGGTATCAGCAATCGCGTGCAGAGGGTGTATATACAAGAATAATTTCATGTACAATTTACCATTTACAAATTACAAATTCGGTTGATACGATGTGTAAGAAGTGTGGCATTTCTCTGATTTTGGTGCTTGCTGTGTGCCTTCTTTTCGCACAGACTGCGGCAGCACAGAAACTCATTCGTCGTTCGAGTCGTCATTTTGTGGCTGACCAGGCATTGCCCTCCAGGGTGGAGCCGCTGTTGACGGATGTGTGGGATCAGTATGCTCCTTACAATAATCTGTGTCCTGTTGACAGCACGGGAGAACGATGTGTGGTGGGATGTGTCGCCACTGCCATGAGTCAAGTGATGCACTATTGGGAATGGCCCATGCAGGGTAAGGGTTCGTATACCTATGTGGACAGCCTCGGCACGAAATTGACATTGACGGCTGATTTTGCTTCCCATACCTACGATTGGGGACAGATGCTCGACCGCTATGTGGAAGGGAACTACACCCAAGCACAGGCAGATGCGGTGGCGTTGCTCAGCCTCGATTGTGGTATTGCTGTGGAGATGCGCTACGGGTCAAAAACCAGTGGCGCCAATTCTATCCGTCAACCGATGGCACTCGTCAACTATTTTGGCTACGACTGCGGCATGCAATTCTACTTCCGTGATTTCTATTCATTGGCGGAAATCACCCTTATGCTGAAGCAGGAACTGGCTGCAGGACGTCCTGTGCTGATCTCAGGCTACAACGCCAATGGGGGACATGCCTACGTGTTGGATGGCTACGATGAACGTGATTGGTTTCATATCTGCATGGGCAATCCGACGGGTGTAGATAACAACTGGACCTATCTGCCCGATATGGTGCCTAACCAACCTAAATGGTATGATCACGATAGTCCTGAGAATGGCATGAATATCCTCCAGATGTTCACCATTGGTATCATGCCCACCTATCATGGCGACGCAACGGGCATCGAGCGGCATAACTATGCTTTTCAGTATATCAGTGCGGTGGTGGATAGTCTCAAGCCTGAGCCTGTCTATGAACGTGGAAAGGTGAATCTGACTGTTCACGACCTCTCCAACGTTGGATGGAACCTTCATGCCGATTCCGTGTCTCTCATGCTCAAGCAGGGCGATGATATTGTGGCTCCTCTCTACACCTACAGCCGTGACTTCTTGTTGGAGCAAATCGATGACACCGCTTATACTGACACTCTGATGTTAAGCATCCCAGCACGTGTGCCTGATGGAGCCTATACCATCGTGCCGATGTATCGTGACAATAATTTGCAAGGAGGGAAGGAGTGGCGTGAGGCACTCACCAGCACAGGCACTCCCAACTATCTCATTGCTCGGGTGAAGGGAAAGGTAGTTACCCTCCAGAGCGATACAGCCTCCACTGCCTACCTCACGTTGGAGGACATCAACATCCCTGACCACATTCTCAACGGAACGGCTCCAGACTTCAGCATCACCTTCAAGAATCACAATACAGAGATGGCAGGACGTTTCTATCTGCGCTTGGAACCCCTCGAAGAAGATGGAAAATCCTTCTACCTCAGTCTTCAGGGTTTGACCTTGATGAAGGACGAGGTAAGTACCCGCCGATTCCACAAGAGCACCATCTATGCCCCTAAGTTGGGTGAGTACCGTTTGCACGTGATGTACGAAGCCAATCTCTTTGCTGACGAACTGATAGAATTGGAACTTCCTGAGGAAATCATCATCGCATTTCTCCCCAAGGGAGGGATAGAGATAGCGGAACGAAAGCCATGATGAATGCTCCTGCAACAACTCTTACGCTCTCCCCTTTGGGCGGTTTGGCCAATCGGATGCGTGCCATTCTTGCAGCAGATGCCCTCTGTCGGTCTTTGGGCATCCGTCTGAAGATTGTGTGGCTCAAGGAAAGTGGGTTGAATGCCCGATTCTGCGATTTGTTTCAACCTTTGCCCATTGGAGAAGTGGAAGAATTGTCTCCTTTCTCCTCCTGGGGCTATGTTCCTCCGAGAAAACGGAACTTTTTCATTCCTCGTCTGTTTCAGTCTGTGCGATATGATTTGTGTTTGTTCGACCATCAACTATCGACGCTACAAGAGAATCCTCAAAAGTTGGTGGAAGTGATAAAAGGAAAGAATGTGTTGATAGCATCGGGCTTATGTTTCTTTCTTGTTGATGATACGTTGTTTAGCAAGTATTTCATTCCTCAGCCCTCCATTTTGGAGGAGGTGGAGCGTCGAACCGCATCTTTTGATACTCAGATGGTGGTGGGCGTACACATCAGACGTACTGATAATGTACAATCCATCCAATATAGTCCTCTTGATGCCTTTGTCAAAAAGATGGAAAGCTTTCCTACGGCTCACTTCTATGTGGCGACAGACGATGATCAGGTGAAATCTTTTCTTGTACAGAAATTTCCCCATCGGATACTCTCATCTCCTTCTACAGCTGATAGGACATCGTTGTTGGGGATGCGTGAGGCTGTCACAGAGATGTACACCCTTGCCCGCACAGCTTATTTCTTAGGTTCTTACTACAGCAGTTTCTCCGATATCATTATAGAAATGAATGGGCATGGGGAAACGGTCGTTTATAAGGTGGAATAGTAGAGCAGTTTGTAGAGTGAGAACAAGAAGAGGGATGGATTTTTTGAACTGAGTTGGTGCCGCAGTGCTTTCCAAAGTAAGGCGTGGGCACCTTGTAACGCCCATGTCATGTGATACTTACGGAAGGCTCCATAGACTCTTCCCACATAGCTGTGACGTTCCATTTTCCCATTCAGCATTTTCAGAGTCCGTAGGGCTGTTTCCGTTTTCTGAAGAAAAACCTCGTTGGTGTCCAAGCCCATGTGGAGCAAGGGATTCTCGATATGGAGGATGCTGATGTGTCTCTTTCCCAGTTCCACCCCAAACAAAGCATCCTCGTAACCATATTCACGACAAGATTCATCGAAGCCAATGCATAGGAAGGTCGAGCGGCGCATCATCACGTTGAAGGGGGTGAACTTGTCATATGGGTGCTGGCCTCGTTCTGCTGCACTACGATGTTGGTCTGCCGCCTTCTCATACTTGAAGCGAAGGCTCTTGTTGGGATCGTGGTTCTCCTTTTGATGTCGTAAACCTCCCACAATGACATCAGCCTTTCCAATCTGATGGAGGTAGGTCTGCAGGAAATCTTCTTGGATCACCTTCGCATCGCTGTCGATGAAGAGAATCCAGTTGTAGCTTGCCTTCCGTGCCAAGAGATTTCTGATGCCAGCAGGACCCAAGTGCTCTTTGCTGATCAGGTGTCGGCAATGACTCAGCTCCTCCATCTTGTGGTTGGCAATGATGTCCACTTGCGAATGGCTTCCATCCTCTGCTACGATAATCTCGTAGGACACATCCAACTTTTCCGCTTGTTGGTGCAGGTCAGCAACGAGCGGGTAGCAGGTGTAGTCGTAAGTAGGAATGAGGATGGAAAGCATGGGTTATTTCACGATGAGTATTTTGGCACAGGCTCCATGGTCGCCGTCCTTATCCGTACAGAGGGCGTAGTAGATGCCAGTCGCCACGCGACGTCCATTCTTATAGCAGCAATCCCACGAGAATTCGCCTCCCACGCTGGTGCCTTCTGTCACGAGCTTACCTGCAGCACTCACAATCTTCACATCCGAGTTGAACATCAGCCCCGTGATATGTACATTCCCTTGATACTCTGGGCGTACAGGGTTGGGGTACACCTTCAGGTTGTCTGACTTCATCGAGGTGGAAGGATCGGTGGCATCACCATGATAGGAACAGAGTCCCTTGCTGGTGGCGATGAACACCTCGCCTGTGGTACCGTTGATGGCGATGTCGTTGATCTCGTCGCTGATGAGGGGCGAGTTCTCCGTTGTGAAGTGTTCGATAGTTTCCATACCATCGGCACTCAGCAGATAGACGCCACCACTGAGGGTTCCCACCCACTTGCGGTTGCCGCCATCGATGGTGATGCACTTGACAGGCACACCGCTGAGCAGGTAATCGCCCAGTCCTGAACCATCATTGCGAGGCACAATGGGTTGTGTAAAGACGAAGTTGTTGTCGAAGACATTCTCAGGTGAGGAGGTCATGAAGATACCTGTTGTACACCCTATCCAGATTGCACCATTCAAGTCTTCTGTGGTACAGTAGAAAAGGTTAGGGGTGTATAGCTCACCATTTTGGTTTTGGATGGTGGAGATGTATTTATGGGTATCGTCCGACTGAGTATTGATAGTCCCCTTGGTGTCGATGACCAAGATGCCAGCAGCACCTAAACCGCTGGTTGTACGTCGGCTGTTGATCCAAGCCCATCCACGTTGGTCAAACATCGTGTTGTCCCATGTGGGCTTGTTCGCCACCTCGTCGTAGTAGTAGGATTTCCATGTTCCATCCTTCTTCAGGATGTGCACGATAGTGTCGCACTGGTTGTTGCACATCCACAGGTTGCCATCCTTGTCATAGTTGAGCGCTGTGACACGCACAAAGCATTCAGGATTGGAACTATTGGGCAGGATGCTGGCCAGGGGAGAGTTGTCATAGCTGTAGTGTCCCACCATCTTGTAGTTCTTGAACTCATAGATGCCGCTGCGCTTCGTGCCCAACCAATGGTGTTCGCTGTCATTGGGGTCTTGTACCACGTCTGTCACATTGCGATAGACCAAAGAGCCCACCTTTTCGAGGGGTTCTTCCTCATCGAAGGCCATCCATTTCTTTCCCTCATACTTCATCGCTGTACCTGTGTATTCTACTTCTGGGTAGTAGAAGTTGCCACCTGCCACCAAGAGTCTGTCTCCAATCATGTTCAGTTTGTAGGCATAGTTGCGGATGGGGGAGTCGGGCACAATCTTCTCCATCTGTTCCAGCAGTTGGGTTGCCTCGGTCTTCTCTTCTTCCGTTTGTCCGAAGGTCACCCCAGTGGCAGAAGTCCTGACCCAGTTGTTGGCATCCAAGAGATTCTTTTTTCTGTCACCTTCCATCACTCCTGATGCTGTCTTCACATAGATCTTTCCATCCACGATGGTGGCATTGGTCACCTTGCTGTCGAAGGTGTAGAAATCCACGAAGTAGCCTTTCTTCAGATTGATGAGAGCCACACCAGCGTTGAGGCTGACAAGCGCCTCGCTGTCCACAACTTTCAGTTCGTTCAGGGTTTTGTCATCCAACGACTTCTTTTTGATGTCGGGCATATTCCAAGTGGACACTTGGGAGTCGGAGGCAGACAGACCGATCAGGTCAATGTTGCCATTCTCATAGAGCACCACCAGCATTTTCTCTGTGGCAGAATAGGCGATGTCCTTGATACCAAAGTCACTTAGGACGTTGGTCTTGTCAAACAGCTCCACAGTGTTGTCTTCTTTGTCAAAGCTATACAGGTCGCCATTGGCAATGGCAAAGATACGCGAGTCGCACTTCACAGCCTTCGTGGCATTGTGGTACGACGCATAGATTTTCCAACTGTCTGATTGCGCCAATGCTGAGAGTCCTCCCCACAGCAGGGTGCAAATGGATATGAAAAGTCTGAAGTTCCTCATGTCTTGTCTCGTTTTTACTATATTAACGATGATTTTTCTTTTTTATTGCTTTCACCATGCGGTCGTTGCCCCAAGAGTCTTTCCGCAGTTCCACTTCTTGATAGCCCATTCCTTGGAGCAGGCTCACCACTTCCTTGCCAAATCGTCGGTTGATTTCGAAGAAGAGCTTGCCTCCCTCTACCAACAATGCTTGTCCCAAGGCACCAATCTTCCGATAGAACAGCAGCGGGTCTTCATTCGGCACAAACAACGCTGTCTCAGGTTCGTGCTCCAACACATTTTTCTCCATCTCCACAGCTTCCTCCTCACAAATATAAGGGGGATTGGAAACAATGATATCGAAAGAAGCCTCTCCCTCCAACGCTCCCAACACATCTACCTGCCTGAAATTCACCTTCACCCCATTTCTCTCCGCATTCTCTTGGGCAACCTGCAGGGCAGTCTCACTCACATCCCAAGCCTCCACTTCTGCTCCTTCTATCTGCTTAGCCAGCGCAATGGCAATGCAGCCACTACCCGTGCCAATGTCAAGAATGCGTTTTGCTTGCATCCCGGATGGCTTTCTCCCCATATAGGGGGAGATGCCCGTAGGGCAGAGAGGGTTTTTTATCCACCTCACCAGCTCCTCTGTCTCTGGCCTGGGAATAAGGACACTGGGGTTTACTTTCAGAGTTAAACCACAGAAGTCGGCTTCGCCGAGGACATATTGGACAGGTTCGCCTTGGGCGATACGAGCTGCCAGTGTGAGGAGGTCTTCCTTGGGACAATTCAGGTCTTGGGCATCGGCTATCAATGCCTTTGCTGCTGGCAATCCTGTCACCTTCTCCAACAACAGAAGAGCGACTGCTTTTGCCTCGCCTTCCTCCATGCCTCCATGCAGCAGCACTTGCCGGATATCCCTATACACGCTGTTCATGGTACAAAGTTACGACTTCTTTCGCTCATCACCAAAAGAAAAGGAAGAAAAAAGGGGGGAGCCCCGTTTTAGGGCTCCCCCACCTTATATAAAAGTTTGAATCAATCGTTGTGATTACTTGATTCTCTGACCAGCTACGTTGTACTTCACGCCGTTCTTCATGATGAAGATCTGACCCTTTTCGAAGTACTTGCCGTTAGCCTTTGTAGCAGCAGCGTCGATGTTCTTCACACCAACCTCGATGAAGCCTTCCTGATCAGCGCTACCGAAGAACTTCATGGTGAAGTTGTCGGCTGCGAGCCAGTTAGCATTTGCATCCTTCACGGCTACACCAATGGTGAGAGGAGTGTCAGCAGATTTCTTCACGAAGTAGTTGGTGAAGTGCAGAGGCTTACCATTTTCAGTTGCCAATGCAACACACTGCCATGCGCCAGTACCCTCCTGAGCGAAGAGATATACACCCTTAACTTCGCGAGTAGCGTCGCTCTGCCAAGAAGCGATGATGTCAGCCTCAAGTGCGTATGCACCTGCTGGGAGAGAATAGATTACCTGGCTGATTTCGCCATCGCCGAGTTCTGCACTAGGTTTCCAACCTTCGATGAAGTTAGAGATAACACCAACCTCTTCGTCATCGCCATTAGAATAAGTGCTGTTGTTCTGGAAGCCAAGGTTCTGAGCACCTACAGTCAGAGTCCAACCGTTAGCATTGCCAGTTTCGAGGTCTGGATTCACGATCACGCTGGTCATGTCAATCCAATCCTCAAATGTAGCACCTTCAGTCAGAGGAATTCTCAGAGCTGCCATAGCCTCGTCAATCTCCTCGATAAGGGCATTGAGTTCCTCTGTGGTGAGGTTAGCGTAGTTGCCCACCTTCTGTGCCACAGCTGCAGCGTTGGTCTTAGCCTCTTCAGAAGCTGTCTCTTCGTATGTGCTGATAGCCTCTTCCAATTCAATGCTCTTGTTGAAGCAATCTTCGAAGGCAACAACATTTTCCTTCGCAGCATTCAGCGCAGCATTGACAGCAAGGAGAGCATCCCACATAGCGTCAGCATCCTCATTCTTGAGAGCCTTCTCAGCATCAGCCACAGCCTGCTCAGCAGCAGCCTTGCCAGGATCTGACAATTCATGCTCTTCGATATAAACTTGAAGCTCTTCGAGATAAGATGGGAGCAGCTCAGCAAGAGCCTCAGCGGACTTACCTTCGTAAGTGAGGCGGAAGTTAGCCCAGAGTACCCATTCAATCTTTACATTGTTGGAAGTAAGACCAATCTTCATTTCACCGTTCTCTACGATACCGTAGCACTTCTGCTCATAGCGGCCTGCCTCGAATGCGATGCGAGCACCGTCGATAGAGTTAGGAATGTAACCCTGACCAGATACTTCGTAGTCGTATGGCCATGCACCAGCGGTGGTACCACCATCGAGGTAGCAGTTTGCAGTGCCGTCATAACCGTCGTAAGCCGTTACCTGGCCGTTCTCGATTTTACCTGGAATAGCGTTCTCGACTGGAATAGCATCTGCACAGATGTTCTGTACTGGAGTCTGGAACTCGTTCATAAAGAGGAATACTCTTGGCTCTTCTGAACCGTCGAAGCTACCATTGCCACCAGGACGCTCGAATGCCTGAACAGAGATAGAATAGATACCGTTAGGAACATCTTTCACAATCTGATAGATGTCAACTACAGTCTGGAAGCACTCCACGTTCTTGTTACCAAGCTTACCTTCTTTCTTGGTCCAACCAGTGAAGTCACCAGTAGAGAAGGATGGGTTCACAAGCATGTTGGTGCAGTCAGAACCAGGCACCAAGCTGGCAGCGATAGCGTGAGCATAGAGCTTGTCAACTGCGGTGATGTATTCTTCGATTTCAGCTGTCTCAAGGGTGTAAGTGTCAGCTTCCTTGAGGGCGCCTACAGAAGGAGTTGGATAGCCTTCGATGTCGTCCTCAGCCTGGATGAAGTCTGCGAAAGCATCCCATTCGTCACCTTCGAGGTCGTTGTGCTCAGCCACGTTCTCTTCCCACTCTTCAATCTTCTCGAAGAGATTGTCGTATGCGGCGATGTTGGCATCGAGAACAACCTTGGCAGACTGTGCAGCCTCAGCAGCAGCAGAGGCCTCATCCAGCGATGTAGCCTTGTTGTAAGCGTCAACAGCGTCGTTGTATGCCTTGATCAGTTCAGCCTTTGCGCGAGTGTCAGCAGGCACCTTCTCAAGATCTGCAGATTCGCCCAGGAGCTTCTTTGCATTCTCTTCCACGTCCTTGTTACCATAGTAAAGGAGAGAAGTGTTCTTGAAGGCAATCCAGTTGAAGTTAGCGTCCTTGATTTCGAAACCGAACTCGATGTCACCAGCTTCCTTCACGATAGCTACGATAGTGAAGTAGTCAGGCTTCCAAAGCACGCTCTTGCTGCCTGAATAAGTGATAGGAGTCTGCTCCTGCAGGTCGATGCTCTTGTCGCCGAAGTACATGCTTACACCTTCAAACTTATCCAGTTTACCAGCCTCGCTGTACACACGTGCGTCAATGGTCAGTTTGTAGAGACCTGGGAGTGCGTCACTCAGCACCTGATAGATCTTCTGATCAGAGAGGAGACCACCTGAACCAGTCCAGTGCTCAATGAATGGAGTGGTCATGTCAGTGCCGTCAGCACCATCGTTAGCCTCGGTTGACCAAGTGTTGGTAGTGTGAGAACCCGTTGTGCCCTCACCTGTGAAATCACGAGTCCAAGGATCTACAGAAGAACCGTCACCAATCACGTCAGTGAAGTCCATTGGGTTATCGAATGTAGCCTGACCAGACTTGAATTCGTTGACGATGTTCTTCGTCTGCTGCTGAGCTTCCTTCAATTCGTCTTCAGTTGCGTCAATGTTGTTGTACACAGCTGTTGGAGCGGAGAAGTCGAGGTTGGGATATTCAGCCTTGGCTGCAGCCAATTCCTTGCTCAGAGCCACCACTGCGTTGGCAATGTGGCGTGCGTCATCCAGCTCTTCAACAGTAGAAGCGGTGTTGTTGAACACAGCATCCAGATTCTTCGTGTTGTAAGCTGCATCCTGAGCCTTCACAGCGTCAATGGCATCCTTCAGCTTCATGGCTGCATCATAAGCAGACAGCTGAGGAATCAGCGCATCATACTCTGCAGGAGCAACGAAGATCCACTTGTCCCAGAACTTGCCAGCGAAGTATGGAACCTCAATGGTCTCACCTTCATCATCGTAAGAGAACTTCTTGTCTGCCTGATACATGAACGTACGGTCGTTGGTCACTTGTGCACCTTTTTCGCCCGTGTTGGTGTACTCAGACACACCCCAATTGCCTTCCGCATTGGAGTTGGTGATGATGTAGTGGTCACCCGACTTGTTGATGAACCATGAGTCGTAGCCTGGGCGGAATTTGCTGCCGCCTTCAGTGCCATCCACCCAAATCTGGTCGAAGCCCTGACAGTCGAGCGCGTCAATCTTGCCTTTCTGATTGCCAGAGAGCACAGAGTCGCAAATCATGACAGCACCTTCCTCGTCATCGGGCACAGCCTTGATGATGATCTTGTTACCGAGACCTCCAGATACAGAAGCACGGGTACCCCAATCATTGGCTCCCGTCAGGAAACCGCCAGCCTCGACATTGTAAAGGTAAAGGGTGTCACCCATCACCAAATCCGTTCCCTTAGGCACGGGCTTGGTCCACTGGGCTGAAGCCGCAATACTCATTACTAACGAAGCCAATAAAAGTAAACTTTTCTTCATAAGAGTTAGTAGTTGAATTGTTAAAAAAATGATTAGTTAAACACTATATTAGTTAAACACTATCTGAGTGAAATCTGTTCTTGTAAAGCAACATCCACACGGTTTTCGTGGCAAAGATAGGGAGAAATTGTGAATGCAACAAGAAAAATGTTGAAAAAAATGAAAAAAGAAAGAAATTCAAGTTTCGTATGTTCATTTTAACACAAATTTCACGAAAGAAACGAAGCCATGCGGACAGATTTTCTTATTACTCGAAGCCGCAAGCGGCTACTAATTTCACGAACCGTCCGAATGGCCTTCGTGAAATTAGTAGCACAGAAGGTGCTTCGTGTAATGATTTTTTCTCTGCATGGTTCGTTTACTTCGTGTAATTTGTGTTTAAGAAACTTGCAAAAGTAGAGTTGAGAAAAAGAAATGCCCTCGTGGTCTTTTTCTAATTGCATAGTGAAGAAAATACATTTTGAAAGTTTGAAAAAATATTTTGAAACTTTGGAATTATTTTTTGAAACTTTAGAAAAATATTTTCAAACTTTCAAAATGTAAATGGATAGTAACAAAAAAAGAAAAGGCCAAGTAGGGGAGAATAAAAAAAGTGGGGAAAACTTTTGGCTGAATGAAAACAATGCCGTATCTTTGCAACGTCTTAACTATTTCATTAACCATCTTATTAACTAAAACTAACTTTATGAGACAAAAACTACTCCTTTTGTTGGTGTCGTTGCTGACCAGCGTGGCAGCTATGGCACAGTGGAAACACCCGGTTCCTCAGTACACAACAATCACCTATGGGGATACTATCTATCTCTATAATGTGGGTGCCCAATCATTCTTTTTGGGTGCGAACTCTTGGAACACACGTGCTTCTGTCAGCCCGTCAAAGGGCTATAAGTGTCTGCTCTCTATTGATGAGGGAACAGGCAATGTGATTGTCACCGACTCCGTTGAAGTAGGCGACAAGGCTGGCCAGTTGGTGAAACTGTGGGCAGGTAGTGAAACGTCTGTTTGGATTGACTACAACAATGAGGGAACCTACCTCTGGAAGTTTGATCCACAGAGTGACGGTACTTACCTCATTTATAACCAGCAAGTGGGCTTGGAGGCTATGCCTTTGGGTGTTGATCTGTTGAGGGACAATAAGACAGAGCTTTGTCTGATTGATCCTGAATATCTTGCCGATGCTCAAGTGAACTGGGCTATCGTCTCTTTGGCTTCTTATCAGGCTTATTTCGCAGAGATGGCAGTGTATGATGCTGCTCAGTTGCTGAAGGAAAGGATTGATGAGGCTGCTGGCTTTGGCTTGGATACGAAGGATGCGGAGGCTGTTTACAATAACACGGCTTCCACACTCGACCAAATCGAAAAGGCTTCGGAAGCAGTCTTGGCTGCTATCAACGACTACAAGGAGAACAGCGCATCGCCAGAGGATCCTAAGGATCTTACTGAGGTGTACATCCCGGATGCTGACTTTGAGAAGAATCAAGGTGCAGGTGTTTGGCAGCGTGAGCAATCACCTACGGCACAGAACTTCCAAACGAGTGGCACTCCTGGTAAGCAGGGTGATGACACTTACTTCCTGGAAGCATGGAATGGCAGCAATTTCAGCGGTAAGATGTATGTGCCTATCACTGGTCTGCCCAATGGCGTGTATGAATTCACGCTCTCTGCTTACACCACAGCTGGCGAGGGTTCCTACGTTTATGCAGGCAATGATTCAGTTGAGGTGGCCACCACGAATATGACTCCTTTCACCGTGTTTACGAGTGTGGAGGACGGCAACCTGGAAGTAGGCTTCAAGTGTCCTAAGGCCATTCAGAACTGGATTGGAATCGACGACGCGAAGTTGCTCTATCTCGGCAACTCTGTGGCATCTTACGCTTTCTGGGTGAACTTCAACGTGGAGGCTGCGCCTCGATATGACGATGCTTATGTGCAGAAGTCGCTCTTGGAGGAATATAACAAGATGCTGGAATCCGACCTGACTGCCATGAATACAAAGGATGATGTGCTGTCTTTCAAAGACAAACTCATTGAAGCCATTGATGTCATGAAGGCCAATGCAGATGCTTATGCCCTGTATGCAGCGAAGGTGGCTGAAGCCGAAGAGCTGCAGGAAATTGGCTATGCAGGCGATCAGGCTGACGAATTGTATGATTATAAGGACTACGATGCGCTGGAAATTTTGAATAAGGGCACCATGTCCACTGAGGAAATCTTGGCTGAGTGTGAGAAGTTGGAGGGTATGATTGATGCCGTGAAGAAGAACTGTCTGGGTCCTGGTATGGATTGCACGAGCAGCATTGTTAATCCTAATTTCGACAACCGCTTGACGGGTTGGAGCCATGATGAGCAATATGCTGATGGTGTATGGGGTGGTTTGACTGACAGCAACCCATGTGTGGAGCGTTGGAACGACAACTTCGATTTCTATCAGACGCTGACAGGCATGCCTAAGGGTGTTTATGAATTGAAAGTGCAGGCATTCTATCGTCCATTGAGCGACACGAAACAATGTTACGACAACTATCTTGAAGACCCAGAGATGGACGAGATTCTCGCTTTCATCTATATCAACAGCAGCGAGGCCAAGGTGAAGAATATTGGTTCACAAACACCTTATAGTGAGCCTTTGGAGGACAACTACACTACGGTGGGTGAGGGTGCTTATCTGCCTAACGGTATGAAGGCCGCTTCCAATGTGTTCTCACGTGGCGACTACGACAATGTGGTGCGTGGCGTGGTGACTGATGGTACGTTGAGACTTGGCATCAAGTCCACTACTGGCACAATCGAAGGTCGTTGGTCACTTTGGGATAACTTCCGCCTGACTTATGTGGGCATGGACAAGAATGCCATTGATGAAGTGATGCCTGGCTACATCGCTGATGCTGAGACTATGTTGGATGAGCCTATGAGCGAGGCTGCCCAGAAGGCATTGAGTGGCGCTATCGCTGCTGCATCGAAGGCAGAGACTGGTGAGGATGCTTTTGCCGCACTCACAGGCATGATTGATGCGATAGCATCTGCCAAGGAGAGTGTTGCTGCTTATCAGACATTGAACACAGCCCTTGAGACCCTCTCTCAGTGTCTGGAGGATTACGAGGCTTCCGCTGCTTATGGCGAGGCTGCTGACAAGTTCAAGGAAATCTCAAATGTTTATGGTAATGGTGGTTATACAGATGAGGAAGCCAAAGCGAAGGTGGTTGAAATCGAAGCTTTGTGTGCTAAACTGCGTATGCCTTCCTACGATGGTGCATCTGATGACAATCCTATAGATTTCACGCAGGTGATTGTGAACCCAAGCTTTGAAACTGGCGACATGACTGGTTGGACGGCTGCGAAGGGTGATGACACAGGTGTGAAGGATAATTCTAATTCTACTTACACGATTGATGCTGTGGATGGTGCTTATCTGTTCAATACTTGGAAGAACGCTGCAACGTTCGACTATGATGTGAAGCAGACCATCGAGTCACTTCCTGCTGGTGTCTATGAACTCTCTGCAGTATTGGCTTCCGATGCAGGCAATAAGGTTTCGCTTGCCGCCAATGGAGGTGCTGTGGAGTTCGTCATGATCAACGCAAAGGAAATAGGTCAGCTCGAGAGCATTACTTTCAAGTTGGCAGAAGGCGATGCATTGGAAATCAAGGCGCTCGCAACCAATTGGTTCAAGGTGGATGATTTCAGACTTACTTACTATGGTACAGCAAGTGCGAAGGAACTGACGGCTATCGAGAACATCAACGCTCCTGCTGCTGCTCGCAAGGCTAACGGCAAGTACTTCCAGAAGGGTCAGATCTTCATCATGAAGAATGGCGTGAAGTACAACGTGGCAGGACAGAAGATGAAGTAACTCCCTTTGACTTCTATACAAAAAAAGTAGCGGACAATCGTTCGCTACTTTTTTGTTATTCCCTTTGCCACAGCGTAGGCCGTGGTCCATGCGGCTTGGAAGTTGAAGCCTCCTGTCACTCCGTCGATGTCGAGCACTTCGCCTGCATAGAACAGATGGGGCGTGTGTTTCGATTCGAGGGTCTGCTTGTCCACCTCGTCCAGCGGAATCCCTCCACAGGTGACAAACTCGTCCTTATAGGGGCTGCGACCCGCAATGGTGTAGGTGTCGTTGGTGAGCAGTTCGGCAAGTCGGTTGAGTCCTTTCTTGCCCAGTTCGTTGCATCGTTTGCCTTGCAACGCTACCTTGTTGAGCAGGTATGCCCAGAGACGTGTCTGCAAACCGTAGGGTCTGACGTGGTCGATAAGCCGTTGTGGAGTCTGCTCTATTATATAAGTAATGTGTAGGCGCACAGCCTCTGCATCCGTCTCACCTGTCCAGTTGATGCGCAGGGGAGATTGGTAGTTCTGTTCTGCCAGATGTCGTGCGGCATAACTGGAGAGTTTCAGGATGGCAGGACCACTCATGCCCCAGTGGGTGATGAGCAGCGCACCCTGGCTACGGAACGAGGTGGAGGGGATGCCAACAAGGGTGTTGGGCACTACCAGCCCTTGCAACGCTGTCAGTCCTTGGTCGGGAATGGTGAAGGTGAAGAGACTGGGCACACAGCCTTCCTTCTGTGGTGTACCTCCGATGGTGACTGCCACATAGTCATACTGTTGCAGGAGTGCCTCTGCATCTTCTATCTTGGTGCCTAACTGAATGTGGATGCCCAATCTCTTGGCTTCACGCAGGAAGCAGTCGATGATGGCGTGGCTGTCTTGTGCCTCAGGAAAGACGCATTGGTCTTCTTGTACGGTGAGAGGCACCCCATGTGCCTCAAACCATCGATAAGCATCGGCAGGACCAAACTGCTTGAAGAGTCGCTTGAGCAGTTGAGCACCACGTGGATAGACCTGCTTCAGGTCTGTCACATCAGCAAAGGTGTTGGTGCAGTTACAGCGTCCTCCTCCAGATATCTCCACCTTGGCGAGCACCTTCTTTTGTTGCTCGAAGATGGTGACATCCAGTTCTGGCATCAGTTCTTTGGCATTGATGGCCAGGAAGAAGCCAGCCGCACCACCGCCAATGACAGCAAGGGTCTTATTGTTGGGCTCGTTCGAGTGCGACATTGATGTTTGGACAGATGTTCTCTTCGCCAATCAATTCGTTGAAACCATTCTTGGTCAGCACGCCATGCACGTAGTCGTTCACACCTGAAAGGATGATCTTGATGTTCTCCTTCTTCGACATCTCGATGAGGTTCGTCAGGTTGTGCATGCCTGTGGAGTCGATGAAAGGAACCTTACGCATACGGATGATACGTACCTGTGGACGCTCCTTCATGCGTACCATCACCTCCTCGAACTTATTGGCGATGCCGAAGAAGTAAGGACCATTGATTTCGTACACTTCCACATGCTCTGGAATGGTGAGATGCTCGATGTTGGGATTCTCTGCCAAGTCAGTCTCTGCCGTTGGGTCAATCTCATCGTCGTCTGTCAACACACTGACCTGTGTGGTCTCAGCCATACGACGCATGCAGAGCAGACATGCCAACATCAGACCCACCTCGATGGCAATGGTCAGGTCGAAGATGACTGTGAGTCCGAAGGTGAGCCACAGCACAAAGATGTCGCTCTTGGGGTTGTGCATCATCTCACGGATGGTACGCCAACCACTCATATTGTAACTCACCACCACGAGCACACCTGCCAAACAAGCCATTGGGATGTATTTGGCGTATGGCATGAGGAAGAAGTATATCAGCAGGAGCACCACTGCATGGATGATACTTGCGATTGGGGTACGGCCTCCATTGTTGATGTTGGTCATGGTACGTGCGATGGCTCCTGTGGCAGGAATACCACCAAAGATAGGGCTGATCACATTCGCCACACCCTGACCAATCAGCTCTTGGTTGGAGTCGTGCTTATGGCCAATGATACCATCTGCCACTGTGGCTGAGAGCAGACTCTCGATTGCACCCAACACGGCAATGGTGATGGCTGGAGAGATGAGTTCTTTGATGTTCTCCCAATCGAGGGCTGGAATGTCTGCATCAGGTACAGAAGGATTGATGTCGAAGCGGTCGCCAATGGTATCGACATGGATGCCGAAGTAATTCGTCATGATGATGCCTGCGATCGTCATGATGATGAGTGCCACAAGGGAACCTGGTATCTTCTTGCTGATGAGGGGGGTGCAGGCAATGATGACCACAGAAAGGATGCCCACCAAAGCTGTGGCTAAATCGATGGTGGAGAAGTTCTGGATGTAACAAATCCACTTCTCGATGAAGTCGGCAGGTACGGAACCCTCAATGTGGAGACCCAAAAGATCTTTCACTTGGGTGGAGAAGATGGTCAGGGCAATACCGCTGGTGAAACCCACGATGATGGGGTAGGGGATATAGCGGATGATGGTACCCAAACGCAGCACTCCTAATAGAATAAGGAATAGACCTGCCATCACTGTGGCGATGGCAAGCCCTGTGAGTCCGTATTGCTGGATGATGCCATAGATGATGATGATGAAGGCACCTGTAGGACCGCCAATCTGCACACGGCTTCCACCAAAGGCACTGATGGCGAAACCGGCGATGATGGCTGTCAGAATGCCTTTTTCTGGCGATACACCAGAGGCGATACCGAAGGCGATGGCAAGGGGTAGTGCTACAATACCCACAATGATACCTGCCATGAGGTCGGCTGTGAATTTCTGCTTGTTGTAGTTCTTGAGCGTGTAGAACAACTCGGGTCTGGAAGGACGAAATCTCTTCATGCTTTCTTTCATACGCTTACTTTTTACCTTACTTTTACTTTTTAACTAATGCTCTAACTATAAACCAAATATGTTGTATAATCGTTGTGGCAAGTCCATAATGCTTTGCCATAATTCTGAATCTTTCCTTGAGCGACGCCTGCTGGTTGGCTGTCGTCATTCCCTCCGATAAGTAATCGGCAAGTGGCTCTCTGATATAGAGGTTCTTCATGCCTCGTTGCTCTCCCTCTTTCATGCAACGAATGCACCAATCGAAATCAGCGGAGAAGCGGTAGGTCAAGTCGTAGGGTAGGGCAATCTGACGATTGATGTAAAACGCCTGATGGCACACTAACATTCCCTCCTTGAAGGAACGCCATGTGAGATGTTCTGGTGGTGTGAGCCTCCGATTGCGGAGGAAGTTTCCTTGGGCATCCATGATATGGGTGTCACCGTAAAGGACTCCAAGCCCCCTCCCAGCCTCCCCCAAAGGGGAGGAGTTGCCATGCGGGTTGTTCTTCCCCCCTTGGGGGGAAAGGCTACGGGTAGGCGAGCTTTGCTCGGGAATTAAGAGGGGGGCTGCTATTTTTGCAATGGTGTCCTTGCTGTGCAGTTTGTCCCCTGCATTGAGGAAACAAAGGAAATCTCCTGTGGCGTATTGGAGCCCTTTGTTCATGGCATCGTAAAGCCCCTTGTCTGGCTCTGAGAAGATGGTGGCGTGAGGGTATTGACGGGCAATCTCCACAGTCCTGTCTTTCGAAGCACCATCAATGATGAGGTGCTCGATGTCGGGATAGGTCTGCATGGCCACACTCTCCAAAGTGCGTGCAATCGTGTCCTCTGCGTTGTAGGTGACTGTGATGATACTAACCTTCATACACCTCTATATATTTATGGGCCACAGCATTCTCGCTGTAAGTGACCATCACCTTGTTGCGGGCTTGACGGCTCAGTGTTTCGTAGTCTGCAGAGAGCGTCCACAGGATTCCTTGGGCAAAGTCTTCGGCATCCTTGTAGTTTGCCACATAACCATTCTCCTGATGATCAATCATCTCAGGAATACCTCCTACTTTGAATCCTACACAAGGAATGCCACATGCCAATGCCTCCATGATGGTGTTGGGCAGGTTGTCTTGCAGGGATGGCGTCACATAAATGTCAACAGCATTGTAGAGTTGCACCATCTTCTGTGGGTCACTCACATAACTGACAGGGAGAATGTCGAAAGGTACAAGGTCTCGTACATTCTCTGCCTCTCCACCAACCACCACCAATTCGATATTGGAAGCCTTGTCACTATGCTGCTGTTTGATGTGTTGCAACGCCTCCACCAAGAAACGGAATCCCTTGCGCTGGTCTGTAATACGTTGACATCCAAAAAGTAACAGTCTTTTGTCTTGGGGCAGATGGAAAGCCTCACGTGCTTCCTGCTTGTTCATCGGGCAGAACACATCCGTGTCGATGGCATTGGGAATGCTGACCACCTCATGTCCTTGAGTCAGTTTGGATTTCTTGGCCAAATCTGCCATCCACTGACTGCATCCCACAAAGGTCAACCTCGTCTGGCTGTATATCTTCTCCTTCTTCTGAAACACTTGCTTGGCCAGATCCCCCATCAGATTACCACGCATCAGTTCACACTGTTCACAAAGGGTGCTGTACTTCTCACAGGCTGCCGAGTAGTGGCAGATACCAGTGAAGTACCACTGGTCATGCATCGTGATGACCACTCGCTTTCCTGAACGCATCACCTTTGCCAAGTCTGCCAACGACAAGAATCCCTGATTCACCCAATGCAGATGAATCACGTCCGCACGCTGAAACTCCTGATGACGTGTCACATCCGTACCTGCATTGGCAATATCCACCTGAAAGAGGTTCCTGCGGCTGAATCCATTGGCAATGAAGATGCACAGACGTTCCCACAAGAACTTAAACGGCTGTGCCCAGTTTTTCCCTACAGCAATCACGGTGAGGCGGTCTGTCTGCTTGTCACGCACCAACATCTTAGCCTTGACACCATTCTTTTCAAGGCCTCCATCAGTCGGTTAGCCGCAATAGCAGCCCCCCCGATTCGCTCCGATGTATTGATGATTAGTACTCTCATTCTTTGGAAATCGGGTACAAAGGTAGTACAAATTATTCCTCTGCCTTCAATGGCTGATCCAGCTTTTCGTAAATCGAATTGTTGGACTTGTATTCTGGAACAATTTGTTTCATCTTAGCGACGGTGTCCATGTCTTCATAAAGTTTAGAGATTTCGATAAGGTCATCGATATCCTTGCAGACAGCGTCGTAGTCATATTCACGGACTTCAGCGATACGGATCTTCTCGTGGAACGTGGGCTTGGTACCCTCCAATTCATTCAGCACCTCCTCATAGAGCTTCTCACCCGGGCGCAGTCCTGTAAACTTAATCTCCACATTCTTGGCACCCGAGAGCTTGATCATCCTTCTTGCCAAATCTGCGATTCTCACTGGCTTACCCATGTCAAACACGAATATCTCACCGCCATTACCCTTTGTTCCTGCCTCCAGCACCAGCTTACAAGCCTCGGGAATGAGCATGAAGAAACGCACGATGTTCTCATCGGTCACCGTGACAGGTCCACCATTCTTGATTTGCTCACGGAACAACGGAATCACAGAGCCATTGCTACCCAGTACATTACCAAATCGTGTGGTCACAAATTGAGTTCTATTGATTGCAGGCACTTTCTTTTCCTTAATCGCAAGGTCCAGGGCCTGTACATAAATCTCACAAATACGCTTACTGCATCCCATTACGTTTGTTGGATTCACCGCCTTGTCCGTCGATACCATCACAAATTTCTTCACACCGTATTTCACAGACAGGTCGGCAATCACCTTCGTACCATAGATATTATTCAGCACTGCCTCTGAAGGATTATCCTCCATCATGGGCACATGCTTATAGGCTGCAGCATGGAACACATAATCGGGTTTGAACTCCTTGAACAAGCTCTCCATGTGTTTTTCATGACAGATGCTGGCAACGGTGGTTTCTGCTGGGATGTCTCCAAATTCCTTTGCCATCATCAGTCGGATGTCATGCTGTGGGGTCTCGGCTTGGTCAATCAACATCAGGGCAGCAGGTTTCAGTTTTGCCACCTGACGGACTATTTCGGAACCTATCGAGCCGGCAGAACCTGTGATCAGCACGCGTTTTCCGCTCAGCAGTTCGCCAATCGATTTCATATTTACGCGAATCTCTGAACGTGGCAGCAGTTCTTCCACACTCACCTCACGCATCTGGAGGTTTTTGTAGTCGCTAACCTGTTCTTCATCATCGGGGTTCATCTCAATGGCACTCTGAGCCATAAAGATCTTGGCGCCTGCGCCCAAAATCTCATCTTGAATATCTTGGTTATATCGGAACTCCTTGGTCAGATAGGGTGCCACCAACACTCCACCAATTTTGTTCTTACGGATAATGCTGGCAATGTCCTCGTCCAATATCGAGTACACTTTCTCGCCCATAATCCGCTGGTGTTTGGCATGTTCATATTGTGTGATAAATCCCTTCACTATAAATTTCTTGGGACGCTCATTCATAATGTTCTTCGCCAAACCCACACCTTCAGACATCGCTCCATAAATCAGCACGCGCATGGCCTCCGCATTCGTGAATGCCACATCATAGAGGGTCTTGACGAACACTCTCAATGACCACATGATCAAAGTCGCTATCAGATAGAGCAACATGATTTTCGTGACATCGAAATGCACAAAGAGGTCCGTTTGAACATGATCCATTCCAATCTGGGCAAGCAGTGCCAATACAAATGCCATGCTATTGCTATATATCACACGCATCAAATCCACGAAACTCGAATAGCGCATGAAACCTGAATAGGTGTGGAAAATCTTGAAGCCAGGAATACTCAGTACAATGAAACAAGCCACAGTGGTCAGCAGGGGCCAGAAGTTTGCCAGAAGCTCGTCAACATTATGGAAAGCCCAAAACACCAAAACGCCACTCAGGAAGATGGTTCCACAATCAATCAGGAAAATGCTCCAATATGGGAGCGATTTCTTGGTGAAATACCAGTTTAATATCTTGTCAAATAGATTTTTCATATCAATTTTTTCTCATGTTAAAAGTTTTTCATTCTTTCGACATCTCGTAATGACCGTCGGCATACACCAGAGACTTCTTTTTCGTCTCCGACTTGCCTTCCTTCACCACCATGATCACCGTTCCGTTCTCTAAAGCCCGTTCCCTGTGCCATTGCCCTGTTGGAATGTTCAATGCCACCACGGGTCCATTAGGAGACAATTCGATGTCTTCCACACAACGCCGTTCTACTTCATCATATAATTCCTCGACCAACCTTCCTCGCAAACAAACCACCGTTTCCGAAGCTTTCTGAGGTCTATGCAACGGGACGGAAGACTGAGGCTCTATAGCCATCAGCATTCTGTGTGACATGCTTTTATCGGTATTGCAAAAATCATAATCCATGCTCCTGCTTGGCGTAGCTTGAGCCTGCATCGTCAGCTGATCTAATACATCAGGCGTGATTCTCTCAGTCTTTTCCAATCTCTTTTGCTGCAAATACGCCTCATACAAATGGAAATATTTCTTGATGAAGAGGATATATGCCACACTGAGCACTAATGTTACAACAATCAGATAAGTCCAATGTGCGCCAGCTTGGTTAGGAATCCAATAAATCATGATTAAGGAAATCACCAACTGCAAACCCATATAAATCAAGCTTACGGTCACATGATTCATCCCCAACTCATTCGCCATCAGCTGATATGCATGTTTTCTGTGAGTTCTTCCCAAACTCTCTCGCCGTATGAGCTGATGGAAAACGGTCAGACACCCGTCGACACCATAAACGACAAGGAATACCAACCACGTGAGATCACTCGTCTGAATAATCAGTTTTCCTATGGCAAACAGCATGATGAAAGCGATTCCGACAGAACCGACAGAACCCGCAAATACTTTTGCCTTTCCACTCGGTCTAAAATTATAGAATCCAAATACTAAAACGCCCAGGATAGACACACCCAAAAAAGAGTCTAGTATGAAATGTTTGTCAAGTTGACCATTGAGCAAGAACAACGACAATAACACGACAAGACTATATCCGGCCGTAATGCCATTGACTCCATCCATAAAACCTATGACATTGATGGTGCCCACAAACAAGATAAGGGCAACCAACACTTTCCACCACAAATCCATATACATGACCCCCAAAGTCCAGAACATGAGTCCCATGGCGATGAATTGGACAGAGATGCGTATGGAATCAGATACAGGACGGAATTCTTCAAAGAAACTCACTCCTGCAATCAGCAAAAGTCCACTAAAAAAAGGAATATAATCGACAATTTCATTGCCCAACGACAACATCATCACACCCCAAATCACGATAGACAACAAGAAAATCACGCCACCGCCCTTTCTTGTGACAGTAGGAGTGTTCCCGTTCGATTGATCCACAAATTTATACTTGTCCGCTACACGAAAGTATATCAATTCTGCAACCACCAAAACAGCGGCTATGATGATATAAAGAAGCCAGGTATTCATACTCTTTTTCCAAAAGAAAACATATTACAACTGCAAAAGTACGACATTTTATTCTAACCACGAAAGAAAATATATAATAAAATGACCGAACAGCCAACAAAAAACCTCTTTTTAAACCAGAATGCCACCTGTCGAAGAGAATTTTTTCATGCGTTTCATGATTGATGGTGCCGAGAAAATCATCCTGGTTCTTTTAGTGTCATAATGTTATTGTTTTCTGTTCAACTTTCTACCCTTATAGTATGGGAAAGGGGGAAATGTTACATTCAAAATGAAGATATTTTCATCTTTGGAGGGTTTCTTGTGTTCTTTTTTGTACTTTTGCAGTAAAATATGGATAAAATGACAGCTGATGTTAAATGTTCGAAGACTAAGGTTAGTCCTTTTGCCGGTATCCCCGTTTCTGACTTTGTGGACATCATTCTCCAGAAAAAAGACAGGAATGATGAGGCGATGTACTACCTATTGCATCAACGGTTAGAGCACCAGTTACGTGAGCGATATGATGTTTTTCATCAGCAGTTGTATGATGATTTCGAGGATATCATTGAGGACTATTTTCTATATCTTCGTGAAAGTGGCCGTTATCCCTATCAGTCGTTACAACGCATCAAGAACAAAAATGCCTTTGAGACATGGCTGCTGAATACTTTCCGAAATTACCTCAGCAATCGTGTGAAGGTAGAAGAACGGATGACGCATTCCACCCATTCTGACCACGAATTCCACCCATCTGACGATTCTCTTTCTGACGAACAAAAACTCACCATCGCCTCACAATTGATTGCTTATGCCCATCAGGTGTTCTATCCTCGTGGACGTTTCATCTTCCTTCGTACCTTACTAACGATCCTCAATAGCCAACGAGCTATCTCGGACAGGGAGATGGCCGAGGCACTTGGCATGACACACATTGCATATCGTGTGACGGTTCACCGCATGAAACAAAATGTAGTCAAGTTTCGTGCAAGATTACTTCATGGTGAACACTTGAACCTTGACGAAGAGCATCTTGTGATGGCCTACGCTATTAATGATGATTTCACAAATCTGTACCCTACTCTCTTCAATTATTACACGCAATGTATAAACTCTTTAAAGACAGGAAATGCCGTAAAAAATCTACGGCAGCAATATCTTGATGCCAGAGGCATGGAACTTCACGAGCCAGATATTTTCAGAACGAGATTAACCATCGCTTCATTCTGGAATAAGTTGAATAGGTTTTTTGATGTATGCTAAAAGGAGATTGAATAAGTTTGAATTATCATCCTTATGCAATCTACAACGAAGAGAGCCACCCAGATTGCTCTGGATGGCTCCCTCTATTGATTCTATAGTTAAGTGCTGAATTTCTAAACCTTTCCCCTCTTTGGGAGGGGTTAGGGGAGGCTTTAACTATCGTATTCCTGCCATGATTTGATCTGCAGGTCTTCCATGCCCTTCTCGCAGAAGGCCTCGATGAAGGCGGAAGCGAGGCGAGCATTGGTGATGAGCGGAATGTTGTGGTCGATGGCGCCACGACGGATGCGATAGCCGTTGGTGAGCTCACGCTTCGTGTGGTTCTTCGGGATGTTGACGATGAGGTCGAACTTGTGGTCGGCAATCATCTGCATCACGTTTGGTTTGTCGCTCGTCTCCTCATCTGGCCAAGCCACAGCCGTAGCCTTGACATTATTGTCGTTGAGGAACTTGGCGGTTCCCTCGCTGGCGCAGATGGTGTAGCCCTTCTCCATCAGGGCACGTGCTGCATCGAGCATGGCCACCTTCTCCTTGGTGCCACCCGATGAAATCATGATGGCCTTGTCCTTGGAAGGAATCTTGTAGCCAGTGGCAATCATGGAGTTGAGCAACGCCTCTTCGTAGGTGTCGCCCATACAACCCACCTCACCAGTAGAACTCATATCGACACCCAGAACTGGGTCGGCATTCTGCAGACGGGCAAAGGAGAACTGGCTGGCCTTCACACCCATACGGTCGATGTCGAACTCGCTCTTGTCGGGCTTCGTGTAAGGAGCATCGAGCATGATGCGAGTGGCTGTGTCGATGAAGTTGCGCTTGAGCACCTTGCTGACGAATGGGAAGGAACGAGAGGCGCGGAGGTTACACTCGATGACCTTCACGTCGCGACCCTTGGCGAGGTACTGGATATTGAATGGACCTGAGATGTTCAGCTCCTTGGCAATGGCACGGCTGATCTTCTTGATCTGACGGATGGTGGCGAAGCTGATCTGCTGGGCAGGGAACACCATCGTGGCGTCGCCTGAGTGTACACCAGCAAATTCGACGTGTTCGCTGATGGCATACTCAACTACCTCACCATTCTGAGCCACAGCGTCGAACTCGACCTCGTTGGTCTCCTGCATGAACTGAGAGATCACCACAGGATATTCCTTGCTGACCTCGCTGGCCATCTGGAGGAAACGCTCCAGCTCTTCGTAGTCGTAGCAGACGTTCATGGCTGCACCTGAGAGCACGTATGAAGGACGTACGAGCACTGGGAATCCCACACGCTCCACGAATGCCTTCACATCGTCCATTGAAGTCAGTGCGCTCCACTGAGGCTGGTCGATGCCGAGCTGGTCGAGCATAGCAGAGAACTTGTTGCGGTTCTCCGCACGGTCAATGCTGACAGGGCTGGTACCAAGGATTGGCACACTCTGACGATAGAGTTTCATAGCGAGGTTGTTTGGAATCTGACCACCCACAGAGACGATGACGCCACGAGGATTCTCCAAGTCAATCACGTCGAGCACACGCTCGAAGGAAAGCTCGTCGAAGTAGAGGCGATCGCACATATCGTAGTCGGTCGATACGGTCTCTGGGTTATAGTTGATCATGATGCTCTTATAGCCGAGTTTGCGAGCGGTCGTGATGGCGTTGACTGAACACCAGTCGAACTCCACAGACGAACCGATGCGGTAAGCACCTGAGCCGAGCACCACCACAGACTTCTCGTGAGCGTAGTAGTTGACATCGTAACCCTCCACTGCGTAAGTCATGTAGAGGTAGTTGGTCAAGTCAGGATGCTCGCTGGCCACTGTTGGGATGCGCTTCACAGCTGGCAGGATGCCCATCTTCTTGCGATGAGCACGTACTGCGAGGTTCTCACGCTCCATGTTGCCAGCAGGATTCTTCAGCACGAAACGGGCAATCTGGAAATCGGAGAAACCATAGATCTTGGCCTGACGCATCACGTCTGCAGGCACATCCTCGATGGCATTGTAAGTCTCCAACTTATGCTTGTAATCCACGATATTCTTCAGACGCTCGATGAACCAAGGATCAATCTTGGTCAACTCGTAGATGCGGTCGATGCTGTAACCTTCCTCCAAAGCCTGAGCGATGGCAAAGATACGCAGGTCAGTTGGGTTGGCGAGTTCTTCATCGAGGTTGTCGAACTTCGTATGGTCGTTGCCCACGAATCCGTGCATGCCCTGACCAATCATGCGAAGACCCTTCTGGATGAGTTCCTCGAAGGTGCGACCGATGGACATGATTTCACCCACCGACTTCATGCTGGAACCAATCTTGCGGCTCACACCCACGAACTTGGTCAAGTCCCAACGTGGAATCTTGCAAATGAGGTAGTCGAGGCTTGGTGCCACATAGGCTGAGTTCGTCGTGCCCATTTCACCAATCTGGTCGAGCGTGTAGCCCAAGGCAATCTTGGCAGCCACAAAGGCGAGTGGATAACCCGTAGCCTTCGATGCCAAAGCAGAAGAACGGGACAGACGGGCGTTAATCTCGATGATGCGGTAGTCGTTGGTCTGCGCATTGAAGGCAAACTGGATGTTGCACTCACCCACGATGTTGAGGTGACGCACACACTTGATGGTGATGTCCTGCAACATCTTCACCTGCTCCTCAGTCAATGAGCAAGTAGGAGCCACCACAATACTTTCACCCGTGTGGATGCCCAGTGGGTCGAAGTTCTCCATCGAAGCCACCGTGAAGCAGTGGTCATTGGCATCGCGGATGCACTCAAACTCAATCTCCTTCCAACCCTTCAAGCTCTCCTCCACCAACACCTGAGGCGCAAATGTGAAAGCAGACTCCGCAATCTTGACGAAGGTTTCCTCGTCGGGACAAACACCTGAACCCAGGCCACCCAGTGCGTAAGCCGAGCGAATCATGATGGGATAACCGATGCGACGAGCTGTGGCGATGGCATCCTCCATCGTTTCACAAGCCTGAGACACTGGTACCTTGAGGTTCACCTTGTTCAGTTCCTTCACGAAGAGGTCACGGTCTTCCGTGTTCATGATGGCTTCCACACTGGTGCCGAGCACCTCCACACCATACTCCTTCAGGATGCCCTTCTGGAACAGTTCCGTACCGCAGTTCAGTGCCGTCTGGCCACCGAATGCCAACAGGATGCCGTCAGGACGCTCCTTCTTGATGATTTCGGTCACAAAAAAGGTATTGACGGGCAAGAAATAGACCTTGTCTGCAATACCTTCACTCGTTTGGATGGTTGCCACGTTCGGATTAACCAACACCGACCTGATGCCTTCTTCCCGAAGTGCCTTGAGAGCCTGACTACCCGAATAGTCGAACTCACCAGCTTGTCCAATCTTCAGGGCTCCTGAGCCCAAGACAAGCACCTTCTTCAGTTGCTTCTTCATATATTCTATATATAATATAATGTGTCTCTAAATAATGCTAACCATCCCCATCACTTACTCATCTTTTCTGAATCGGCTGCAAAGGTACGAAAAATATATGAGACGGAAAACGCAGAAAGTAAAAAATCACCATTCTCTTCACAAAATTCTACAAAAAGACACCCATTTGCCTTCTTCGCTTCGGTTTTGTCAGTCATTCGTCAAAAAAGATAGACAAGTGTCAACCCTCCACCGTTATTTTTTCACGGTTTTTCGTTTTCATATTGTTGCTCTTCAATCCTTCAACTCTTCTTATCGTATCTTTAGCACGCTTGGCTCGTCCAAGAATTCTTCAACTCTTCAATTTTTCAACTCTTCAATTCTTCAACTCTTCCTGCTATGTGAAAACGCCAAATGCCACCTATTCTTGCTCATAAGGCTACCAATTGGAAAGATTCTGATAAAAATGAGGGCTTATATCAAAAGAAAGTCGTACCTTTGCAGCCGAAATCTGCCATTTACCACCACTAAATGGCACATTTTCCCTTTTCCAGCTATCGCTGGAGGGGGTTGACAGGTTCTTATGTCGGTCAATAAGAGCAGCCTTCGGACTGATTCTGGATATTGAAGAGCGGTTCTCCGCTCGACATGAAGCAACTGATTGGAAACATGTTGATTTGCTCCATTCCAAACAGAAAGGAGCGAAAAGAGGGAATTATGCACTCATGAGAAAAGAAATTCAAATAAAAAACCAACCCCAATGGTTTGTCATGACATGCCATCGACCAGAAAAGATCGAGGCATATCTGGATCAATACAACACCAGTACAGACTTGGGTGAGAATGAAAAAGTCCTCGACTATTTCATTCCTGCTCTTGCCATCCGACGACGCAAAGTGACGAGAAGTGTTGAAGAAGAACGTTCTGGCAACACCGACACAACCAAACGCAAACAGGATGAAGATCGCAAAAGCAATGAACTTCGTGGGGGCATCCACAAGTTCGTATTTCTGCAAGCCTCTTCCGCCGCTTTGGACAAGCTTCATGGACAATATTGGAACACAGGTGCCACGTGCCTTTGGCATTATCGCAACAAGGAAGGTGGGGAAATCATTGTGCGCGACGAGCTGATGCGGAAATTCATCAACGGATGTTTGGAATATGGGGAGAAGTTTGAACTTCGAACGAAGGATACGGACATTGATGAAGGTATGAAAGTGACCGTGCGCCAAGGACAGTTCAAAGATTTTGAGGCAGAGATTTACAATGTCCATTACAAAGGTGATGGAGTGCGTTTCAGCATTGCCATCAAGTTCTTTGCCAACGACCAATACATCCACATCCACGACCGCACTCCTGACTTCGTGACCCTTCACGATCAGGACTCCTTCGTCTTCAATGCAGATTTCATCGACCGCATCGAATCAACCCTGCTGACCATCCTCAGCCGCAGGGTGAAAAAGAAGGAAGCTGACCCAAAGACCATCAAGACGGAAAACGAACAGCTCCAACGGTTGTACTACCTCCATCATGCCATCATCGATGACCCGCTCCTCAACACGCAGCTCATTGCCTTGATGGCCATCTGTGCTATTCTCAGCAAGAACGCACTGGAGAAATCTAAATACAACAGGTTGTTGAAACAGCGGATCAAAGACCTCCGCCAGCAACCTGCCGACACACAGAATCAGACGGCTCTGGCTTACCTGCTCACTGCTCTGTTTCTCAGCACCAAGGACCCCAAGTACCGACGAGAATTGAAAACCCTCGTACTGCAACAACTGCCCGAGCACCCTACCCTCCGCAAGTTTCTTGCACTCCTCCGTCAACTCTAACAACTCACACACAAATCTCAACCATATCCCGATATTTATGGTTTATCCAAGACTCAACACAGGGTTTTGCAAATGAACCGGATGTTTTGTTTGAAATTGAATGATAACTATAACAGGGGACACATCTGTTATAATTTTAATTTCAAGCACAATGAAAAGAAATTCAATATTTGCAGGTATAATCCTATGTGTAATTCTGCTCGCAACTGCCAGTTGTAGCAATGAAAATGAAACATTAGTAGATAATAACGCATTAGCACCTGTACGTGTTCACGTCAGTGGCTTCAATGTCAGCCAGGAGGACTTCCCTGAGACACGAGCTGCTCAAAATGTGGCAAACTATAGCGGTATCAATGCCGTGATGCTGGCGTTCTACGAAGCTGACGGCACGGAGGCGTACAAGAGAACTCAGGCTAAAACTGATGCCGATTTCGGAGAGTTCAGCCTCTCCCTGCCGATGGGCACCTACACCATGGTGGCGCTGGCCTACTACTACAGTGACAACAGTCCACTATCGCTCACCAGTCCTACTGTGGCCTCCTTTACAGGCTCTCGTGCCTTCGAAACCTTTGCCGCTACTCAGGAGGTGACAATCAGCAACACCAATGCAGTGGATATCAGCGCCACTCTCAGTCGTATTATCGCACAGTTGAAGGTGGTCTCCACCGATGGTAAGACGGCTGATGTGACCAATGTCCGCATGACGCTCTCCGCAGGTGGTAAGGACTTCAACCCAAGTACGGGATTTGCAACAGTCAATACTGGTATCGCCAATATGGTGGGTAATAGTGCCGATGTAGGAGCTAACTCAACGTCGAGCACATTCTTGTTCCTCATTACCGACGAGCAGAACATCAACGTGACGATAGAGACATTGGATGCGGATGGTGCTGTCTTGTTCTCCAAGACGGTTTCTAACGTTCCCTTCCAGCGCAACCGTGTGACAAAGCTCTCTGGAGCAATGTACACCAATACGGCTGTGGCTGGAAGCTTCCAGGTTTCTACCGAGTGGATAAGTGAACACACAATGGATTTCTAAAAGATGGGAGGACATATTATGCGTAAGATATTGATTTCACTCAGTACCATGTTCGCACTGCTGGTCGTGTTCATGGTGTTCTCCTGTGAAAAATTGGAAATTCCTAATGACCAAGAAACGGGTGACGTTAAGGGCAACCTGAGAGTCAGCGTGTTCCAGATTGAGAATACCCCGTTTGAGAGTCTCACCCGTTCGACGGAAGCCGCTTCAGCGGTGGTGACCCGACTGAACTTCGCGGTGTACGATACAGATGATTCGCGCTTGAAGCAGGTCAACCAGACTTCAGACATGGCCGATTTCGGACATGCCTCCTTCCAACTGCCCGAAGGCACCTACCAACTGGTGGTTGTAGGTCACAGTGCCAACGGCAACCCCACGATGACGAATCCAGCCAAGATCCAGTTCACCAATGCCACAGGATATACCGACACCTTCCTCTGCTATGGCGAGGTGACCATTGGCGAAGAGGCTGTCGATTACCAAGTGTCGCTCGACCGCATCGTGGCGCTCTGCCGCTTTGTCATTACTGATGATATTCCGGCCGATGTCCATAAGATGCAGTTCTACTACACCGGTGGTTCTGGAGCCTTCAATGCTGCAACGGGTCTGGGCAGTGTGGCGAGCAAGCAGACGGTGACGGTCGATATCACGGACGGCAGTCAGAAGCAGTTCGACCTCTATACGTTCCTGCATGAACAGTCGGACAATATCGCCCTGAAGGTGACGGCTCTCGATGCCTCAGGCAATGTGCTCTACGAGCGCACCTTCGATGTTCCGATGGAGCAGAACCACATCACGTGGCTCTCCGGTGCGTTCTTCAATGGCTCTGGCTCATCATCCACATCGATTACCGATGTGACAGTCAATACAGACTGGGC
>JAFZVN010000011.1 GCA_017617805.1 Bacteroidaceae bacterium | reverse complement strand
GGACGTGAAGGCCAACCTCATCAAGAGCCGCCGCATCGTGTTCACCCCATCCGTTGACCTGAAGAACGAACTCGCCAATACCAGCGTGCAGATCACCTGCTACGACCGCGACGGCAACCTCGTCAAGCGCGTCACCTCCAGCGATGACGGCACCGTGGAGGATGAGGAGAACGGCGGCAGCACCAATGAGGGTGGCACTGAGAATGGTGGAACGACCAACGAGGGTGGCACCAACAGCGGCTCAGGCACCGGCACCATCACTCCTGGCGGTGACAACGGAGGCGACAACGGAGGCGACCCAGACGCCGGCGACTTCGGAGGATAAGTCAGGCAGAGCCTGAAGTGAATAGTGAAAAGTGAATAGTGAAAAATCTGAGTATCCCCCATCCGGATGGTAAGTAAACAGCTGTTCAAAGTAACTTAAATTTTTCACTTTTCACTCTTCACTTTTTACTTCAAAAATTAACCCTAATAATTTTTTGATTATGAAGAACAAGGAACTTTGGAAGGCAATCATCCAGATTGCGGTATCGATTCTGACGGCAGCATTGACTGCACTGGGCACCACGAGCTGCATGAGATTCATGTAGTGAAACTAAAAACTAAAAACTAAAAGTGAAAAGTGAAAGTTGAGCGTCACTCATAAACAGGAAGAAGCACATCCAAACGGATGCGCTTCTTCCTAATATGTCCTTAGTTATAATGTAGATGGAACGAGTGTTGAAGTAATACACGATTTTATATTGGGGATGAGCGACAAACGAGTGAAAACTTCACGGCATAAGGTCCCTAAGGTTACCGTAAGGTTTCCTCTATGTTATAAAATCAAGGGTAAGATGGAACTAAAGGGGTGATTAAGTGATAGAAAAGGGGATTATATTTGGTGGGGAATGAGAAATGATGTACCTTTGTCAGACCAAAAGTTTGTAGATATGCAAATGCCTATTGAAAGCCTGAACCTGCAGATGCTGAATGTGGGGTTCGCCAAACATGATAAGGACTGGAACTGGCAGAACGTCAGCTCACCTTTCACACGTATCTATCTCGTGACGGAGGGAGAGGCAAAACTCCATCTGGAGAACCCCTGCCCCACCTCCCCCGAAGAAGGAGGTCTTTCCACCTCGACCATCGTCGATTTACGTCCAGGGTACCTGTACATCGTACCTGCCTATACAGCGCACAGTTATGAATGCAGGGGGGTGTTTGGACACTTCTATCTGCATGTGTATGAGGGATTCAAGAAGGAGACGGACGTGATGGAGCGTTATGACCTGCCGACGGAAGTGATGGCTCAAGAGGGAGACAAGTGGCTGATGGAGGAGATGTGCCGACGACATCCAGAGGCTCAGTTGCCTGAGAGTGACCCCCAATCGTATGACAACACAACCAAGTTTACGGACTATGTGCGCCGATACAATGAGATGCCGCTACACCAGAAGATGCAGTTGAGAGGGGCAATCCTGATGCTGTTTTCAAGGTTTATGGAAAAGGCTGTGCCCAGGATGTGGACCAAGGACGAACGGATGGTGAAGGTGTTGGCCCACGTACACCAGCACATCTATGAGGACATCGACATCGATGATTTGGCAGATGTGGCGTGTGTGACGAAACCTTACCTCATCCGATGGTTCAAAAAGGAATTGGGAGTGACGCCCCTGCAATACATCAACCAAAAGAAGATGGAGAAGGCGCAGTTGCTGTTGGTGACGGAAGATGTGGCAGTGAAGGAGGTGGCATACACGCTGGGCTTCAACGACCACTCCTATTTCATCCGATTGTTCAAGAAGATGACCAGCAGAACCCCGCAGGAGTATCGGAATCTGTATAATTAGGAGCTTGAAAATCAATTTTGTCCTATCTTTTTCTTGTATCGTCCAATGGCATCAGAAAAAAAAGGCGTAACTTTGCACTCGACATAATCTAAACTTTATCATAATGAGATATACAGAATTAGGAAAGACTGGGATGAAGGTGTCCCACTTGGCGTTCGGCGCATCGTCGCTGGGCAGCGTGTTTCATGAGACCAAAGAGGCTGAGAGCATCCAGGCAGTGGAAGCTGCCATCGAGGGAGGCATCAACCTCATTGATGTGAGTCCGTACTATGGCCACTACAAGGCTGAGACGGTGTTGGGCAAGGCATTGAAGCTGATCCCCAGAGACAAATATTTCCTGAGTACGAAGGTGGGACGCTACGGAAAAGATGGCGTGAACACCTGGGACTATTCTGGGAAGCGTGCCACAGAGAGTGTGTATGAGAGCATGGAGCGTCTGAACATCGACTTCATCGACCTCATCAACGTGCATGACATCGAGTTTCAGGCAGCAATGGAGGGCGGATTGCAGAAGGTGGTGGATGAGACCCTGCCTGCACTGGTGGAACTGAAGAAGAAAGGTGTGGTGGGTCACGTAGGCATCACCGACCTGCAGTTGGAGAACCTGAAGTGGGTGATTGAGCACTCGGAACCTGGCACGGTGGAGAGCGTCTTGAACTTCTGCCACTACTGTCTGAACGATGACAAGTTGGTGGATTTCCTCGATTTCTTCGAGGCACAGGGAGTTGGTGTGATCAGTGCATCGCCCCTGAGCATGGGTCTGCTCTCCCAGCGCGGTGTTCCTGCTTGGCATCCTGCTCCCAAGCCTTTGGTGGAGGTATGTGCTAAGGCTGCCAAGCACTGTGCGGAGAAGGGTTATCCTATCGAGAAGTTGGCCATCCAATATGCGGTGAGCAACGAACGCATCGCTGGTACCCTGTTCTCGTCAGCCAATCCTGAGAATGTGAAGCGCAACATCCAATGGGCGAACGAGGAACCTGATTGGGAACTCGTGAAGGAAGTGCAGGAGATTATCGGAGATCAGAAAAGGGTAAGCTGGGCAAATTCTTAAAAGATATGATTATTGATGCACATAGCCACCTGTGGAAGAAACAGGACACATGGGTGGACGGAAAAAGAATCCTGTCGCTGAAGAACGGGAGGAGCATCTTCATGGACGAGGAGGTGCAGATGTTGCCGCCTTGGTTGATTGATGGTGTGAATTCCGCAGAGGTGTTCTTGTCGAACATGGACTATGCCCAGGTGGGTGGAGCTGTGGTCGTGCAAGAAGTCATCGACGGCAATCAGAATGAGTATCTGACGGAAGTACAAAAGCAGTATCCAGAGCGGTTCTTCTGCATGGGTATGGCTTGGACGCTTGAGGAGGCGAAGGCTGTGCAGGCAGCAGGCCTGAAAGGAATCGCTTTCCCTGGCCATCGAATGAAAGAATCGCTGCTGAGCCTCATCCACATATTTAAATATATGGAGGAACAGGGTATGGTGTTGTCGATGTGCTTAGGTGAGGACGAGCACCAGATTGGTGAGATGAAGGAGGTGATTGAGGAGTGTCCCCGTCTGAAAGTGGCAATTGGACATTTCGGCATGGTGACCACACCAGCGTTCAAGAGTCAGGTGCTGTTGGCACGGGCTGGCAAGAACGTGATGGTGGAGTCGGGCGGCATCACCTGGCTTTACAACTCGGAGTTCTACCCCTACCCTTCTGCCATCCGCAGCATCAAGGAAGCCGCCGATTGGGTAGGAATGGACAGGCTGATGTGGGGCAGCGACTACCCTCGTACCATCACCGCCATCACCTATAGGATGTCGTACGATTTCGTCACCAAGTCGAAGGAACTGACAGACGAGGAGAAGAACCTCTTCCTTGGACAGAACGCTGAAAAATTCTACGGCTTCAAGAACTTACCAACATTACCGTATATTAAAAACATGTCAGAATAACAATGAAGAAACCTTTAGTATCGAAGAAATACCTCTTCACCTTTATCTTAATCACGTCGTTGTTTGCCTTGTGGGGCTTTGCCAACGACATCACGAACCCGATGGTGGCTGCGTTTCAGACTGTGATGGAACTGTCGGCAGCCAAAGCGTCGATGGTACAATTTGCATTCTATGGCGGCTATGCCACGATGGCTATTCCTGCTGCGTTGTTCATCCGAAAGTACAGCTATAAGAGCGGTATCCTGTTAGGCTTGACGCTCTATGCCATCGGTGCCTTCCTGTTCATCCCAGCAGCCGAGTGGCAGGAATTCTCATTCTTCTGCATCTCCCTCTACATCCTGACCTTCGGACTGGCATTCTTGGAGACAACCGCCAATCCGTTCATCCTCTCGTTGGGTGAGAAGGAGACCTCGACCCGTCGTTTGAATTTAGCACAGGCTTTCAATCCTGTAGGTTCGCTCAGCGGTATGGCTGTGGCTTCGTTCATCGTGCTGCCTCATCTGCTGTCGGACAAGCGTGATGCCGCTGGACAAATCATCTTCCCCTTCCTGAGTGAGGCGGAGAAAGCCGACATCCGTCTGCACGACCTCGCCGTGATCCGCAACCCCTACGTGACCATCGGACTCGTGGTGGTGGCAGTGCTGGTCATCATAGCCCTGACCAAGATGCCCAAGACGGAGAGTGAGGAGCAGAAAGCCGCAGGACAGACGCACACAGTGAAGGAGACACTCAGCAACCTCTGGAGCAACACCATCTACCGTGAGGGTGTCTTCGCACAAGTTTGCTATGTGGCAGCACAAATCATGGTGTGGACCTTCATCATCCAGTATGCTGACCACCTCGGCATCAACAAGGCCACAGCCCAGATGTACAATATCGTGGCGATGTCGTTCAACCTCGGTGGACGTTTCATCGGCACCTTCATCATGCGCTATGTCAACACCCGCAAGCTGCTCACCATCTTTGGTGTGGGAGCTTCCATCTGCACCCTCGGTGCCATCTGCATCGAAGGCATGTTGGGACTCTACAGCCTCGTATGCATCAGCCTCTTCATGTCTATCATGTTCCCATCCATCTATGGCATCGCCTTGGAGAATGTGGATACGAAGGACACTCACCTCGGTGCCGCCTTCCTGGTGATGGCGATTGTGGGAGGTGCTTTGATGCCACCATTGCAGGGTCTGATGATCGACCAGGGCGTCATCATGGGAATGCCTGCCGTGAACATGTCGTTCATCCTGCCGCTCATCTGCTTCTTGGTTATCATCGTGTATGGCTGGAGAGCGTATAACAAAGTGAAAAGTGAAAAGTTAAAAGTTTAGAGTTTAGAGTTAAAAGTTTAGAGTTTAGAGTTAATAAAAATATGAAAGCAATTCAGATTAGTCACTCACAAGAGTTGAATATCATTGAGATGGAGAAGCCTGCTGCACCGAAAGCAGGAGAAGTTTTATTGAAATTGGAATATGTCGGTTTCTGCGGCTCCGACCTCAACACGTTCTTGGGTCGCAACACGATGGCATTGAACCCAGTGATCCCTGGACATGAAGTGGGAGCAGTCATTGAGGCTGTGGGCAGCGAAGTGCCTGAGACATTGAAGGTGGGTATGGTCGTGACCTGCAATCCTTATACGAACTGTGGCAAGTGCGCATCCTGTCGCAATGGACGTGTCAATGCCTGTCAGCACAACGAGACCCTCGGCGTGCAGCGCAATGGTGCCATGAAGGAATATATCATCCTGCCTTGGCAGAAGGTGATTCCCGCTGGCACACTCTCATCCAAGACCAGTGCCCTCATCGAACCAATGTCTGTGGGCTTCCACGCTGTGAGCCGTGCGCAAGTGACGGATGTGGACGTGGTGATGGTGATTGGTTGTGGTATGGTGGGCATGGGTGCCATCGTTCGTGCCGTCACTCGTGGAGCTACGGTCATCGCAGCCGACCTCGACGATGAGAAGCTTGACCTCGCCAAGCAGATGGGTGCAGCATACGCCATCAACACAAAGACAGAAGATGTGCATCAGCGCCTCGCTGACATCACAGGTGGATTCGGTCCTGACGTCATCATCGAGGCTGTGGGCAATCCCTTCACCTATCAGATGGCTGTGAACGAAGTGGCCTTCACAGGACGTGTTGCCTGCATCGGTTATGCCAAGCAGGACGTGACCTTCCAGACGAAACTCTTCGTGCAGAAGGAACTGGACATCCGTGGTTCACGCAATGCTACCCCCATGGACTTCCTCGCCGTCATCCGCTACCTCGAAAGAGGCACTGCCCCCATCGACCAACTCATCACGAAGGTCATCAAGCCAGAGGAGGCTTTGGAGACCATGCAATGGTGGAGCGAGAACCCAGGGAAAGTATTCCGCATTCTGGTAAAGTTTTAAGTGAAATATGGACGGATACATTCAGAAACAATACGGCGTCAGGACAAAGCGTTACGTGCAGACACTCGACCTGAGAGATGACCCAGAGATGATTCGCGAGTACAGGAAATGGCACTCGGAGGAATATCAGTGGAAGGAGATTCGCGAGGGTATCCGTGCTGTGGGCATTCTGGAAATGGAGCTTTACATCCTCGGCACACGTCTGGTGATGATTGTGGATGCTCCAGAGGACTTCGACTGGCAGGTGGCGATGGACAAACTCGCCACCCTGCCCCGACAAGCCGAATGGGAAGCGTTCGTGGCCCGACTTCAGGGTTGCAGTCCCGATGCCCGGAGCGACGAGAAATGGAAGATGATGGAACGGATGTTCTACTTGTACGAATGAGAGAGAGCGCTTCGAAAAATGAGAAATGAGAAATAAAAACCAAAACTTAAAAAGATATGAAGAAAATAATGAGAATGAGCGTGTGTGCAGGCCTTTTACTGATGGCAACAGCAACCTCTGCACAGACATACAAAGTGCCCGTATCGGAAGCCGATGAACCCATGGCTACAGGACAATTCACCCCTGATTGGGAATCCCTCCGCACCTACGAAGTGCCAGAGTGGTTCCGCGATGCCAAATTTGGCATCTGGGCACACTGGGGTCCTCAGTGTGTGGAAGGTTCGGGGGACTGGATGGCACGTGGACTCTATCTGGAAGGTGATTGGCCTTATCGCTACCACCGTGAACATTATGGACATCCTTCAGAGGTGGGTTTCAAGGATATCCTGCCCCTCTTCAAAGCTGAGAATTGGACACCTGATGAACTCGTGAAGTTCTACAAGGAGGAATGTGGTGCGCAGTATTTCTTTGCCTTGGGTAACCACCACGACAATTTTGACCTATGGGATTCCAAATATCAAGAATGGAACTCGCAGAACATCGGTCCCAAGAAAGACATCCTCGACGGATGGGCCAAGGCTGCGAAGAAAGCCGGTCTCCCCTTCGGCATCTCGTTCCACGCAGACCATGCATGGACATGGTATGAGCCTTCACGCCGTTTCGACCTGAAAGGTGACAAACGCGGTGTGAAGTATGATGGTTGGTTGACCAAGGAGGATGGCTACAAGCCCAATGCTGACGGTACAGAGAAATGGTGGAAAGGACTCGACCCTCAGAACCTCTATGCCCAGAACCACGACTTCTCTGACAACACCTGGGACAATGGTGCCATCCATCGCCAATGGGGTTGGGAAAACGGTGCGAACATCCCCACACAGGAGTATATCACCAATTTCTACAACCGTACCCTCGATGCCATCAACCGCTATAACCCCGACCTCATCTACTTCGATGTGACGGTGTTGCCATTCTATCCTGTCAGCGATGCAGGCATGAAGATTGCCGCCCACATGTACAATCATAGCGCTGCCACTCATAAGGGCAAGAATCAGGCCGTGGTGTTTGGCAAAATCTTAGATGACAACATGAAAGAAGCCCTCGTATGGGATGTGGAACGTGGTGCACCCAACCAAATCATGCCTCAACCTTGGCAGTGCTGCAACTGCATCGGCGGCTGGCACTACGACACAGGCCTTTATGAGCGCAATGGTTACAAGAATGCCCACACTGTGGCGAAACTCTTGGTGGATATCGTCAGCAAGAACGGCAATATGCTGTTGTCTGTTCCTCTCCGTGCCGACGGAACTCCAGACGAGAAGGAAATCGCCATCATGAAGGAGTTTGGTGCCTGGATGAAGGTGAACAGCGAAAGTATCGTCAAGACCCGTCCATGGAAAATCTTTGGTGAAGGTCCTATCGCCAATGCCGACATCAAGATCAATGCACAAGGCTTCAACGACGGACAATACACTAAGGCTGGTGCTGAGGAAATCCGCTTCACGCAGACAGAGAAGAACCTCTACGTGACTGCCCTTGCTTGGCCAGAAAACAAGACCATCACCGTTAAGGCTTTAGCAGAAGGTTCCGACCTCTACCCCACCCCCATCAAGAGCGTTGAACTGCTCGGCTATGGTAAGGTGAAATATGAGCGCACATCAGAAGCACTTGTGGTAACTTTGCCTGAGAAGCTGAATAATATCATGCCGGTGCTGAAGATTAAGAAATAAATTCAATTAATCATGCAAAAGGAATATATCGTACTGAGCCGCCAAGATGCGGTGGCTCGCAACAATTCACCTTATGTGAATCTGAAAGTGGCGAACAATGAGGGTGTGGAGAATATCTGTGTGTTTGATGTCTCTAAATTGTCTGGACCTAAGGTGGGACAGTTGGTGCGTTTCCTCACCATCCGTGATAATCAAGGGAAGAAATCGGCCACCAACATGGACATGATTGCTGGTGCCTTCCCAACAGAAGATCATCCACTTTATCATTTGGTGCCACGTCCCATCAAGAGAGAGGAATGGGACAGATGTGTTGAGCAGGTACTCAGTTTCTGCAAAGACGAGATACTCATTGGGTTCATCCGCGAACAGGCTGACACCCTTTTTCCACTATACAGCAAATATCCTGCTGCCACGAGTGTACACCATGCATTCCCTGGTGGATTGCTGAATCACACCTACCAGATGCTGCATCTCTTGGAAGGCATCTATCCAGTCTATCCCTACCCCGATGACATCAAGGTGGAACGCATCATCGTCAGCATCCTCTTCCACGATTGGGGAAAGCTTTGCGAATACAACATCGAAGGCGAGAAATTGGAAAATGGTTATCTGTTGGGACACATCTACATGTCCGCCAACTATCTGAACAACCTGTTGCGTGATCTCTACACCCAAGCCCATGGCAAGGTGGAAGAGGCCGACAAACGTGAAATCAACTTCATCGTTCACTGCGTGTTGGCGCATCATGGGCAATTGGAGTTCGGCAGTCCTGTCCTCCCCTGCATTCCAGAGGCTCAACTGCTCAACTTCCTTGACAATATCTCTGCCAAAGCTGACGTCTTCAACACAACAGGTAATATGGAAAAAGCCTTTGCGCTGGGAACGAACGTGATTAAGGGATAAAGGAAAAGTGAAAAGTGAAGAATTTGCTACCGCAGCTGTTTGCCAACAAGTGACTTACAAACGCGGTAGCAAATTTTTCATTTTTCACTTTTCACTTATCCCTTTACCCTTTCTCATTCTTCCTTATTTACTACGACATAGAAGAAGCGGGGGAAGGAACCGATGGAGAAGATGTAGGTGCCTGTGTCATCCTTCACCTCATAGATGTCGGTACGACTTCTACCTTTAAGTCCTCTTCTGCCAGGACGATCGGGACGGGCACCTGGTCGAGCACCCTCATCTGGACGTGGGCCAGGAGCATTGCCCATTCTGCCGCCATCACCAGGCAACGTCTCCTTGTAGTAAGGCTTCAGGGCTTTGTAGAGCGCAACGATAGATCCTTGTGGATAAACCATCTCTGTGCTCACTGAGAAATGCACCTCCTTCTTCTTCAAATTGTAGAGGAAGGCGTTCACGGCTTTGGCATAGGCAAAATTGTCGTTACTGCCATTCCAGTAAGCCAGATAATCATCACTCATCTTGCTTCCTTCATACTGATTCTTCCGCATGACAGCTTCAAACTGTTCACTGTCGAGCGAAAGCAACGTAAGCAGGTTGGCAATGGTCGGTTTGATCACTGTGACAGAACCAAACTCACCATAGTCCTTGGTACACACATTCAAATCCTGTGCGCTCAAACCGATGCTGGCTGCCAACATCAGTCCCAATAAGAGCATTTTTTTCATAAGCATAGTTTTTATCGATAGGTTTGTAATTGTTTATTTGATTAGTGTTTCAAAGGTACAAACTTTTTCTTAATGGTATTCACAAAGCATGACTTTTTTCGTGTTTTTTTTGAAAAAAACTTAAAAAACATGAAAAACCCCGAATGAATCGCTCATTCGGGGTTTCAATTTACCAAATCTTCACACGTTTCTCTTTCGGCACGAAGAGCGGATCTTTCTCCGTGATGCCGAAGGCCTCATACCATGCATCCACCAATGGGAGGGCACCATTCACACGCCACTTGCCCAACGAATGAGGATCCGATGTAGTCTGGTTGCGAATCGCCTCCTCTGTAATGTTCTCAGCCCACACACCAGCGTAAGCCAAGAAGAAGCGCTGTTCAGGTGTGAATCCATCCTTATCAGGAAGTGGATGATCCTTCGTCGCATTCTTGAAAGCGGTATAAGCAAATTTCAAACCTCCGTGGTCGCCAAGGTTCTCACCACAGCAAAGCTCGCCATTGGCATTGAGGTCAGGCAGCACCTTGATGGCAGAGAAATAATCCTTGATGACTTGTGCACGTTCATTATACTTATCGCCATCACCTTCAGCCCACCAGTCACGGAAGTTACCGTCCTTGTCGAACTGACGTCCCTGATCATCGAAGCCATGTGACATCTCATGACCAATCACCACGCCGATGGCTCCATAATTGAAGGCATCGTCGGCCTCCATATCGAAGAAAGGATACTGAAGAATACCAGCTGGGAAACAAATCTCGTTGGTCGTAGGGTTGTAGTAGGCGTTGACCGTCTGTGGCGTCATGTACCATTCGTCCCGATCCACAGGCTTCTTCCATTTACGATCCAACATATCGGCATGTGCCCATTTTGCCACCTCCTTCATGTTCTCATAGAGCGACTTCTGAGGATCGATGTCCATCTTCGAATAGTCACGCCACTTATCAGGATAGCCCACTTTCACATAGAAGGCATCCAATTTCTCATGAGCTGCTTTCTTCGTCGATTCACTCATCCATTCTTGCGCATCAATGCGTTCACCAAGAGCAATCTGCAGATTCTTAATGAGTTCTTCCATACGTGCTTTGTTGGCAGGTGGGAAATACTTCTCCACATACATCTGACCTACAGCCTCACCCAAGATGCCGTTGACAGCACTGACACTGCGCTTCCAACGTGGACGAGGTTCCTTGGCACCCGTCATGATGCGTCCCTCAAAGTCGAATACCTCTTCATACACTTTATCACCAAGAATGCCTCCAGCCGAATCGAGAATCTGCCACTGGATCCAATCCTTCAGAACCTCCACAGGTGTGTCCTTCAAGACAGCGAGGGCTTCCTTCACCGCTTCGGGCTGACCCACAGAGAGCGAGTCGATGTCAGTAAGGCCCTGCACATCAAAGTAAGTTTTCCAGTCGAAGCCCTCATAATCTTTCAGGAACTCAGCGAACGACATCTTGTTATAGTTCGACGCAGGGTCACGCAATGCCACATTGTCGCGACCAGCCTTCGCCATGCGCATCTCCACTTTCAAGACGTTCTCCATCTTCTGCTGGGCAGCCTCTGGTTTCTCGCCCACCAACTGGAACATCTTTGCCACGTGCCTCTTATATGCCTCCAGAATCTTCTTGTTGGCCTCGTCATCCTTCACATAGTAATCCCGTTCAATGGAGTAACCGCCCTGCGAAATCTCTAAAAGATTCTTGGTGGATTCCATCATGTCGGCACCTACATAGCTTCCCCACAACTCGCCAAACGCCACACCCTCAGTGTTCATCTGGTTCACCAAGGCAATGAGTTCCTCTGTCGTATTCACTTTCGCCACACGCTCGAGGTCAACCATCACAGGCTTTACTCCCTCCTTGTTCTGACGCACGGAGTCCATTCTCAAGGCATAAAGGTCACCTATCTTCTGTCCTAACGAACCCTTCTCCTGTGGCTTCGACGCCAGTTCCTCAATCAACTCGCGAATACGCTTCTGGTTCTCTTCTACCACCACGTCGAAAGAGCCGTAACTCGAATACTCAGGTTTCAGCGGATTGTTCTTGATCCATCCGCCACAAGCATACTGATAGAAGTCCGTTCCAGGCTTCACAGATGTGTCCATGTTCTCCAGCTTGATACCTGTTGTTTGCTGGTTACAAGCCGTCATTGATGCAGCCATTGCCATCATCATTAAAATCTTTTTTGTTTTCATTATGAATAGTCATTATCATTTTTTCTGACAGTATGGAAAGAGAAGGTTGCAGCGAATGCAGCCTTCTCCTTCTTCCGTATAGGTCAGTTACCCGTTTTATTTCTTCTTTGGAGCTGCTTTCTTGGCAGGGGCTTTCTTCTCCTCTACTTTGGGAGCAGGTTCCGCCTTGGCTTCCTTCTTGGGGGCAGCAGCCTTTTTAGGAGCTGCCTTCTTTGGAGCAGCAGCTTTCTTGGCTGGCTTCTTGTCTTCCAATTCTGTCGGATTATACTTCTCCAGTTTCTTACGCAGACGCTCAATCTCCTTATCCTTGGCAGCCAGTTCGTCACCCTGGTTCTTGATCATGGTGATGAGACCATCAATCTCCTCATTATCAGCACCACCATAAAGGTTGTTGACACGAGAGATGAAGTCGCCGAGGATGTTCATGTAGTTGGTGAAAGCATCGTAAGGGCTGTCGTAGATACCACGATACTGATAACCAGGTTTGGTGGTCATGAAACGGAAGTTGTTGGATGCCTGGAGGGAATCCCAGTCCATCTGAAGACGACGGTCACCACACACTCTCACGCGGTCTGCCACACTGTAGAGCTTATGGAAGGCCTCACGTTGCATGACGTTACCCAGCCAGCAAGAGGTGTCGCGCTCTTCGTCAACCCACGAGATGTTGTAAGGCACCTCGATAGCTCCCACACTCTTCTCCTCGCAGAGTTCAGATGGCAGCGCGAATCCGATACCACGTTGCTTGGCAAGCACAGGAATGGCCTTGAGGAATTCGAGGATGCCACTCTGAATGGGATGGAAAATACCAAAGGTAACAAGTTCGCCAAAAATGTTGATGAAGTCCTCACCTTCAGGGGTAGAAGCCACCCAGTCAATCCACTGGTCAGCCATGATAGGATGAGAGGTGAAACGCTCTGTGATATCTTCTGAGAGACTGATGTCGCGCAGAAGGAGTTTGAGACGTGGGTCAGTAGCACAATGGTAGATGTAGTGTGGAGATTTCCAACCCAATATCTGCTTGGCACCTTCAGTGATCAAGCCCTTGAAGCCCATACCAGCCACTTGTGCACCAATCTCGTCGTTGTAGATGAGCGAAGAGTTGCGGAACACCTTTGGACGCTTGCCAAAGAGCTCCTTGATGCGGTCACTCATGCGCTTCACCTCAGCAGTGAAACTCTCCTCGTTGGCGAGGGAAGCCAATCCGTGGCTGTAAGGTTCACAGAGGAACTCCACCTGTCCTGTAGCATTGATTTCATGCAGAAGGTCAATGACTTGAGGTGCATGGAACTCCAACTGCTCCAGACCTACACCTGAGAGGGAGAAAGCAACTCTGAACTCAGGGTGCTCACGACACATTTGGATGAGCGTCTGGAGGGCAGGAACATAACTACGTTCAGCTATGTCATTGATGGAACGCTCATTCTCATAATCGTCGTAGTAATAATGGTCGCGACCGATATCAAAGAAACGGTAGCGCTTGAGATGAACGATTTGGTGTATCTCAAAATAAAGACAAATCTTTTTCATGATTCTATTTACTATTTATTATTATTCGTCAATTAATGGATAAATCCTCCGTTGTAGATGCACTCGTCATAGAGTTTGCGGATGCGGTGTCCAACCTTCACCCAAGTGATTTCAGCCACTTCCTTGAGGCCCTCATCACGCAGGTAGGTGTGGAGGCCTTCGTTGGTGCAGAGGGAATAGATAGCGTCAGCCATCGCATTGATGTCCCAGTAATCCACCTTGATGACCTTGTCAAGAATCTCTCCACATCCTGACTGTTTGGAGATGATGGAAGGAGTGCCGCACTGCATGGCCTCAAGAGGTGCGATGCCGAAGGGTTCAGATACAGATGGCATGACGAACACATCGCTGGCTTTGTAGCACTCGTACACCTGCTTACCACGCTGGAAGCCAGGGAAGTGAACACGGTCTGCAATACCCTTAGCCGCTGCGAGGTCAACCATTTCCCAATACTTATCTCCAGAACCTGCAAAGCAGAAGCGGATGTTCTTGGAACGCTTGCACACAAGGTCTGCAGCCTCGATAAAGTACTCAGGACCTTTCTGCATGGTGATACGTCCGAGGAAAGTAACGACCTTCTCCTTGCCATGATCCACGCGTGGAATGTCGAGGTATTCCTGTGGCAGTGGATAAACCGCATTGTGCATGGCAAAGCACTTACGTGGATCCTGATGATACTCACGGATGACCGTCTGGCGGGTCAGTTCCGACACGCACATGATGCAGTCTGCATGATCCATACCATTCTTCTCGATGGAATAGACGGTTGGATTGACCTTGCCACGAGAACGGTCAAAGTCTGTAGCATGCACATGGATGCAGAGAGGTTTTCCGCTGACCATCTTGGCATGCACACCTGCTGGATAGGTGAGCCAGTCATGGGCATGAATGATGTCGAACTGTTCAGAACGAGCCACCACTCCTGCGATAATAGAGAAGTTATTGATCTCATCATGCAGGTTGCCTGGATAACCACCAGCAAACTCCATGCAGCCCATATCATTGACGTTCATGTAGGAGAAGTCAGCATAGATGTGGTCGCGGAAGTTGTAGTATTCTTCAGGCGTCATATAGTCGGGGATGCGGCTCTTCACATAGTCGTAGTCGTGTCCACGATAAACGATAGGCACCTGATTCATGCCGATGATGCGAAGGAATTTCTCTTCTTCTCCGCAAGGCTTGGGGAGGCAAAAGGTGATTTGAGCATCAGGCTGACCCTCAACCATTCCCTTTGTGATACCATAGGAAGCCACTGCAAGTCCGCCATAAATCTTAGGAGGGAATTCCCAACCGAACATTAAAACTTTCATATCCTCTGTCCTCCTTCTTTAATAGTTATAGAATTTTGAAAGAACCTTATTCACTCGTAACACAGCTGCCACATTCATGGCGAAGGAAAGTGCTCCTCGTCCACTGAATGGTGGGTTACCATCGAAGAGTTCTGGCAGTGTGCCGATACAGTGATAGAACATCTCTTCCTCGAAGCCCAGGAAGCAACGATCCACCCAAGAGAGTCCGCTGCGCTTGTAAATCTTGAGGCAGGTCTCGAGATAGAAGCCTGACAACCAAGGCCATACTGTGCCCTGATGGTAGGCTGCATCACGTTGCATCTGACCTCCTGCATAGATAGGATTATAGCCTCCCGACTTAGGCGAGAGGGAACGCATGCCCTTAGGAGTAAGCAACTCCTTAGTACATATATCGAAGATTTTCTTACATTCAGGTGTGGTGAGTGGACTGTACTCCAAAGAAGAGGCAATCAGCATATTGGGACGTACAGACCAAGAGATGTAGCCCTCATCCACGTAGTCGAGCAGATAGCCATGTTCGTTCAAGAAGGTTTCCTTGAAGAAACGTCCTGTGACTTCTGCCAGTCGGGTATAGGCATCAGCCTCACCAGCACGACCAGCATTCACCAACAGTTCGGCATTGAAGAGGAGCGCATTGTACCAGAGCGCATTAATCTCTACCACATAACCCGAACGAGGTACGACAGGTAATCCGTTCACTTCGGAGTTCATCCAAGTGACAGCGTGCTTACGACCATCGGTAAAGAGAAGACCGTTCTCATGCAACAAAAGGTTTGGATGCTTGCCTTCACGGATGAAATCAACCATCTGCTGTACCAATTTGCCATAGCGTTCACGTGCTGCATCCACCTTGACCAAGCGAGCATATTGTTGGATGCACCATATAGCCCACAGGAGCACATCAGGCTTCTCCATCTCGTACATCTTGATCTTTGAATCCTTGCCATTCATGAAATCCTGCAAAGCTTTCACAGCGGTCTTCATGGCCTTCTCATAGTATTCCACCTCATCGATGGCCAGCGTCAAGCCTGGCAGTGAGACGAACATGTCACGAGCACGGCATTTGAACCAAGGATAACCTGCAATAATGTAGGTTTCACCATCACGTTCGTAGTGGAACTGATGGGCTGCATTCACCAGACAAGACTGGAAGCTGGTACGAGGCACATGCACCTCAATCTCATGGTCGAAGATCTTTTTCAACTGACTGGTCTTCAGTTCGCTGAGGCCTGCAGAGAAGACAACGCTCTCACCTTTCTTGATGTTGAACTCGAAGAAACCTGGCACGTAGAGGTCTTCCTTGTAATCGTAGCCCAGTTCCTGTTCCTTTTGGTATTCGATGCCTCGATACCAGTTTGGCTCAAACACGAAGTCATTCTTCTTGTTGAGCTGCATCATCAGTTCAGGATAACCAGGATAGAGACGGGTCTTGATGCCATTGTCTATCATTTCATACTGCTTGTTCGCCTTGGCATTCTCATGGGTACACTCCTCCACACTGCGGAAGGCCAAGAATGGCCGCAGTCGGAGGGTTGTCACCGAATGTGCATCGAGCAAGGTGTAGCGAATCAGGATGCGGTTCTCGAAATGCTGGAAAACCTTCTCCTTCTTCAAGATGACACCACCCACACGGTAGATGGTGGTTGGCAGTTTATCCCATTCACACGAGCGAATGTACTTGTGTCCGTTAGGACTGTACACATTGCCCGAATACTTGTGAAGTCCGAGATTGAATTGCGCACCATGCTGGATGACGGTCTCATCCAACGAGGAAAGCAAGACATGGTTCTCATCACCCAACTCGGGAACAGGAACAACCAACAAACCATGATATTTACGCGTATTGCAGTCAACGATAGATGAACATGAATACGCACCCGACCTGTTTGTTCGCAGGATCTCCTTAGGGAGCGACTCCTGCAGATTGGTCATTTGAGCTTTATCAAAACGTAAATAACTCATATCTGTAAGTTAAGGTATTGTATAGCTTTCTAAGATTTAGCTGTTAGTTTCAGTTTTCAAATTTAGAGATTATTTTCCATGTGTACAACGTTTCTTCATTTTTTTTCAAAAAAAAATCACTTTTGCTCAAAAAAAAGTACGAAAACATGCTAAATAGCAGAAAATAGAGGGAAAGTTTTGTCAGTTTGTAAGATGTGTGTAACTTTGCATCGCAAATTCAATTGGGCAATGAGAAAAAAAGATTCCACTATCTTAGCAGACACAATCAACAGCCTTCAGAGCATCATGCAACTGCTGTCAGAGGAGCAACAGGAGGAACTGAAGGACAACATATCCATCCAACATTTCAAAAAGAATGAGGTGCTCTACCAAGAGGGAGATGTGCCACAGATGTTGCATTGCCTCGTCAGCGGAAAAATCAAAATCCACAAGGGAGGCATCAGTGGACGCACACAGATCATCCGTGTCATCAAGCCTGTCGAGTATTTTGGCTATCGTGCCTATTTCGCCAATCAGAACTACGTCACGACTGCTGCTGCTTTCGAATACAGTACGGTATGCCTCATTCCGATTGAACTGATTGAGAAGTGGGTGATGGAGAACAACAAACTGGCCATGTTCTTCATCCGGCTCTTAGCAGTGGAGGTTGGCAACTCAGACCAGCGAACCGTGAATCTTACCCAGAAGCACATTCGTGGTCGTTTGGCGGAGTCTCTGTTATTCCTTCGCGACAACTATGGATTGGAGGAAGATGGTGCGACGCTTTCCATTTATCTTTCGCGTGAAGACCTGGCCAACATGTCGAACATGACCACCTCGAATGCCATCCGCACGCTCTCTGCTTTTGCCCAAGAAAAAATCATCGCCATCGATGGTAAGAAAATCAAGATCATCGACGGCGAGATGTTAGAAAAAATCAATCGGATGGGATAGAGAACCTATCTGATGACTCAATCAGATAGAACAGATGGGATGATGAAATTGAGGGCATCATGCTGAATAGTGATGCGCATGGGGGTAGGATGCTTGGACTGCAGCACCACGCCATCCAACGACACCAAAGCCTTATCTATTTCCGTCACCTGAATCTGACGGGCACGGTAAGGATGCACATTCTTATAATTTAGGAAGCGGCCCTTGCCCAACAACCAGAATCCTTCAAAGAGTTGCCACCATTCTGGACGTGTGATGAGGGAGAGATCCAACAGTCCATTGTAAGGTACTGAGTTGGGGGTCTGTCCATAACCATGACAGTTGCCGATACAGACTGACATGTAGTTGTCTGTCACTTCCTCGGTCTCAATTTTCAGCGCCATATTGAACTGCTTGCGTTCGAAGATGCGCGTGATGAAGGCAGAGATGAGTGAAATCTTGCTGGAGCCCAAGATGTGGGTGGCATCAATCATCGTCTTGACCAGACGAGCGCCCAATCCGATGTTGATACAGTTGAGGAAGTAGCGACGCTGGGGAATGTTATCGTCCTGATAGGTGCAGCATCCCACATCAATCTTTCGGGTCTGATGGGCGATGATGCCATCGATTGCTCTCTTGTAGTCATTCACCGACACTCCCCAGAAACGGGCAAAGTCATTGCCTGAACCATTGGGAATAACAGAGAATGCAAAGTCGTCAGGCAAAATATCGCGACTCTCCATGATGGCATTGACAGTGCGGTTAAGCGACCCATCGCCACCCACCACCACAATAGTGTGGTAGCCATTCTCACACATCATCTTCGTCAACCGTTCTACCGATTCAGGGGTTTCTGACTGCAAGAAATCATACAGCACACCCTTCTGATCCAGATACTTGAGGATCATTTTCCAGCGCTTATGCGAATAGTCAAAGCCTGAATGTGGATTATAGACAACTCCTATGCGATTTGCTTCCGCCATAATTCTTTCACTTTTTCAATACGTTCCTCCATCGGCAGCGCGATGCTAAGCCAATGGATTTTGATGCCACGACGCTCTTCCATACCACGAAACCAGGTCATCTGACGCTTTGCAAACTGATGGATGGCGATTTCGAGGAGGGAAACCATCTCGTCGTACTGCAATTGTCCCAACAGATAGAGCGTTACATATTTATATTCCAATCCATAACGAATCAACCGTTCTGTCGATACTCCCCTGTCGATCAGACCTCGGATTTCCTCCACCATTCCCTCGTCGAGACGGGCACGGAGGCGTTGGCTGATGCGTTCGCGGCGGAGCTCACGGCTGATGTCCAGACCGATGATGAGCGAGTTGAAGGGAGGGAAAGTCCTGCCATCGAACTCATATCCTTTGATGACGCTTTCGATATACAAACCCGTTCCACCGCAGAGAATCGGAGTCTTTTCCCTTCGCGTGATGTCCTCGTAAGCATCCAAGAAACCACGCTGCCATTCATATACATTATATCTTGTTCCTGCCTCGGCAATGTCAATCAGATGGTAGGGGATGTCCTTATCCTTCACATGATAGTCCACCAGATCCTTTCCCGTACCGATGTCCATGCCCCGATACACCTGCCTACTGTCCGCACTGATGATTTCTCCATCCATATCGTAGGCCAGATGTGCCGCGAAGGTTGTCTTGCCACAAGCCGTCGGTCCTAATATGGTCAGCAGGTTGTTCATCTCTCAACTCTCAGCCCTAAACTCTCCAACTAAATGGACAACTCATCCAACACCTTAATCAGGCTCTTGTTCATCGACTTGTCTGGACGAACTGCATCAGTGAAGGGAACATAGACAACCTGGTCATTGCGGATGCCGATCATCACATTGCGCTGACCGTCTTGGATGGCATCGATGACACCAGCACCCAAACGGCTGGCGAGGATGCGGTCGCGGGCAGAAGGAGAACCGCCACGCTGCAAGTGTCCCAAGATAGACACACGCACATCGTACTGCGGATATTCCTTCTTCACACGGTCAGCGTAGAACATCGCACCGCATTTCGGGCTCTCGCTCACGATGACGATGCTCGAGTTCTTGCTCTTGCGGATGCCACGACCAATGAAGTGCTCCAACTGGTCAGCATCAGTACTGTCCTCGGGAATGATGGCAGCCTCGGCGCCACTGGCAATGGCACTGTTCTGTGCCAGGAATCCCGCATCACGTCCCATCACCTCCACGAAGAAGATGCGTTCATGCGAGTTCGCCGTGTCGCGAATCTTATCCACACACTCCACGATGGTGTTGAGCGTCGTGTCATAGCCAATAGTCAGGTCGGTGCCAGAGAGGTCATTGTCGATGGTGCCAGGCAGACCGATGCAAGGCACGTCATATTCCTGCGCAAAGATGTGGGCACCCGTGAGCGAGCCATTGCCACCAATCACCACCAGCGCATCAATCCCCTCCTTCTGCATCACCTCATACGCCTTCTTGCGTCCCTCGGGTGTGGTGAACGCCTTGCTGCGCGCACTCTTCAGGATCGTTCCGCCACGCGAGATGATGTTGCTCACGCTCTCAGTGGTGAACTCCTCAATCTCATCATTCATCAGTCCCTCATAACCACGATAGATACCCTTCACCGTATAGCCCTTGCAAATGGCCGTGCGGGTCACCGAGCGGATAGCCGCATTCATGCCAGGAGAATCTCCGCCCGAAGTCAGAATGCCAATACAGTTAATTTTAGCCATAATATATATATATTAATGTGTCAGCCAGAAGATCACCATGCCCACGAGCCAAGCCACCAGCGCCCGCCACAGATAGTGACGGATGTACCAGCGGAAACGGATGTTCTCCACCTCCAAAATCGCCTGACCAGCCAACGAACCCACAAACAGCAGCATACTACCGCAGGCACAGCAAAACGAAAGCAGTTGCCAGTAGATGCCGTTCTGGGCAAAATCCGAGCCCTCCACTGGATCGATGTGGAACAAGTTCATGCCCGTCAGCATCAGCGGCACATTATCCATGATGGATGACAACGCACCCAGCGCCACGCCATAAATATAGACATTGTTAATGTGCGTCTCCAGCCAGTTGCCCACAAAATCCAGTGCACCGCACTCAGCGAAGGCACCCACACCCAGCGAAATGCCGATGAAGTAGAGAATCATGCGCATGCCTATGAACTCCGTCGTGCGGAAATAATGACGCTGCACCAGCAACACATTGCCGTTCCGCTCCAAGTTGAACAGTCCTTCCACCGCCCAGATGAGCGCCAACACCGACAGCGACCCCAGGAACGGAGGCAGCTTCGTGATGAAATGGAACGAAGGGATGAACCACAAGCCACCGATGCCTAAAACCAGCAGCGTCACCTTCTGCCAAGCCGACAGATACGAATCGTCGCCGTCATAGCGCGAGATGACCGAAAACATCTCCACCCTACCCTTCAGCTTCATGCCGATGAGCAGATTGAACATACACAAGCTCGCAAACGCTGGCAGGAACAAGCCCGCAGCATAAGCCGAAGGCGTGATCGCCTCCCTCACCCACAGCATCACCGACGTCATGTCGCCAATCGCCGTGAAGCAACCGCCCAGACACGCCGCCACCATCACTGTGCAAGCATAAATCACCCGCTGATGATGATTCTTCACAATCTGCGAGATGATGCTCATCATCAGCACCACCGTTGTCAGGTTGTCCACATTCGCCGAGATGGCAAACGTCAACAGAGAAATCACCCACAGGAACAAGCGGCTGTTGCGCATCCTGAGCCAGTCCACCAGCGCGTCGAACACCCCATTGTTGTGGAGCACCTCCACAATCGTGTTCGTCGCAATCAGGAACAAAATCACCGAGCAAGCCTCGCCGATGTACTTCGCCAGCACATTCTCCGCCACGAAATACTTCAGCGAATCGCCCGAAGGCTCCGCACCACCCAGAAACGCTATGTAGTCCGCCTGATGCATCAGCATCACGAAATCCTCGCCGTTCAGCATGTAGATGACCCAAGCCGCCACACCACACACCATCGCCACCGTGGCACGGTTGATGTGGTGCACCTGCTCCGAGCTCATCAGCACAAAGCCGATGAACAGCACAGCGACGATGATCAATGTCATTAAAAGCATAATTCCGATTCCTTATTAAACGAAAAACTAAAAACCATTATCCATTAGTTTTTAGTTTTCAAGTTTTGAGCGGTAGACGGGACTCGAACCCGCGACCCTCGGCTTGGGAAGCCAATGCTCTACCAACTGAGCCACTACCGCCTTAGTTTCCTTTTCCGACTGCAAAAGTAGTGATTTCTTCTGACGTTACAAGTATTTTTCAAAAAAAATTCACAAAAAATCCGCCAATAACAATTTTTAGCCATGAATTGAACGAACCTTTAGCATTCGGCGAAGTCAAACTTCAATTCTGTTCCATCAGCTTCATCTGCTCCATCGCTCGCGAAGCGGGCTTGTTTGATTAGTTGAAGGCGAGTTCATATCCCATCTTCACCTTTTCCATGTCGGCGTAGCTGATGTACTTGTCGCCGTTTTCCACCTTGGCCATTGCCCAGACCAGCCAGATGGCATCGTTTCGTTTCTCCTCAATCCATGAGTCCACCACGATGAGGTCAGTCTCTTTCAGTCCTGCCTCCTTGCAGACTCTCTCGATGTAGGAGCGAGTGTAGTTGTGGTCATTGGGCGGTGCCCATCGGTAGATGATTTCTCGCACCGAATAGATGTGGTACTTCACATTGTAGGTCTTCAGGATGCGGAAGGCAGCCCTGTAACCATCCTCCATCGTTCTGAAGATGCAGAACTTGCCGTCATGCCCTGTCTGACCTTTCCACAGTTGGTCACTCTTTCTGATGTTGAGAGGGTTGCGATTACGCAAGCCCCTCGGTAATTGTTCACTTTTACTTTTCATCTTTCTTTTCATTTTTGATTAGATCATTGAATAACTCGATTAATGCTCTCAGCACGCCAATGATGACCTGCACTTGTTTTCTTGTCAGTTTCATATCTTTCTAACTTTTAACTTTTAATTTTTAACTTTTCACTGTTTTACCGTTCTTCTGAAAACTGTAATCTGTAATCTGTAATACATATTTTCGAAAAACCCACTGAGCAATCATCTTATTACATTTGTGGTTTTCATTGCTCATCCCTTGTTCTCTCCTCACGCGCTTGGCATCCTCCAAGGTGAAGGTGTCAGGCAGCAGTTCCAGCAGATTGCGAGGGCCACGTTTACCCACGCGCTCGTCATCCCTGTTCGCCTTGGCAATATCTTCACCAAAGAACTCCATCTTGCACCACAGGTCGTAGTTCAGACTCCAGCGGATAAAGTCCTCGATGGTTTTCTCCCACCTCTGACCGTTCGCCACATAGAGCACACAAGCCTTCAACCAAGCGATGACGCAAGCACGATGGCTCAGGTTCCAATACACATCATTCTGACTCAATCGAGCGAACTCTGCACACTCAGCCTGCAACTTCTTCGCCAATCGCCAAGCCTGCTGACATTCGATGAGACCACGGGCTGCCACCAGATTGTCGATGTAGGGTTTCAAAGCTTCGTCAAAAGCAGCATCATATTTGCCGTAGATGGGCTGGTCGGCTCCAATCTCCTGCTCAGGAATGGTGCAGAAGTTGATGCGGCTGATAGGGCCATCGGTCAACACATTCTTGAAGAATCGGCGACCTTTAAGCACCGTGGTACAGGCATTCCAATTGAAGCGGCACTGCGGTCTTGCTGTCACACTTTGTGTGCCCACACGAGTCTGACCATATTCGGACTCAGGGTCAAATGCCAGACACATCAGCTGGAAGTGCTGGTTGCCCGTGGTGCCTTTGAGCTGGTTGAAGAGGTCAAGTTCGTTGAGTTTCACATACACGAAGTGTCCTTCAGCTTCATCCAAGCGAGTCACCAAGGCAGGCTTCGTCATGTCGGGGTCAATCATCTGAATGACCAGCCCTTCAGGACGCACCATCTTGTCCTTGTTCGCACCCTTCTTCTGACAGTCCTTCTTCCACTCCTTTTCACGATCCTCATTCTCCTTGTCCCTCTTTTTGATGTCAGCCATGATATGCTTGATGGGGTTGTCGATGCAGCCCTTACCCGCACCAGTTCCAGCCATCAGCACGTTCATCAAAGTCGCCTCATGCTCCACATAGTCGGTGTATTCGAAGCGCACATTGCATAAGTGGGTACCCAAGGCAGGGAACACAGCGTGAGCCACAGCCTCCTTATACTCCTTTGGGGTCTTGGACGTGAGCAGTTCAATGAGTTTGGGAAGTTTCTTGGGCATGGAGGGAGCCTCGTTTAGTTGACAGTTGACAGTTGACTCATCGTATCTTCTGCACGCTTGGCTTGCCAAGAATTGACAGTTACCGTCAAGGTTAAGGTTACCGTTATCGTTACCATTCAGCTTCCTGCTCTTGGCAAACACCTTGCGTTGGAACTGGGTCATCTTCTGGCTCGAATCGGTATATTTCTGATAGAAGTCGTTCACCAGCGTCTGGATGTTCGCATCCTGCCAGTTGGCAGCCATCCTCACCTGGAGCACCCCAATCAGTTCCTCCTTTGTCAGCAGCTGTGTGGCTCCCACACTCAGGATGCTCTTCAGCGCATTGTGCCTACCACCTTCCTCAATCAGGTCATTCTCCTGCAAGCCAGCCTCACGCATGCAAGCGTCAAAGATGTACAAAGTTCGTTCAGTTGACAGGTGACAGTTGAGAGTTGACAGGTGAGAGTTGACAGGTGACAGTTGAGGGT
>JAFZVN010000092.1 GCA_017617805.1 Bacteroidaceae bacterium | reverse complement strand
ATTTCGTTAAAAATCAGGGAGATATATCTTTAACATCACAAAATGTGATCTTAAAGAAGGGACGTGGACAACATACAAAATACACACCTTATGCTTTCACTAGAAACGGCATAGGAATGCTTAGTAGTGTTCTGAGGTCTGAAACTGCCGTTGGTGTCAACATTCTCATTATGCGCGCCTTTACTGCAATTCCCCAGATTGTGAATCAGAATGTGCAGGTGGTTCAGCGTATCTTCAACATCGAGCAGCACCAGATGGAGACGGATGAGAAGATTGAGATGATTATTGATAAGATAGAAGAGATAGCTCCTAAACAATTGCCTGAACAGATTTTCCAGACGGGTTGCGTATGGGATGCATGGACGTTTGTTTCTGATTTGGTGAGAAGTGCTAAGGACAGGATTGTTCTGATAGACAATTTTGTGGATGACCGTGTGCTGTCGCTTTTGGACAAACGCAGCGATGGCGTATCGGCAACAATCCACACACGCTACAGCGAGCCATTCTTGACTGACCTGAAGAAGCATAACGAGCAATATCCTGCCATCGACTTCGTACAGTTGCCACACAAAAATCATGACCGTTTCCTCATTATCGATAATAAAGTGCATCTGTTGGGAGCGAGTATAAAAGATATGGGAGCAGGCCTGTGTGCTGTCACAGAACTTCAGACTTCACCTGAGACGATATTGGACTTGTTGAAATGAAATCAGAACATAAAATGAAAATCAATAGCTATCTTTGCAGCGCAACACTTCTCGTTAATGTATGATGAAATTTATATTTACTTTTATTATAGCCTTGTATTGTATTACGATGCAGGGGCAGATAATCGATGATAGTATTCATAGTATGCTGTATTATGAGATTATGATAAAAATGAAGAACTGTCATCCAATGTGTCTGCAAGGAATTTCAGATGATGTTGTACTGTTTAATAAACAGAATAAAGATTTGCAAAGTTTTGCCGATAGTTTCTATGCGCAAGCCGACTATTGCCTTGATCCAACGATGGGGGTGTCTCACCTTCCCTCTACCATTATTGGTGATAATAATAGGGATGAAATGATTATAAAATATGGAAACTTTAAGAAAATACATCCATCCCAAAAGATTAAGCTGAAAGAGTGCACTTTGTATGTAGCCAAATATCTGATAAAAGGAAGAAGACTGATTTCCAATGACTTCTACAACAACTCTGTAGAGGCGACTTGGTTGCTTTCAAATTATCATAAGAATAAATATTTGCTATTTGACGTCGAACCATTAAAACAACTGAAAATAGACAACAAAGAATTCCTGAAAAGGAGGATTCAATATGAACGATGGCCGATTGAACAAGACTCTACGGCAAGAAGATCCACCTTTTTTACCATGATAGAATCTGCACTATACGACAATGAGTACACAAAGAATCTTTCAAAGGTTGATGTGGAAAAATTTGAGAAAGAAAATTTTCTTATTCTAACAGAGAAGAGCTTTAGAAGCGACACATTGGTTATGTATGTACAATCTATCGGATGTGGCGATTACAGAAAGAAAAGATGTAAGTATTTTGTGCTTAAAGGACATAAATTCTTCATTGATGGCACATTCCCTAAAGCACTATCTAGATCTATTCAAATAAAAAGAAATGGTGAGAACTTTCCGGAACGAGACAAGGTTGTTGGGATGTCAGATGTTGGATGCAATGTGGCCCCTGGAATCTATCTTAAAATTCTTTATGATTTGAAGAAACAAGAGGTTGTGGATGTGACAGACAATTCTATATCTGATATATATTATGTAGCTGAGGAGAATCCTGAGTTTCGAGGCGGAGGACAGGCTCTGTCGTTATATTTGCAGCAGAAAATTGCATTTCATGGGTTGGAAAAGGATGAAGGAGGTATTGTACAATTCATAGTGGAAAAAGATGGAACTTTATCAAATATCTCAGTAGTCAAATTTGTAGGAAAGACTAATGAAGACATATTGATGGACATCATCAGAGATATGCCTCCATGGGTGCCAGCTAAGCAACACGGTATTCCTTGCCGTATGGTATATTATCTTCCGATTGGAATGACGAAATAAAAATTAATAATTGCATGCTCTGAAACCAGAGAATACAAATTTCAATATAATCAAGAACAAGAAAAGTGGATCATGCTACAAGATTAAATGGAACACTATGTACAAATGCTTTTGTTGACACATGAGTCCATAAGATTTTCATCAAAACCTTGGATGTTTCAAAGAATTGGAGTACCTTTGCAAAAAATAGAAAAACTATGAACGATATACAAACCATCCAGAGAAAGAGATTCTTTATCCTATTATTCTTGTTTGCGGTTGCATTTCCTGTCTCTTATGCCCAGAACAAAGATTTCTCGCATGGTGACTGGTATTTTTATGATGGCGTATTGGGAGGAAAAAAACATAATGAAAGGTTTCAAGTCTCTTGGCTAATACCAGGAATATCGGAACGTAATATGCTACATGATATGGATTTTAGTAGTGAGGATTGTTTTATATATAGTTTTAATGAATTAACATATTATATTGAATACAAAGAATATGGTTTTATGAGATTGATGCAAGAATGGAATGATTATGATCATTCATCCCATTGGGATTCCATATATTGGGATGTTAAACATATAATAGATGCGGTGGATGTGCCTGAATACAAGATTGTGCTTGGTGATTCGACTGACTTATATCTGAAAATTTACAAGCTAAACGGTGAGTATTGGAAAAATAAAAGAATTGCTCTCAGTTCAAGGAATCCATATTATGACAAATACTACAAAGACTACAAATTAAAAGGAATGTACACACTCATTAATCTTTATTCTGCAAAGGGAGTGGCTATAAAGAAACGGCATCGGAAAAAACTGAAGGGGGCATTGTCGTGCGTTCCCCAGAATTAAGTCACAAGGTGGAGCGACATCATTGTTTTGAAATAAAAGTTCCCGTTTCTATCAATTTTCATGCGTGAAATTGTTAAAAAAGGAATTCTTTTGTTTTTTTAACACGTTTTGAGTCACAGAAAGCATAGCATCTTCGTTATTGTGGGAAAAAAAGAAATGAAGGATCCTATTTTAGCCGTATTGCTAGCTATGGTCGGAACGGTGGGGTGGGGACAGGTGAAATCTGGCCTCCACCTCTGTTTGAGGGACGAGACAACGGGGGAATGGCTCATCGGGCTATTCGACGATTATGCAATCTTTGATTGCGAGTATTGGGAATATGATGAAGTGGGGAGAAACTGCTATGTGCTCAGCAAGGACGGGCAACACAAAGAGGTGCGGCTGAAGAAGAACACTGTTACTATCGATGGCGTGAAGCATCAGACATCGGTGCTGACCTCTAAGCATCTGCCTGATTACCCTTTCAAAGATGAGACTGTATGGGTAAGTGGCATACATGCCGAAGAGGATAGTGTTACGCTTCGGGTGTGTGTGCACACTACAAAGAAGGGGACGGAATATGTGTCTTATATTGAACGTCTCTTCGATGGCAAGCAAATCAAAGAGATTAAGAAGGCTGACACTCAAGGGCGCTTTGAGGTGAGGCTACCTGTGACAGGACCTTCTGTGATGGGAATCTTCAATGAGTCCGAACATCTGCTGGAACACCGTTTTTGGGGGATGTTGGCTGTGGAGGGCTGTGATTCGCTTTTGCTCTACATTGACGATGTGAACGACCGTGCCTACGTGATGGGTGGAAAATATGCCCGATTTAACAACGAACTGCTAGGTGCAGACTTCCATCCTGATTTCGTGAGAACAAACGATTTGACGATGGACAGCACGATTGTGCAACAGCGTCGTAGGATGGCAGTATGCCAGACAAGGATAGACTCCCTATATACAGCCAGACCGAACCTGTCCCGCCGTTTCCGTACCTATTATCAGGACAACATACAGAATCAGTTAGCCTATCCAATGCTCCTGAAATGTTGCTGGCCTTCCACTGGTGAGAGCCAAGTGGACCTGTTACAGAAGACTGAAGCGGAACTGAATCCACTGCAATGGATGCGCTCGGAAGTGCCATTCATGTGCCGCAACGAATTTGGTTTTTCTATCAATTACTACCTATCAGCATTGGCAGACGTCAAACATTCTGCATTGACTGATCCCTCCGATTTCATCTATCAGCTTTATCAACAAGGTAGGGTGCAACTGACTGATGAAGAGTTGCAGAAAGTGAAGGGCTTCCAAGCATTGCTTGCCAACTATAACGGGGATGCCGACCTGAACAAGGCATATCAGTCCGACATCATCCCCATCTTGGGCAAACCTCTCATTGCAAAATACTGGGACTGGGAAAATAGTGAGACGGACGTTCCGCTCACCGTGAGCATCCTCGATTCGCTTGACTTGGACGACGATGCCCGAGAAATCCTCAAGGCACAGACTTTCATGAAGGATGTAGATGGCAAAACTCACGAAGCTTCGCCACGTGTAATGGAACTGGCACATCAGAAGCTTCACCAGTCTCGACTTCTTCAAGCCATCGACGATGCCAATCAGCGTATCAAGGATTTCTTGGCAGAATATCAACAAAAGCAGACAGTGGCGACACCTAAGGAGGGAACTCCTGCTTCTCTTCGTGTGCCCGATGAGTCACTGAAGGACATCATGGACGGAAAAGAACTCTTCGAACGCATCATAGCTCCCTTCCGAGAGTCTGTCATTTATGTGGATGTGTGGGGCACGTGGTGTGGTCCTTGTCGCGGAGAGATGGAGCATGTCCCCACCCTGAAGAAACTCTTGCAAGGCAAGCCCGTTGTCTATCTCTATTTCTGCAATAACAGCCCCGAAGACGCATGGCGCACCTTTATTAGCCAGAAACATCTCGACACCGACAATGCTGTTCACTATAACCTGCCCCGTGAACAGGAAAGTGCCATTGAGCGTTATCTGGAAATCAGTGGCTTCCCCACCTACCGAATTGTAGATACCACGGGACATCTATTGCCAGGCAGAGCACCCAGACCATCCAACCCTAGTAGCGTAGTTGCTGCCATAGAACAATTACTAATCCAATAAATGCAAAGGAAGATGAAGAAGATTATTTTAGTATTGGCAGCTGTGCTGATAAGTGTGCCATGACCCATCTGCTTGATGTGGTCCTTTGCCACCTCCACTTTACACTCATTTTTCCCTCCATCCGCTTCCAAGCCTTTGTCCATCGGCATTGTGCGAAGATTTCATCCAAATCGGGGCGTTTTCGCCTCGATTTTTGTTATGTGTTTGATTATCATGCTGAAAGCCATCCGAAAATGGAGCCTGCATGGGAAAAAACATGTGGGCTGAAATTTCAGCTGACATCCCGAACCATCGTTCAGCCCAATGGCGGAACACGCGAAGTACCCTGCTACATCCTCACCAAGACCGAGTGTGTGAACAAAAAGAAAACTAAAAGTGAAAAATTATGACAACAAACAAGAATCTGCCGAGGGTATGAGATGGCCTTTCTCGACACATGCAAATAAGCGCTCATTTTATTCCACCTCAAGGGCGAGACGGAAACCGATGATGTTGAAGCCAGCCTCCTCATCCTCTCCGCTGCGGGCTGACACGCGACATTTTTCCTTTTCGTCAAACCAACTGCCGCCACGATGGACACGGACAGTCATCGGTGTGTCAGTGTAGTAGTATCCAATCCATTCATCGCTCACCCACTCACATGCGTTTCCACTCATGTCGTACAGACCCAGTTCGTTGGGGGCTTTTGTCTTCACGTCATGACTCCCTTTCCCGTCTGTATTTCCTCTGTACCATGCCACTTCGTCAATATCATCGCTACCACTATACTTGAACCCTCTGGATTGGTTGCCGCCTCGTGCTGCAAACTCCCATTCTGCCTCGGTGGGCAGACGGAACTTGCAACCCGTCACCTCATTCAGCGTCGTAATGAATCGTTCGCTGTTCAATGCGCTCACAAAACACATAGGACGCTGAGGACCTATCTCATCATACGTAACCACACCTTCAAACTGGGGTGGGTTCTTCTCCAGGGAATCATCGCCCGTCAAGGCTGTCCACAGAGCCTGCGTCACCTCGGTCTCTCCGATGTAGAAAGTCTTGATGGTGTCCAGACGGACGGTGCCTTCACCCTCCTCAGCATCTGGGTCGTAGTTCTGACCAGCAGCATCCGTGCCTTGTGCTCCCATATAGAAACTACCTCCCTCCACGCGAATCATCGTGAACGAGACACCATCGATGGTGATGGTCTCACGATCTTCAGAGAAACTGGAAGGCACCTCAATTTGATCGTAGTGATCCTTCTTGGTCATTGGGGACGGGTCTTTTCCTCCTCCCTTCCCACCATTCATCCAGCCACAACTCACCAGAGCTGTAGTCATTACGATTGTGCCGATTGTCCATAGGCAACTATTCAAAAAGCGTTTTGTTTTCATGCTCGTTTGCCGTTTAGTTGATGATGATACGTTTTTTCAGAAGAGTTACTTCACCCTTGGACAGTGTGACTTGATATAGTTATAGACGAAGTCGAAGTCCTCGTCGCGGACATAGACTTGGTTGTTGGAGAGAATCTCTCGGATCTTGATGACGTTGGTGCGCTTGTAGGCTTTCACGCTACGCACACTGGCGAAGTCGGAGGACATGGAGGTGCGTGCAGCGGAAGAGACACCCAGTCCCACCATCGCGGGTTTGCCAGTCAGGGCACCAGCAACGGCGGTGACGGCACCGAGTTTTTGTGCTTTCTTGGCTTGTGAGGGGATTTGCTCGTGCAAGATTCCTTGCTCGTCCATCGTGAAGCGCACAATATACTTGCCACCATACATGCCTGCGATGATGGCGTAGGCCAGCAAAGTGATGACGGCAAATACGCCCATGAGAATCAGGAAAGGCCATGTCATGCCCCAGATGGTGTCCCAATCCCATTTGTATTCGCAGATGTGGAAGAGAATCATCAATGCCCAGATGCCGACGAATATCCAGAAGAATATCTTCACCACCAAAAGGAGGATGGTGGGGTTCTTCCACATGTTGAGCGCATAAATCCAGCGATACTTGCCATCGTCGCAGAGGGTGACACCCTGCTGCAAGACCTCCTCGTCGTAGGTGCGACGTTGCCGTTTCTCGCCTGTGATGGTGGCAGCGAGTGGGGCAGCGGAGCCAGATGGCGGTGGGGGAGGCGTCTGTGTCTGAGCTGATGGCGGTGTGGGAGGAACTGCGTTGGCAGGCGTGTGATAGGATGGTGCAGCAGACTCCTGAGTGGGAGGAGTGGGTATGCTAGCTGCCGTACCACATGAGAAACAGAACTTTGCATCGTCGGGCAACTGAGTGCCACAATTGGAACAGTATTTCATATCGTTAAGAATTGAAAAGTTGAAAAATTGAAGAGTTGAAAAAATGAAGTAAAGATTGGGTGCAAAAATAGTGGATTTCTCGATTCCTTCCAAACTTTTTCAGATATTTTGTCGTGATTAGGCGATGAATCATTTTTTTTGCCTAACTTTGCACATGAAATAAGAATCAGAATGAAGAAATTGGATGGAAATTGAGAAGGGACATCCTAAGTTGGCTCAGTTCATGCGTTTCTGCGTGAACGGTGGCGTTTCAGCTGGCATCCATTATGGTGTGTATGTGTTGGCGATGCAGTTCATCCAGATAGACATTGCCTACTCGATAGGTTATATCGTTTCGTTCATCTATAACTATTTCATGACTTGCTACTGGACATTCCATGCCCGTCCCACGTGGATGCGATTATTGGGTTTCAGTGGGAGCCATGTGGTGAACTATCTGATTCATGTGGTGCTGTTCCATCTGCTGACTGTGTGGGGCGTTCATCGCTTGCTGGCTCCTGTGCTGGTATTGATGGTGGCTGTGCCAACCAATTTCTTGATATTGAGGTATGTGTATAAGAAGAAGTGATATAGCAACAAGATGAAAAAGGTGACGATTTTACTTCCTGCCTATAATGAGGAGGCTTCTTTCCCCGTTTTGGAGCAGTGCATGAAACGGGTTCTGGAGGAGAATCCTGGTTATGAGTGGGAGTTTCTGATGGTGAACGATGGTTCTACCGACCACACGTTGCAGCAGATGGCTCGTCTGCATCGTGAGGATGCTGAGCATTGGAATTACATCGACTTGTCGCGTAATTATGGAAAGGAGCTGGCGATGATGGCTGGGTTTGACTATGTGAAGGGAGATGCGCTGATTATCATGGATTTTGACATGCAGCACCCGGTTGATGTGATTCCTGAGATGTTGCATTGGTGGGAAGAGGGGTATGATGATGTGTATGCGACCCGTCAAGGTTCGAAGGAGTCGTGGATGAAGCGGAAGACCTCGCAATGGTATTACAACCTGCTGCAGATGTTCACCCGTGTGCCCATTCAGAAGGACACAGGGGATTTCCGTCTGCTCGACCGTTCGTGCATAGACGCTCTGAAGCAGATGCGTGAGGTGGAACGAAACACGAAGGGCATGTATTCGTGGATCGGTTTTCGGAAGAAAGGAATTTTCTATCAGCAGCAGGAACGTCAGGCTGGTGTGTCGAAATGGAGTTACAGGGCGTTGCTGAATCTGGCGCTGAACGGTATCATGTCTTACACGACGGCGCCATTGAGGATGGCCAGTGTGTTGGGATTGGTGGTGTCGCTGTGTGCTTTCCTCTATCTCATCTATATCATTATTGTGACGAATCTGTATGGCGACCCTGTGGCTGGTTATCCGACCATCATGGTGACGATGCTGTTCTTGGGTGGCGCACAACTGATTTGCATTGGCGTGATCGGTGAGTATCTGGCGAGGGTGTTCAATGAATCGAAACGTCGCCCAGGCTATTTTGTGAGCAGTTATAATGGGGAGAGAGGAAGGGTTGAAGAATTGAAGAGTTGAAGAATTGAAGAGTTGAAGAATTGAAGAGTTGAAGAATTCTTGGACGAGCCAAGCGTACTAAAGATACGATAAGAAAAATTGAAGAATTAAAGTTGACAATGAAAAATAAGATTGGACAGTTTTTCAAGCAGCCTTGGCTGAGCGATTACCGCACTTTGGCTGTGGTGTGGGGATTGGTGACGCTGTTTTGTATATACAAGATTGTGCATGGCGGCCATCCTGACTATGATTATCTGATATTTACCCATTCGTTCGACCATGCGTGGGCGAATATGCCGCTTTATCCTCTGTATGAGGAGGACACGAATTATTTCCTGTATGGTCCTACGTTCGCTTCGCTGATTGCTCCCTTCTCGCTGATGAACGATTGGGTGGGGCAGGTGATTTGGGAGATCTTCATCACCTTCTTCATGTTCTTCACCCTCCGCATTTCGTGGCTCACGAAGTATCAGCAGGTGTTCATCATGTGGTTCTGTCTTCAGGAAATCTTGAACTGTGTACTGGACGCTGAACTGAACACGTTGGTGGTGTCGGGCATCATGCTCACGTTCCTGTTGGTGGAGAAGGAGCAAGACCATTGGGCGACGTTCTTCATTGCGATGGGAACGATGACCAAACTCTTTGGCATTGTCGGCTTGCTGTTTGTCTTCTTCTCGAAGCACAAGTGGCGTTTCGTTTGGACTTGGGTGGCGTGGATGCTCTTCTTTGCCATCCTTCCCATGCTGATGTTTGGCTTTGACTACACGTGTAACGAATATGTGGAATGGATGAAGGCATTGGCCATCAAGAACGACCACAACCTGCTGTTTGAGACTAAGCAGAACATCTCTCTCTTGGGTTTGGTGCGTAATTTCAGCGGATGCACCACCTATTCGGACTTGTGGGTGTTTGTTCCTTGTGCGCTGTTCTTCTTCACGCCACTGTTCAGAAGGAACCAGTACCAACATATCGCTTTCCGTGAAACCATCTTGTCTTCTGGCCTCATCTGCATTTGCATCTTGAGTACCAGCACAGAGGCATACGGCTATATCATTGCGATGGTGGGTGTGGTGATTTGGTACACAGCCGCTCCTTGGAAACGAGGCAAATGGGAGATTGCCCTATTGGTGTTTGCCTTTGTGCTGACCAGCTTGAGTTCCACCGACCTGTTCCCACGACATTTCCGACAAGTCACAATGGTGCGTTATGCTTTGAAGGCATTGCCTGTCACGATCATTTGGTTTGTGGAGATGTGGGAGCTGTTGACACATGATTATAAGAGAATTGCCCAATGATACTACTGAGTTTTGACACGGAAGAGTTTGATTTGCCCTGTGAACATGGGGTGGATTATGACCCAATAGGACAGGGTATGGCGGTGTCCACGCATGGGGTCTTGCGTATCCTTGACTTGCTGAAGCAGGAGAGTGTGCGAGCCACGTTCTTCTGCACCACCAATTTCGCAGCACATGCTCCGCAGATCATCGAGCGAATCATGAACGAAGGACATGAAGTGGCATCGCATGGATGCAATCACCTGAACCCTCAACCGAAGGATTTGGCAGAGTCAAAGCAGCAGTTGGAAGCATGGACCGGTCGGAAGGTGAATGGCTATCGTCAGCCTCGTATGTTCCCTGTCTCGGACGAAGAACTGGAGCGTCAAGGTTACCTTTACAACTCCAGCCTCAATCCGGCCTTCATCCCAGGACGTTATATGCATATCTCAGAACCTCGCACTCCGTTCTGGCGTGGTGGGGTGTTACAGATACCAGCTTCTGTCACTCCTTGGTTCCGTTTCCCCTTGTTCTGGCTTTCCCTCCATAACTTGCCTTTGTGGCTCTACAAGCGTTGGGCACGTTGGACCTGGAAACATGATGGTCAGTTTGTGGTGTATAACCATCCTTGGGAGTTCTATCCGCTGAAGGAACTGCATGGGTTGAAGATTCCGTTCATCATTTCCCGTAATAGCGGCGATGTTTTGGTGGAACGTTTGCGAGCAGTCATCCGCATGTTCAAGCAGGAAGGAGCCACATTCGCCACCTATGAAGTATTTACTCAAAGTATAAAAGAAAAGAAAGGCTGACATCATCGTGTCAGCCTTTCTTTGAAGTGTTATGTAATCAATGATTATGCTTCGCCAGCTTCTTCAGCCTCTTCTGCGTCGATATCTTCTTCAGCAGGAGCCTCTTCTGCTACAGGAGCAGCTTTAGGAGCTTCCACCTTCTTAGGAGCCTTCTCGCCATCTTCGTTGACCACCTCGAATGGGATGGCAACAGAAACCTCGCGATGGAAATGTGCCACAGCCTCGTAGTCACCCAGGGTCTTCACACCCTTGATAGAGATGAGCTTGCTGTCGATTTCGAGACCCTTCTCGGCCAATGCAGCAGCAATCTCCTTGGGACCAACGGAACCGTAGATGTTGCGACCTTCAGAAACACGAGCCTTGATAGTGAGAGATACACCCTCGAACTTCTTGGCCTGAGCCTCAGCGTCAGCCTTGATCTTTGCAATTTTATGAGCACGCTGCTTCAATTCCTCGTTGAGCTGCTTGATAGCCTTCTCAGTGGCAAGCACTGCAAAGCCTTGAGGAAGAAGATAGTTGCGACCATAACCGTCCTTCACTGTGAGGATTTCGTCCTTGTAGCCTAAGCCATGAACGTCTTTCTTAAGAATGATTTTCATACTGTCTTACCTCCTATTTTTTATTTCATCAAGTCTGTTACGTATGGAAGGAGTGCAAGGTGACGGGCACGCTTGACTGCCTGAGCGACACGGCGCTGATACTTCAGAGAAGTGCCTGTGATACGGCGAGGAAGAATCTTACCCTGCTCGTTGAGGAACTTCTTGAGGAACTCTGGATCCTTGTAGTCGATGTACTTGATACCGCTCTTCTTGAAACGGCAATACTTCTTCTTCTTAACGTCAACTGTCGTAGGAGTTAAGTATCTGATTTCTGATGGTGCTGTCATGATTATGCCTCCTTGTTCTTGTTACGACGCTTTTCAGCATAAGCTGCTGCGTACTTTTCGTTCTTGACTGTGAGGTAGCGGAGCACGCGCTCGTCGCGACGCATCTGCAACTCGAGTTTAGCAATCACTGTAGGATCGGCCTTGTACTCAATCATCTGGTAGAAGCCAGAACCCTTTTTCTGAATAGGATAAGCAAGTGACTTCAACCCCCAATTCTCAGTGCTGATGATTTCGGCACCTTTCTCCGTGAGGTAGTTGACAAACTTATCTGCCGCTTCCTTCATCTGAACATCAGACAAAACGGGAGTTAAAATGAAAACGGTTTCGTATTGATTCATAAGATCAATAATGTAAGTTTTGTTTGTTAATAATAATGTTAATTGTGCTTCTGATTTTGCAAAAGCGGTGCAAAGGTACGAATAAGTGAGGACATGACCAAATAAAATAAATTTTTTTTGTGTCTTGTCGAACGAAAGTACCTTCGGCGAAGCCAAAGTACGAATAAAAATCGAATAAATGTGTGCGAAATGCACTTTTTTGATGCTTAAACGTAAATTTCTTGCGGAAAAGTTTCTCCATGTGAAGAAAATGTAGTTAATTTGTAGCTGATTTGAATGAAACTTAACAAAAACATACAATACAATGAAAAAGAATATCGGTATTTTACTCATCGTGGTTGGCGCGCTTCTGTTGATCCTTTGCGCCCTCGTTCCTTTCATGGGTGATTTGGCTGACCAGAACTGGTACACTTGGGGTAGCCTCTTCCTCATCATCGCAGGTCTTCTGACTCATATCTTCATGAACAAGAAGGTAGAAGAGGCTTAACTTGCTCCATGCTCATGACGAAGGCACTCCGATTGGTGGGGTGTGCTTCATGGACAAACAATAAAGGTGGATTCCTTGCGGAGTCCACCTTTTTGTGTTGAGCCATCTTGCTCGTTGTGCAGCTTATTGCTCTGCCTCGTTTTTGTCGGTGATGACAAGCTTGTAGCCCTTGCCATGCACGTTGATGATTTCCACGTTGGGGTCTTCCTTCAAGTGCTTGCGGAGTTTGGTGATATAGACATCCATGGAACGTGCGTTGAAATAGTTGTCATCAATCCAGATGGTTTTCAGCGCATAGTCACGTTGCAGCAGTTCGTTCTGACGATTGCTGAGCAGCGTGAGCAGTTCTGCCTCCTTGGTGGTGAGTTTCTCATGTTTGTCATTGATGCTGAGAATCTGCTTCTGGGTGTCGAAGGTGAACTTGCCAATCTGACGAACGGCAGCATCCTTGTTCTTCTTGCCACGCACACGGCGCAGGATGGCCTCGATACGGAACACCACCTCCTCCATGGAGAAAGGTTTGGTGATGTAGTCATCGGCTCCCAGTTCGAACCCTTCTCGCACATCATCTTTCAAGTTCTTGGCGGTGAGGAACATGAAAGGCATCTCGTAGTTCAATTCGCGGATTTTCTTCGCCAGGGTGAAACCGTCCATGCGGGGCATCATCACATCGAGAATACACAGGCTGTAGTTGCCTTGCAGGAAGGTGTCGAAACCTTCTTCACCATCTTGGCAAAGGGTGGTGTTATAGCCTTTCGCCTCTAAGTACTCACGGAGCAGCATACCTAAGCTCTCGTCGTCTTCGCAAAGAAGAATGTTCACTTCTTCAAGTCTGTCGTCTGTAATCATAGTTGTATAAAGTTTAGAGTTTATAGTTTAGAGTTTAATGTTTATTGTTTATTGTTGTGGGTTGGTTAATCGTTCATCTTCAGTTTGATGATGAATTTCGTGCCGATGCCTAATTCGCTTTCTGCCACGATGGTTCCCTTGTGGTCTTTGACAATCTTATAGACGTAGGCGAGTCCGAGTCCGAAACCTTTCACGTCGTGCAGATTACCTGTATGGACACGATAGAACTTTTCGAAGATGCGTTTCAAGTCTTCTTTCTTGATGCCGATGCCATTGTCCTTGATGGAGATGCAGAGCAGACCTGGCTCGTTCCATGTTTCCACGTTCAGTTCGAGGTCGGCGTCTTTCCTTCTGTACTTTACAGCGTTGTCCATCAAATTGAAGATGACATTGGTGAAGTGCATGTCATCCACACAGATGGTAGGCTCTGTGGCGTTGAGGTTGGTGATGATTTTGCCACCGTTCTTCTCCACCTTCAGTGCGAATGTATGTGTCACGCCTGCAATCAGCTCATTGATGTCCACTTCCTTCATGTGCAAGTTCGCCCGCTGGTTCTCATACATGGAGAGTTGCAGCACCTTCTCCACCTGGAAACGGAGTCGTTTGGTCTCGTCGATGATGGTAGAGGTGAGCCTTTGCATGAGGGCTGGTGTCTTGGTGATGGATTCGTCGCCCAACATCTGTGCTGCCAACGAGATGGACGAGATGGGCGTCTTGAACTCGTGGGTCATGTTGTTGATGAAGTCGTTCTTCAACTCTGTCAACTTCTTTTGTCTGAACACCAGTATCAAGGTGACGATGAAGGTGACCAACAGAATGAGGGTGAAGAGGAGAGAGGGCATCATAAACCACATCGAGCGCCACATGTACTTGCCGAGGTCTGGGAAGTGTACGGTCAGAATGCCGCTGCGTTGAACAGGGTCATTTTTGAACAAAGTCTCCTTGAAACTCTTGTCGCTGCCTTCTTCCTCATAGTCAGCACATTGATAGACTTTCTGCCCATTGTTGGTGCTAACAGAGAAGTGGTAATGGATGTTGATGCCGTTGTTGGTGAGCTGCGTCTTCAGAATCTGGTCAAGTTCCTTGAAGTCGATGCGCTCGTTCAGTGGACGGTCGCTGGCTGTGTAGAGGATGTTGTAGATGACCTCATCAACCAGTTTCTTCTCCGTCACATACCGCATGTCCATGATTTCCTTGAGCGATCGCAGGCGTTCGTTGTTGTTGGAGGTCTTGCGAGTGAAGTATTTGTCCGAAAGGTTGGTGCTGACGGTGGTTTCACGCGACGTGAACACGCTGCCGTCTTTCGCTATGACCTGATGGGTGCGCTGAACCACGGAGGAGTCGGTGTTGGCGTAAACGGAGTCGTAAGCTGTTGCGATGCCATTCAGCGCCTCAGAACCTTCTTCCAGATACCGTTTGGCTTCCGACAATTCTAGTTGGTGTGCCGTTTCGTAAAGACTGCGGCTTACAGATTCCTCAAAATGCTCATAGCGTAAAGAGGTGATTTCCTCGATGTACCGCATCTGCATGATGAGCAGGCTGGCGAAGGAAACACCCATGACGATGGCGAGTATGGTGATAGTCGATTTCTTCATCTTCGTTTACTTGATGCTACAAAATTAGCGCAATTCTTAAAATAATAACGTAAAATTAACGGAAAATATTGTGATTAGGTTAAAACTTTTACAATTATTTGCTGTTTTGTATGATTTAAGTTATGATTTTATTAATTATAAAAGGAGGAACCTGCCTGGGCAAGTTCCTCCTAATGATTGGGGTGTAGGGTACTGCTATTTCACAACAAACTTCTTTCCGTTGCGGATATAGACCCCCTTGGTCAATGCTTTCACATTAGAACCAACACGTTGGCCAGATAAGTTATAGATGGCCCCTTCGTCAACGTTGCTGTCAACGCTGGCAATGCCTGTTGCCTCATCTACCACATTCAGTATGACGCTAAGTCCGTCAGCCGTAACGGCTTGTGCATCTTTGATAGACACCTTGTTTCCATCGGAAAGAGTCAAACTGAGCAATGCTTCTTCAGTCGGATTAAAGAGGGCGTTGTTGATGGAGTAAGCCAGTACTGTGTAGCGGTTTTTGCCTGTGCGAGCAAAGGCTGTTGCATGATCTGAGTCACTATGTAGTTGAGCCTCCTGCAGTGAGCAGCCATCGGGTACGCATACCTTAAACTGCATGGCGCTGTACCGTTCTGCTTTGTCTGCTGTCAGGTTGACGAGCCCATCCTCCCTGGCTACCATCATGGTGCCGTATGACACGGCTGAGGTATTTCGTGTCTTTGCTTCAGCACCCTTTCCGAGGATGATGTTCACCACACTGACAACGTCCGTGATGTCAACACTGCCGTCTCCCTTCACGTCGGCAGCCTCAAAGACGAATTTCGAGGACGGCTTGCCAAGGATGTGGTTCACAATAGCGACCACATCGGTGATATCGACACTACCGTCACCATTGGCATCACCTGGAAGGATATCACCATAGTCGGGAATGATGTAAGGTGAATGATAAGCATTGAGTAGGTTGCTCTTTGCGATGGTTGGTGTGTTCATCAGATAGGTGGCATCATCACCATCAGGATAGCGACCGAAACTCTGAATGCCAATATGTTCGGCGTAGATGAGTGTGTCAGCGTACTGGTCGGTACTGATGATGATTTCACCTCCCTCGTCGGCCAATTTGAAAGTCGTGTGGATATCTGCTCCAATATTGGTGAGTTTGTCACACCAGATAATCTTGTAGCCATGTGCTGGAATGATCGTGTTGATCTGCTCATCATCCGTTGGCACTTGGTATTTCTTGGGCTTGTTGACGTTATCGGAAATATACATGCCAGCGATGTCGATGTCTTGATCCGTCGTGTTGTACAATTCTATCCAGTCATTCTTCTTGAAATAATCATTCACATACATGGAGTTGTCTGCACTCACTTCATTCACACGGATAGGCGTGATGTGGGTGGCGAGCATATCATCGTCAGGTATTTTCTCAAAAACTGCCATTAAGGTTAATTTGCCATCTGCTGGGATGGGGTATTTGACCTTGGTACTCACATAGTCTGTGGATGCTTCGTCGTTTTGCCAACCTACGAATCGGTAGCCAGCTGGTGCAACAGCCGTGAGCGTGACAGGTGAGAAGAGGTAGCCGTCGAAATCTGTGTAAGGCAGGTTGATATCATTGATGAGTACCTTCGCTTCTGGCACATTGGTTGTGATGGTGGCTTGTTGACGTGCTGTAGATGACAACTTCATGTGCGAGCAGTTTTTCAGTTGGTTGACCTGATTGCTATTGTAGCTGGACGTGAAACTGTTGATGAGGTTGTAGGCAGTGTTATTGGGATAAACGTAGTTGCATTGCGAGAGGTAATCACTCATTTCACTGACGATAGAGCGTACCCGTGCAGGCTTGAATACGGAACCGCCCATGATGCAATAGGTGTCGATAAACTGTTTACGGAAGGTGGCGTTCTTTAATAGGTTCTTGAAGAGAGTGACGAACTTGATCTCCAGTTTTCTCCTTTCGCCCTCCACACTGGTGTTTCTGGAATAGTCGAAACCATGTAAGGTGTCAAAAGTGTAGGTCTCCTTGTTGAAGAAGGTGTTGAAAGGTGTGTCGGTTGAGAGTGATCCATCAAGGTCGAAAAGGACAAAGTGGAACTTTCCGTCGTTCACGTCGCGGAATCCTTTCACGTTGTTCTGTGGCCAATCCCAGTTGCCGACGTAGAATTCAACAGCCATGTAGTTGATGTATTCATCAATATCCAGCAGTTTGCTGATTTCTTCAAAAGTGGCATCGTTGGCGGCATTCTCGCTCAGTTCCACCAAACGCAGGAAACTCTCGTCTGTGCCGCGCATCTGCACATAACCTGAGTCTGGCGAGATTTCAAACTGATCCATCTCGTCAGTGTCAATACCATAGTTGGCTTCTCCATAATCCTTGTTGTTGGGTTCGCGCATATTGAGCACTGCATAGTGTGAGCCATTGATGAACACATGTACGGGTTGCCAAGATTGGTAATCGACATACATACCGCTGCGTGCCACCACTTGTTGGATGGCAGGGTCTTTAATACGGCATGAGGTGTCATTTCCACCATTACGAATCTGAAGTGTCTTGCTTTTCAGATAGGGCTTCTCGTCAAAGAATTGGGTCTTAAAAGCATTTTCGAAATCGTATGTCTTCTTCGCTTTCAGTTTGAAAGAGTGGGGAAGCCAGCCACGACTCCATCCACCACACATCGCAAAGTCGCACTCTTGTGCTACAAGGCACTCATTATCGGTCGTGATATATTCGAAAGAGACAGGGCGATCCCAATCCATGTTCCAGTTGCATTTGCTAGTGTTACCATTGCCTGGGCGGCCATATTGTCCTTGGCTGAACACTCCGATGTTGTCATCATAAAGGTTGTCTGGATTCGTCACGACGGAGATGATGGGGAACTGATAGTTACCAGTATCATATATGTACGTGCGCGTGATGACTCTTGATGGTAGATAACCGTCTTGGAAAAGTCGGAAACGGAAACAAGTCGTATTGTTGATGGTGAAGAGTCCTGTTTCAGAGGTATCCCCATTGTCAAGCGTTGGGGCTGTCCCGTCTGTCGTGTATCGCAAGGTGGTTCCAGCGGGGATGTTCACGCACACTTGTAAAGACCCTGTGAAACATTGCCCATCCTTGTCAACAGTTGGGGCAGGCAATTGCTCGGAGGCGAATCCTTTGTTTGAGTTGTTCGAAGCGCCTGGTGAGGGGAAAGCGGTTGTACCCCATTCATCGTTACCATCTGTCACTCGCGCATAAGAAATGCGTGAAATAGCTTTGGGATATTTTTGCTGGGCAATGATTTGGGTGCCGTCGGAGATGATGATGATGCCACCATCGCAGTTAAGCTTGTCATCAATCTGACGGTATGCTCCTGAAGTCCACACTTCGAAGTGGTCGAAGTTGAGCACGGCAAAACCATGAGATGGCGCCACTCCATAAGTGCTGATCAGTTGGTGCTTCTTCAAGTTGTCCGGGTCGTCAGAGACATAGAGACTGCCTAATGAGACACTCTTGTCTGTCGGATTGTAGATTTCGACCCAACTGCCGTAGTTTTGTGAGGGATCAAGATAAACATCTACGTTGGCAGCCATAATTTCGTTGATGACGATGTTGTTGGAGGTGGCAGGATTGTCTGCGACGGTGATGGTGCAGCTTGCTGTCACTCCAGAATCATCACGTGCGGTGGCAATGATCTGGCATGTGCCATTACTCACGGCGGCGATTTTACCCGTGTGATCGACAATGGCAATGCCTTCGTCAGAAGAAGACCAGATGACATTGCGATAGGTGGCATTGTTGGGTTGAACATCTGCGGAGATGTAGGTTGTCTCAGCGTTCACCATCTCAATGCTGCTGAAGGATAATTGGATGGAATTGGCATTGACAAGTTCGCCCCAATATTCCAATTGCCAGTTGTCAAGGCATACCCAGTCCTCTAGGATGAAATCGTTTTTATAGATACCGATGGTGAGCATTCCGTCTTCGCCCACCTCACACTCTACATAGTTGTCGTAGTAGCCTGCTTCAAACCAGTAGTTAGCAGCCTCCATATTGTTGGGGACATAGAGTGAGTTTCCAACCTTGCTGGTTCCCCCACCCAAGGATTTTGCTGTTGCGCCCGAAGATATGGGAACGATAGCTGTTTCATAATCTCCTTTCGCCGAATTGGCATACAGCTTTGCGGATTGGTAGTTGATATAAGAGCCCGAGGTGTATAATTGGTAATCGTTGCTGGCATTGCCGATGCGGTAGAATGCATCGAGGCTGACACGATAGTGGCCAGGCTGAAGCCCTGAAATGGTTTGATAATTGTTGAATGACTTCTGATAATGTTCTGCATTTTCCTTTGGATTGTAGGCACCAAAAGCCTCCCAACCTTCCCATCCAGTTGTGCGGTCATTATTGTCAAAACGAGGATTGATGATGTATGTATCTGTCATATCAATCCACACTTGTGCATGGCTCATAAGTGATATGCAACATAGCAATAAATAGGATGTGATTATTTTCATCATTTGGGGATTTTGTGTTTAAGAGGAGGCAAGGGGTTACCCTGTCTCCTCTTTTTATATGTTTTGAATAGCTTAAACGCCCAATGTGGGCAATTAATCTTCGTCTTTGTTCTGTTCCTCGAACTCCTTCATCAGCTTCTGCTGCATGTCGGTTGGAACGAGTTCATAAGACGCGAACTTCATGATGAAGCTGGCACGACCACCTGTGATGGAGCTGAGGGTGGTGGAGTAGCTGGAAAGACTCTTCAGTGGCACCTTTGCAATCAGCTTCTCGTAACCGCTTTCGCTCTCACTGCCGATAATCATGCCGCGACGACCCTGCAGGTCAGACATCACGTCACCCATCTTGTCGCCTGGTACGAACACCTCTACGTCATAGATAGGCTCCAGCAACTTTGGACCTGCCTCCTTGAAGGCGTCGGAGAAGGCGTGACGACCTGCGAGCATGAAGGAGAGTTCGTTGGAATCCACTGGGTGCATCTTACCATCGTAAACAACCACGCGCACGTCGCGAGCATACGAACCTGTCAGAGGACCTTGCTCCATGCGGCTCATGATTCCCTTGAGGATGGCTGGCATGAAGCGAGCATCGATGGCACCACCTACCACTGAGTTGATGAACACGAGCTTTCCACCCCATTCGAGGTCGATTTCCTCCTTGCCCTTTGGCGTGATCTTGAATTCCTGATTGCCGAACTTGTAAACTGTTGGGTCTGGCATGCCGTCGTAGTAAGGCTCCACAATGAGGTGTACCTCACCGAACTGACCTGCACCACCAGACTGCTTCTTGTGACGATAGTCGGCACGGGCAGCCTTTGTGATGGTTTCACGATATGGAATCTTGGGCTCTTCAAACTTGATGCCAATCTTCTCGTTGTTCTCCATGCGCCACTTCAGTGTGCGGAGGTGGAACTCACCCTGACCCTTCACGAGAGTCTGCTTCAGTTCCTTCGACTGCTCCAGAATCCAAGTTGGGTCTTCCTGCGACATCTTCTGAATGGCTGATACCATCTTTTCAGTGTCGGCTTCGTTCTCAGCCTTGACGGCACGGATGTATTTGGGATCTGGATACTTCACGAAGTTGAAACGGTGTTCGCAGTCCTTGCCGGCCAGCGTGTTGCCAGTGCGTACATCCTTCAGCTTCACCGTACAACCGATATCACCAGCTACGAGTTCTTCCACCTTGATGCGGTTGGCACCAGCACAAACGAAGAGCTGAGCCATGCGCTCCTTGGAACCACGGTCGGTATTGGTGAGGTCATCACCTTCGTGTACCTTACCAGACATCACCTTGAAGTACTGTACACCACCGATGTGTGGCTCGTTAGCGGTCTTGAAGAAGTAGAGAGAAGTAGGAGCATTGGGATCTGGCTTCACTTCCTCACCACGTGTGTTGTGTACCTGTGGCATTTCGTCCACGAATGGAACCACGTTGCCCAAGAACTCCATCAAGCGACGAACACCCATGTCCTTGGTAGCACATACGCAGAACACAGGGAAGATAGAACGGGTGGCGAGACCACGACGGATACCAAGACGCAATTCATCTTCGGTCAGAGCCTCTGTCTCGAAGAACTTCTCCATCAGTTCCTCATCGTTTTCTGCGGCAGCTTCCACGAGAGCGCGATGCATTTCCATCGCCTTCTCCATCTCTTCTGCTGGGATTTCCTCGATGATAGGAGCGCCACCTTCTGGTTTCCAAGAGTACTTCTTCATCAGCAGCACGTCGATGAGCGAGTTGAAGTTAGGACCTTCGTTGAGTGGGTACTGGATTGGAATCACCTTGGGGCCATAAATGCCAATCAGACTGTCGAGCACCTGATGGTAGTCGCACTTCTCAGAATCCAACTGGTTCACAAGGAAGATGACTGGCTTGCCTAACTTTTCTGTGTAGCGGAAGTGGTTCTGTGTGCCTACCTCAGGACCATACTGACCATTGATGAGCAACAAGGCTGTATCAGTCACGTGCAGAGCAGTCATGGCTGCACCTACGAAGTCATCTGCTCCAGGACAGTCGATGATGTTCAACTTCTTGTTGTTCCATTCTACATGGAAAACAGTAGAGAATACACTGTAGCCGTATTCCTGTTCCACTGGGAAGTAGTCACTCACGGTGTTCTTCTGGGTGATGCGACCACGACGGCTGATGATTCCTGCTTCATACAAAAGTGCTTCGGTAAGAGTGGTCTTACCAGCACCGTCATTGCCAAGCAAGGCAATGTTCTTGATTTCGTTAGTTTGGTAAACTTTCATTGTTAGGTTGTTTTATTGTTATTAGTAAAAAATCCAAAATCGGGATAAATTTACGACTTTTTTTTGGTATGGAACGTAAAAACCTCGTGTTCTTTTACAATTTTCATCTTTATTAAGTAAATAATGCGTAATTTTGTCACGAAATGGCAGGAATTTACGTACATATACCGTTTTGCAAGTCTCGTTGCATCTACTGCGGATTCTTTTCTACGACATCGGTGGAAAAGTGCCACATTTATGTAGATGCTGTGGTGGCAGAATTGGAAGCGCGGAAGGGTGAATTGAAAGGTGAAACCATTGAAACGATCTATTTCGGTGGAGGAACTCCCTCGCAGCTGCCTCCTGATGAAGTCGAACGCCTCCTTTCCGCTGTCCTATATATATATAATGTACGTGAGGGAGCTGAAATCACCCTCGAAGCCAATCCTGATGACGTGACACCTGCGCTACTGAGCGCTTGGCGAAGCATGGGCATCAACCGACTCAGTATGGGGGTGCAGACCTTTCATGATCAGCGGTTGCGGTTCTTGAATCGTCGCCACACTGCCACACAAGCCATTCAGGCTGTGAGATCAGCTCAACAGGCGGGTTTCAACAACCTCAGCATCGACTTGATGTTTGGATTCCCAGACCAGACGCTCGATGAATGGAAGCGTGATGTGAAGACTGCCTTGTCGCTTGGGGTGCAACACCTTTCCGCCTATTCGCTGATGTATGAGGAAGGAACACGGCTGAATCAGCTGCTCGAACAGGGTGAGATCACCGAATTGGATGAGGAACTCTCTGTGCAGATGTACGACTACCTGATCCAAGCTTTGACGGATGCGGGCTATCGCCATTATGAACTTAGCAATTTCGCCTTACCTGGAAGGGAATCGCGCCACAATTCCAGCTATTGGCATGGGATTCCTTATTTGGGCGTGGGAGCTGGTGCTCATTCCTTTGATGGACAGCAACGTTCTTACCATCCTGATTCCTTGGAGGTATATCTCCGGGGAGAGCCTTTGGTGGTGGAACATTTGACGGAGGCAGAGCGTTATGATGAGTTTGTGTTCACAGGTTTGCGTACTGCTGAAGGCATCCGTTTGGATATTTTGGAAGAGAAGTTTGGTAAAACATTCAAGGATTATTGCCTTCGCAATGCCCAAAAACAAATTGATGCAGGGAAATTGGTCTTACATGACCCCATTTTGCGCCTATCTCATTCGGGGCTTTTTGTTTCCAACGATGTCATGTCTGACCTCATGTGGGTGTGAGCTGTGTGCGCACACAATGCACTGATTTTCCTTAAAACTGTCCATTTTTATTAAAAATATAAAGAATTTTAGGGAAAAAAGTAAAAAAAAGGATTTTCCGAGAACAACGTATCTTAAAAAGTGCGTAACTTTGCAGCGGTTTTAGAAAGCATATTAATTGTTTAACAAATTAAAAGTAAAGAAAATTATGAAGAAGTTGGTTTTCGCAGCTGTTGCTGCAATTGCTCTCACTGCATCTGTTTCATTCGTAGCTTGCGATCCTAAGCAGCCAGTTGCTACTGACTCTGTAGCTATCGACAGCGTTGTTGAAGAGGTAGTTGAGACTGTTGACTCAGTTGCTGACTCTCTCGTAGCTGTTGCTGACTCTGCTATCGCTGAATAATCAGAGCATTTAGAGCACAACTTAGGGATGTGAATCCCCAAGAGAATTGAACCTGCAAGACTTTCGTCTCGCAGGTTTTCTTTTGTGCGTTTTTTTGAAAAGTAATAGAGCGAGAGAAATCGATTATCTTAACGTTTGAAGAGTTCCTCCACATCAAGTGAGAGGGTGGCCATGAAGGTGAGGCCTTCGGTCATGGGACTGTTGAAGTAATAGTATTGGGGACGATAGTTGAGGAGGTTGTCGAGGGCGAGCGTCCATCGGAAGGCAGTGCCGAAACGCTGGGTGGCGGAGAGTTTCCAGAGGGTATAGGCAGGGTATTTTACGGTCTTGGTGCCTTCGGAGATGTCATAGTAGTTCACGTATTCCTGACTCTTCACGCTGGAAAGGAAACGTCCGTTGAGGGAGAGACGGAGTCCGTAGCGATGGGTGAACTGCTTGTCCCAATCGATGCGGGCGGTAAGGGAGTGATGTCGGGCTGGGATGTATTGGCTATTCACGGTGTTACCGTCCTTGTCGTGAGGAGTGTGCTCGTTGGTGTAGGCGTAGGAGAGGCGGGCGCTGAGACCATTGTCCCATCGGGCTTGAAGAGTGACATCACCTCCATAGACGGAATAGTTGTCGAGGTTGATGTAGTCGAGGTAGAGTTGGGTTGACACCTCTTGACCATGATGGGGCACACCTGTGGCGAGTTTGTTCCTCACTGCGTTGTAGTAGGCTGATGCGGTGAGATTGTAGTGCCCTTTTGTAAAATCTGCTGACACGTTAAAGTTGTGGCTCACTTCAGCCTTCAAATGAGGATTGCCATTCACCATCCAGATGCCTGCCATGTCGAAGTTGTAGTATTTCTCTTTGAGCGATGGGGCACGGAAGCCCATGCCATAACCGAAACGGATAGCTCCTTCCCATTCTCCACCAGTGGGAAGAATCTTGTAGCGAGCGGAGATTTTAGGGGTGAGGCGCGAGTCGTTGCCATCGGAGAAGTAGTCGTAGCGCAGGGCACTCACCACTTCCCATTGGGGATTGATGAGCCAGTCGTATTGGGCAAAGGCATCGAAGGCACGTTGGTCGTAGGTCTCCCTTTCGAGGTTCTTGTTCATCAGGTAGTCATAGCAGTAATCTGCCCCAAGGGTGAAGATATCGCCTCTGCTGAAACTATGGTTGAAGACACCTCGCAGGATATTCTGCGAATTGCTGTATTGACGAATATCCTTGTGGGTGATGTCATAATGGACGCTCTTGTCATATTGGTCGAGGGAGTAGGAGAAATCGAGATTGTCTCGCTCAGATATCTCCCACAACATCCGAAATCCAGAGGAAAAGTTGTGGTAGTAGTCAGGATTTTTTGGATCTCGTGGCAGATAGCGCATGAAACGTCCGATGCGACCAATCAGTTTCAGATGGTCTGTGGGCATGTAAGTGAACCTGTCCTTGACACTCACCACATCTTCGTCATACACATGATGCACCACTTGTGCGGCAGGATTGGGACCATTCTTTACATCGTAGCCTCCGTTCAGATTGGTGTGGAGTGTCATCGCATTTCGCCAGTGTTTGCGATTGAGTCCCCACGTGATGTCGCAGCGGTAGTTGTGATAGCCGACGTGGGTGTTGTAGTTGAGTGTCCAAGGTCTTGTTCCCTCCTTCGTGATGAGGTTGATGACACCGCCTCCTGCGTTGCTGCCATAGAGTGCAGAAGCCGCTCCCTTCACAATCTCGATGCGTTCTATATTTGCCATGTTCAGACGGGTGAAGTCGATATCGTCCAATGTTTCCCCTGCCATACGTTCGCCATCCACGAGGAAGAGGATGCTCTGTCCTCCGAATCCGCTAAAGTTCAAGTGGAGCTGCTGGTTCATGGCATACGAGAACTCCACCCCAGGCAATTCCTGCTGCATGAGATCCACCACGTTGGTGGCATCCACCTTCTCGATGTCGTCTGCTGTGATGAGGCGTGTCTGGATGGGCACATCCTTCAATAGTTTGGGTGTGCGCGTGCCTGTCACCACCACATCGTTGAGGTAGAAGGTGGAATCGGGCGATTGTGCGTGGAGGAAAAGTGAAAAACTAAAAACTAAAAGTGAAAAGTAAAAGTTACTTGCCATCCCGATGGTGGTAACTTTCACTTTCAGTTTTTGACTTTTAGTTTTTAGTTTTATTTTTGTCATATCAATATGGATATTTGTAGTTGATGGTGAGGCAACACTTGGTGCCCTTCTGGTTCATGTAGTTTGCCAATTGTAGGGCGGCGCAGGTACCATCGGAAAAGCGAACAATGAAGATGGAGGAATTGAGGGAGAAAAGGGGGGGCATGGGAGGAATGTCCACCTGAAGCCATGATGACAATACCCTGTTCACCTTGATACCTTGACAGCCGATATAGCCTTTCAGCATTTGGTCTTGCACTGTCCACACATCTCGCTCGTTCCATTCGTCTGCTATGAAGACAGAATCCTTGAAGGCTTCGCTGCTGGGGGGCAGTTGCTCCATGAATGCGTAATTGGTTTCCAAGACCTCGCCACCATTGGTGCGAACGTTGTTTCGATGCACAGCAATGCTCCAATGCGCTGGCGCTGGTTGAGGGGCTGTGGGTTGGAAACGCTGATACTGATAGTTGGACAGACCCTCGCCAAACACATCGAACCAATAGGTGTAGATGCCAATTGGCTTGTCGGCATTGTCGGACTCCTTAGAATGGTCAACCTCTGCCGTGGGAATGGCGTACTTCTTCCATGCATTCGTCGGAACATAGCGGGCATCTCTTATGACGCTGTCCCTGACGGCATTCAGATCGATGTAATACCAATCCGTCCAACTCGACGCATCCACATACAGCTGGCTCTGCGTGGTGAAAATGTTCTCCACAGGGTCATCATACAGGTTGCTGAACACATCTTTACAAGCTGAGAGCGACAGCATCGCCCCCAGCATGTATATGATATGTAGTCTTCTGATCATGTCTTATTCAGCAACAGTCTCAAATGTAGAAACAATGGCAAATGGCATGCTGCCGAATGAGAAACTGTCCGTAAATTTGATACCAGCTTCGGTTTGTTCAATTTGAATGAAGCTGTCTGCGGCAAAGGGATAGTCACCGTCGATGGTCATTTTCCCTTCAATCTTAATATGTTCCTTCAAGTCATCTTGGGCATATTGACTATAGAAAGCCTTCTTCTCCTCGTCGTAGGCGATATTTTTGATGGTGACTTTTCCTACGGTCAAATTGCCGATAGCTGTATCATGAAGTTCGTATTCAGGAATCTCTATGTTGATGGTTCCATCAGGGTTAGCACTTACCTTGCAGGTGATGTCGGCATCGTAGGGCCCCATTGTGCCACCCACCATGACGCTGTTCGTGCCGATGTGGCTACCATTCAACAGGCAAGCGAGAGGTGCTTCTCCCTTATAGAGTGTGATGGTGGTTCCTCCCATCACCTCAGGCAGGGTGATGATGATATTATTGTTGAAACTGCCGCTAAGTCCAGCATTATAAGTACCCTCTTTTCCACGATAAACCATGGTGAGTGTGCCTGTGCCCGAAACAGTCCCACTGACATTGTCTATCTGTATATCCTCAAAAATCGCTTCGCCCCATTGTGGGTCGGAGAATTTTGCACTATATTTGCCATCCTTGTTGTCCACTGTGAGAACGGCATTGTTACCATAGTACATATTAGTAAAATAGCCCGAAGTGACAAAGATGTAGCCAGGCTCAATGGGTTCAATAATCAGTTTACTCTCGTTGTTGTCATCGTCGCTGCATGCTGTCATTCCGACCAGCGCAACGAGCATCAATGCTAAAAGTTTGATAGTTTTCATTTTGTTTGGATTGTAGATGATTTCTAAATTCGCTGCAAAGGTACTGCTTTTTTTCAACTCTCACAATCCTCATTTCTAATGATTTCTTCCAGCAAGGACATGATAGGAAACTTATCCACGTGGCAACCGTTCCAGCAGAATCTCTATCAAACGGGGAACGGCATACTGGTCTAAGTCGCTCTCTTTCACCCAGATGTATTCATCGGGTAGGGTAGGGAAGCTGTCGGTCTCCCACAGGTAGAAGTCGGCAAGAAGGATGCGGTGGGTAAGGACGTGCTTGACGTTTTTGGCGAGAAGAAAGACAGACCCCTCCCCCGCCTCCCCTGAAGGGGAGGGGCATATACCTTGTTCGTTGATTCCCTTTTTGTTGGCTGAGTAACCACTCTCCCCCTGTAGGGGGAGTGAGGAGGGGGTCTGTGGGCTTGTCTGTACAGGTTCCCACAATCCTTGCCAGATGCCACCAGCAGGACGTCGGCGAATAGCGGTCTTGCCTTTACATCTTATATATATGTAGGTAAGGTGGATGGTCTGTATGTTCAGTTTCTTTTCCTTGACAGGCAGTTCGTTGATGCGTCCTGTGCGGAGGGCTTCACAGGTTTCCTGCAAAGGGCAGACCACACATTTAGGTGAGGTGGGGGTGCATTGGATGGCTCCGAAGTCCATCATCGCCTGATTGAATGCGGCTGGTTGGTCGGTGGGCAGGAGAAATTGTGCCAGTTCGGTGAAAAGTTTCTTGCCTTGCGTGGTGTTGATGGGTGTGTCGATGCCATAATGACGGGCAAGGACACGATAGACATTGCCATCCACCACAGCGGCTGGGAGGTCGAAAGCAATGGAACCGATGGCTGCAGCAGTGTAGTCGCCCACACCCTTTAGGGAACGAATACCTGCAATCGTGGTGGGGAAACCGCCACACGTTACCACCTGTTGGGCAGCGGTATGCAGATTGCGGGCACGGCTGTAGTAGCCCAGTCCTTGCCATTCTTTCAGCACCTCATCCTCTGTGGCAGCAGCCAAGTCTTCCACCTTGGGCCACCGTTGCATGAAACGCAGCCAGTAGTCCATCCCCTGCTGAATGCGTGTCTGTTGCAGGATGATTTCGCTGAGCCAGATGGCATACGGGTCTTTCGTGTGTCGCCAAGGGAGGTCACGTCCATTGAGGGCAAACCAATCAAGTAATGTCGTTGTAAACATGGTGCAAAGGTATATATTTTCAGGGAAAAGGGAGAAGTGAAAAGTGAAAAATCTGATACATAGTCATGCGGTTGGCAAACAATTGTCATCAGTAACTTAAATTTTTCACTTCTCACTTTTCACTTTATTTCCCTACCTTTGCACTATATACGATGATGATTTATGCCAACTCTTGAAATAGCTATAGTTGATTCCAACATCTTGTCGGCATTGGGACTCCAACCCATTCTTGCTGACATCATCCCCGGGGTGGAGGTGAATTGCTTCATCTCCTTCACTGATTTGCAGGCGGCTGACCATGGGCAGTTCGTCCATTATTTTGTGGCGTCGCGCATCTATTTCGAACATGTGGCATATTTCAGGGAGAATGGAAGACGGGTCATCGTGTTGGTGAATGGCGAACTGCAGGTGGTAGGGGTTCCGACGCTGAATGTGTGTCAACCTGAGAGCGCATTGGTGAAGTCGTTGTTGGCTGTCCATCGGAAAGGTCATCCACATGGAATGCCTGCTCATGGAGAAATGCCCCCTCAACTCCCTCAAAGCCAAAGCCTGCTCTCTCAGCGTGAGATTGAGGTGGCGATCCTGTTGGCACGAGGCTACATCAACAAGGAGATAGCTGATAGACTTTGTATCAGTGTGACGACCGTCATCACGCATCGGAAGAATATCATGGAGAAGTTGGGTGCCCGTTCATTGGCAGATATTATTATTTATGTGGTGATGAACGGATTGGTGGATGTAGGAGAACTATAAAATGAAAGATATGCGAACAATAAGGAATGTAATGGTTTTTGTGGGCGTGTTGCTGTGTGTGGCATGTGGACAGAAACAGACTTGGAAACAAGATATGGTGAGTGAGGACTCAGCATCGGTGATGCCGTTGGAATATGCCAAGGGCTTTCAGGTGAAGACGTTGGAGAATGGGGTGAGGCTGGTTGATGTGGCTGACCCACAGACGGACGAGGACAAGATGCCTGTGAGTTATCATTTTGCCTTGGTGCAGAAGGGAACGCAGGCTGATGTGCCTGAAGGATACACGAAGGTGGAGGTGCCAGTGGAGCGAACACTCGTCATGACGATGCTGCAGCTGTCGAACTTCACGGCCTTGGATGCATTGGATGTGGTGAAGGGTATCACGGGCACGAAAAATCTTTTTGATAAGGACATCCGCCAGCGTGTGGATGATGGAAGAATCGTGAAGATTGGTATGGAGGGCGAATTCGATACGGAGTTGATTCTGGCAGCCAATCCTGAGGTCATCTTCATCTCGCCCTTCAAACGTGGTGGGTATGATGCCATCAAGGAGACGGGTGTGACGCTCGTGCCACACTTGGGTTATAAGGAGCCGCATCCTCTTGGACAGGCGGAGTGGGTGAAGTATGTGGCGCTGTTCATTGGCAAGGAGAAAGAAGCTGATAGTCTGTTTGACGGAATAAAACAGCGCTACCTGACTTTGGCAGAGAAGGTGGCGAAGGAGACCACGGAGCGTCCTACCGTCTTTAGCGGTGAGATGCATGGCGGCAACTGGTTTGCTGTGGGAGGCAAGAACCATTTGGCACAAATGTTTCGCGATGCTGGAGCCGAGTATATCCTCAAGGATGACAATACGGGCGGTGTGCCGATAGAATATGAGCAGATGTATGCCACGGCTGCCAATGCTGATTACTGGCGCATTCTGAACAGTTACCCTGGGGATTTTTCTTACGAGGCATTGAAGTCATCGGAGCCGAGGAACGAACTCTTCAAGGCTTTCAAGGAAAAGCATGTGATCTATTGCAACATGAAACAGACGCCCTACTACGAAGAGACTCCTGTTCGCCCAGATGTTGTGCTCGAAGACCTGGTGGCAATCTTCCATCCAGAACTGATGCCTTCCGATTACACGCCACGTTACTATCAATTATTGAAATAGCCTCATGCGCACACTCTCCAAGTTCATTGTCCTATTCCTCACCACAGTGGTTTTTTTCGTGCTCAACCTTCTGCTGGGCACGGTGAAGATTCCTGTTGATGCCATCCTGTGCATCTTGATAGGGGATGAAAGCGGGTCAGAAATCTGGCGCAACATCATCCTCAGTTCACGTGTGCCCCAAGCTTTGACAGCCACGGTGGCAGGTGCAGGTTTGGCAGTGAGCGGTCTTCAGATGCAGACGGTGTTTCGCAATCCGCTGGCAGGACCATCGGTATTGGGCATCTCCAATGGCGCGTCGTTGGGTGTTGCTTTCGTGGTGCTGATGTCAGGTTCGTTGGGAGGTGTGGCGCTGAGCCGTTTGGGCTATCTCGGTGATGCCGCCATGTCGGTGGCAGCCATTGTGGGAGCTTTGGCGGTGATGGCGCTGATTCTGTATGTGTCGCAGAAGGTGAAGGGAAATGTCACCCTGCTCATCATTGGTGTGATGATCGGCTATCTCGCCACAGCCATCATTGGTGTGCTGAAATTCTTCTCTGCCGAAGAGGACGTGAAGGCATACGTGGTGTGGGGCTTAGGTTCGTTCGCTCGTGTCAGTGGCGACCGGATGATGCTTTTCGTCGGACTGATGACAGGGTTGCTGCCGCTGAGCATGCTGCTGTCCAAGACTATGAATCTGCTCCTTCTGGGTGATTACTATGCCAGCAACTTGGGTCTGAACCTGCGTCGGGCACGCCTTCTGACCATCAGCAGTTCGGGAATCCTCGTTGCCATCGTCACCGCCTACTGTGGTCCAATCATGTTCATCGGTTTAGCTGTACCCCATCTATGCCGTGCCCTTTTTCGGACAAGCGATCACCGCATCCTGATGCCTGCCGTGATGCTTACTGGCGCAGCTTTGGCATTGATATGCAATCTCATTGCACGTATGCCAGGCTTTGAGGGAGCACTACCCGTCAATTCTGTCACGGCTCTCGTCGGAGCTCCCATCATAGCGAGTGTATTGTTCCGCCGTCATCAATCAATGGAATAAGAAATACGTACACAAGTTATTGGCGTTAATGGCATCATGCCCAGCAAACAGACCATTGAGAACGAAAGCTATCCCTACGTGACCCACGTCATGGCCAGCGTTCGTGCCGACATTGACAAGTCAAGCACAACCTATCAGCTGTTCTATCAGCTTGCAACAGGCCAGCATAATGATATCGTGAAGGAAAGTGGATATATCGTAGATCAAAAGAAATAAACATGAAGAAAACCATCATTACAGCATTATTTGCCGTGTTCGCTGTTCTCACCGCGAACGCGCAACATTCCGACGGCGAACCTTACGAGATATGCCCACGTTTCCCAGGAGGTGATAAAGCCGTATTGGAATTTATTAAACGCAATATGTGCTATCCAAAATGTGTGAAGGAAGAAGGAGTAGAGGGACGCGTTGTTGTTAGCTTTTATGTGGAAACAGATGGAAGCCTTACCAATTTAAGTATAGCGAAATCAGTGGACTCAAGGTTAAATAAAGAAGCCCTTCGTATTATTAAGAAGATGCCTAAATGGGAACCTGGACAGTTAGGAGGGAAAATTGTCCGAATGAAATATTCCCAGCCTATTATGTTTAGGTGTAAAGACTCGACGAATGACAGCATTATGGTTCTTTCACCGATTATGCATGTTGAAGAAAAGCCTTAAATTCTAACGAAGGCTGGTATCACAGCTCTCACTCAAACACGGGTGAGGTTTTTTTTATCTCATGACAATAACAAAACTACAGAATAGAATGAAAAAGAAAAGGAATGAACATGAAACGTCGCGACGGAGATTCCGTGAGGCGGCGGATGGACCTGTGATCAGGCAATGGTACGCACGGATGCGGACGGAGGACTGAGTGCACCAGATTGGACAACTGAGTGCCCCCAATTGATAATTGATCAGTCACGAATAAAAAAGCTGAGCACGCTTGATAGTTGAACTGAGTACGCTCAATGTTTGAACTGAGCATGCTCGATGAAACGATTGAGCACGTCCGATGATGGAATTGAGCAGGGACTTTCAGCTAAAATTTGCAAGACTTTCACTCAAAAGTCCTAAGACTTTCGTGAAGAAGTTGCAAGACTTTTCATCAAAAGTCCCACACTTTCGTGCAAAAGTCCACGCTCGATGAAGCAAAAGTCCTAGAATTTAATGGATGCCGCCATCATCATCTATCAGAAGGATGGTGAGGTCGCCGTGGGGGAGGAGGGGGATGCAATGTTCCATGCAGTGGCGGATGACTGTGAGACAAAAGGTTTCTATCTGCTCGGAGGGAATGATGCCCCAGAGTTCGCGTGCCAAGGTGATGCTTGCCACTTGTTCAATGACCTTGGTATCACAGCCCGACTCTTCTAACATCTGGACGATGAATGCTTTGTTCATCGTCTGTTTTTTGCTGTGGGTGTCAAGATGCCCTTCTGCCAGTTTCACCGCCTTGCCGAGCATGATGCCGAGGGTGGTTTGGAGGGTCAAGGGGCGAGGGTCAAGGGGCGAGGAGTTGGGGGAGAAGGGCTTCTTTAATCCGTCTTCCACCATTTTGAGGGTCTCACCGATGGCATTGCCATACTCCACAAAAGCCTGTGGGGGCAGGTTGGGATAGTACTTCTGCAGGAAACCTGCGCTCTTCATGCCGCTGTGGAGTACAATACGGTCGGTGCCGGAGGCGATGGCGACGTTGATGCACTTGCGGATGCTCTCGATGAAAGCCTCCTCGCTGAAGGGCTTGACGATGCCTGAGACACCAATGATACTGATGCCACCTTCGATGCCGAGGCGAGGATTGAAAGTGCGGTGGGCAATGGCTTTGCCTTGGGGGACTGATATAGTAATTGACAGTTGACAATTGACAGTTGACAGTTTCTCCAAATTCTGGCGAATCATTTGGCGGGGCGCTTTGTTGATGGCTGGGGAGTCAGGGGGAAAGTCGAAGCCAGGGAGGGTGAACCTGCCGACGCCGACACCGGCACATATTTCAAAGTGGTCGGAGGCTTCTACCTTGGCTCTTATTTCGATGCCATCGGTCACGTCGGGATCATCACCTGCCTCCTTGATGCAATAGGCATACCCGTTGGCAAAACCAACGGGCACAGGGATGGTCTCGCCATTCGGAAGAATAACAGGTACTTCGTTGGGCATCTCTCCTTTGAGCAGGCGTGTTGTTGCTGCCACCGCTGCCGCTGTGGCACAGGTGCCTGTGGTGAGTCCGCTGTGGAGGGGATAGAATTCTGGCAGTAGCTTCTCCACCATGCGTCGAAGTCCGTGTTCGCCGTTCACGCAATGGAACACCTTGGGCGTTTCAGGTCTTTTGATGGCATACATCTGCATGCCCAGCTTTCTGGCCTCTTCCACCTTCTCCAGGAAACCGCCAGAGAGACCGCTTTCTTTCATCAGGATGGCATCTGCATCAGCCGTGTTGGGGTAAAAGCACAATTGTTCATCGGTGGCACCCTGCTGATGGGCTAAGTTGATGCTGCTTTCTCTGTTCAGAATGCGGTAGAGAACACGAACCCCCTGTGCTTCCAAGGGCTTCAGTTTGGAAATGCTTTGTACACCCGTCGTGGCAAGGAGCGTTCCTCCAAGGACTTTGGAGTAGAGATCGGAATAATCATCAATCCACGTGATGTCCACCTCTCTCGGTGGGAAGATGCGTTCGAAGCGTATAGCAGGGAGATGCAGTCTCTCCGCCACTTCCGCCACTGTCTGATGCAGTACCTCTGCAAATGGATGGGCTGCATCGACCAAAAGTTTGATGCTGTGTTCTTGACAGAAGGTCATCATGGCAGTTGCATCCATAGCGCCACTCACAGCCACTCCATGATGCAAGGGCACGTCCTGCTCACCCGTCTTGGTGCTGTAGTAGAACGTGCTGCCAGCCTCTTCCAGCGCTTCAATGGCCTTGCGACCTTCGGTGGTTCCTCCGAATACTAATACCATGATTATTTACGATTTGTCACCTTGACGGAAGAGATGGGTGAAGTGCTTGTTGTAGAGTTCTGAAAGACCTTCTCGGTTGTCGATGGCTTCACCCACCACGAGCATGGTGGTCAAGGTCAGGTGGTTGTCGTGGACGATTTGGGCAAGGTCTTTGAGCTGACCACGATATATCTTCTGGTCTGGCCATGTGAGGTGGTAGCAAGCAGCAACGGGTGTGTCGGCCGGATATTCTTGGAGGAGTTCGCGCTGTACATCGTCCACAATGGCGGCAGAGAGGAAGATGCACATGGTGGATTGGCTCTTGGCGAGGAGGTGCAGTTTTTCCTTTTCTGGCATGGGAGTGCGGCCTTCGCCTCGGGTGAGGATGATGGTCTGGGTACGCTCGGGGATGGTGAACTGGCTGCGGAGTTCGGCAGCAGCGGCCAGAAAGGATGAAATGCCTGGGGTGATGTGGTAGGACATCTGGTGCTGGTCGAAGAACGCCATCTGCTCTTGGATGGCACCAAAGATGCAGGGGTCGCCTGTGTGAAGCCGAACGATGAAGTGTCCTTGGTCATAGTGCTCTTTCATCAGGGCGCATTGCTCTTCGAGATTCATGTCGGCAGAGGAGCGGACAACGGCACCAGGTTTGTGGCATGCGGTCAGTTCCTTGGGCACAAGAGATCCAGCATAAAGGATGAGGTCTGCTTGCTCCAACATCTTTCGTCCACGAACAGAAACGAGGTCGGGATCGCCAGGACCAGCCCCTACAATCTCAATATGGGCAGACCCTCCCCCGACCCCTCCCTGTGATGGAGGGGAGTATATGGTTTTGTCAGCAGTATCCACTCCCATCCCTGTAGGGAGGGGATGGGGGTGGGGCTGTAGATGTTTCCTATCGATGGCAAGGGCGGCAGTCCAGTTCTTCCCTTTGATTTTGGGAATGATGAGTTTGCCATGATTGGAACCTAAGATGGCTGCCGCTTCGCAGACGCTGGGAGTGCCAACGTGTTTTTCAACCGTAGTGCTTGGGTTGGGAACCTCTACCTTTGCCAGTTCATCGGCAGTGAAGAAAACCACTTCTTCGCCATATTTATCTGTCAACTCTTCTACGAATGGCTCATCGGCTTTTACGTCGATGGTGCAATAGCGATGGGCACAGGGCAGGATGCCACAATCAGCAAAAGCTTCGTCTATCTCATCGTAAATCCGTTCGTAATCCTGTGGATGGTGCGCCAAGCCAAAACCGATCGTTCCCACCATCGGCACAAAGTGCAGCACCAGTATATCCGTTGGGTAACGTAGATTGCGTGGCGATACGATGATGAGAAGTTTGTATTTGTTGGGAGTCGCTTCTTCTATATGATTGATGAGGCTCACATGGGCAGGAAGCGTCTTCTCCAAATAGTCAGTGCCCTCGTCTCTCACATCCAAAAGCAGGGCTGTGGGTTGGCGATTGACAAAAGCAAAGATGCAGTCATTCATATCTTCAATATCGCTGGCAACAGGCCAATCAAAACGCTTTTCAAAGGTATCGAGTGCCCACAAACCTGCATTGTCGCTCTGGGTGGTGATGACGGGATAGGCATCAAGAATGGAAGCGATTTCTTTTGTCAGGTCATTGGCTCCTCCCACATGACCAGAAAGCACGGAAATGACGTTCTTTCCCAGACTGTCAACACAGACAACGGCAGGGTCGGTATGCTTGTCTTCCACAAATGGGGCGATGGTTCTTACGCAGATGCCCATAGCTCCGATGAAGATGAAGGCATTCTGTCGCTTCCATTCTTCACCTACTTCTGTACGCTGAATGGTCTTGGCATTCAGTTGACGTTGCAAGGTCGCAGCTATTTTGTCGCCAGCCTCGCTGATGGGGATGATGGCTATCTTTTGCATGTCAGTATCTCGATGGGGTTATAGTCGTTGAGTTGGATGCGGAGGGATGGTTGTTGATGCAGACCCAGTTCTTGGCAGGCTTCGTCCCAGAGTTGGTGGCTGTTGGTTGGAACAGCAGATGAGGTGACGCTGTTGAAGGCGATGATGCCATCGTCTGTCAAGACAGTCAAGACTTTTGCCATGATCTCTTTTAGTCGCCCACCATGTCCACCTATAAATACGGCATCAGGACGGGAAAGTGAAGATATGTCTGTTTCGAGGAAGTCTCCGATATTCACGTTAATGCCTGGAGCTCCGAACTTGCGTGCGTTTTCATATATGATTGCTTCGCATTCAGGACGTATTTCGAAGGCTTCGATGTGCAGATGAGGAAACTGCAAGCGTGCCTCTATGGAGATACTTCCTGTGCAGAAACCGATGTCCCAGAGCACATGTCTCTTTGGCAAGTCGAGGGCTTGGAGGGTGAGGAGACGGATGGGCATCTTGGTGATCATCTTCTCGCGACCATCAAGGAGCGTGAACTCGCAATCGGGGATGCCGAACGGTCGTACACGTTGGGATGTCTGTTGCAGAATGATACAGTTAGGATGGTCATACGTGGTCTGTTCGTCGTAGGAACTTACACGTTCTTTTTCTTCATTGCCCAGATGCTCCCCGACTGTCATGCGGTAGTTCGTATAACCGTATTCTGTCATACGTTGATGGATGGTGTGTGGTGTCTTTGTCCTGTCGGTCAGGCATCCTATCATCGTTTCGTCATGAATCAGGGCCTCGTCCAGTTGTTGCCAGTCACGGCCTGTCAGAGACACTGTATGCATATCGTGATAAGCCACGCCCATCCGATGAGCCAACATCTGAAGTGAGTTGAGGGATGGGAACACCTTCATCGTCACATTCTTGCACTCACGCTGTACCGTGTTGGCAAAACCGAAGAAGAGCGGATCACCTGAAGCAAAGATGACAAGGTGGTCATAATGTTCATATTGCTCAAACACATGATCCAAAGGAACGGTAATGTCTATCCACACAGCACCTTCTGGTAGCAGTGATGCGACGATTTCGTGATGACGCTTACCGCCAGAGAATACCCTTCCACATTTGATGATGTCCATCACCTCTGGAGGGAACCACTGTTTGTGACTGTCGCTTATCCCTATGATATCACATGTCTTCATAAGTCTCGTCCTGGTTTTAGTTGTGCCGCGTCATCGAAAGTGAGGATGGCATTGCAGAGCGTGGCGGCAAGATTCGAACCGCCTTTTCTGCCCTCAACGATAATCTTTGGAATATTGCGGAATGGTTTGACCATATGCTTGGATTCCTTCACATGGACGAAGCCGACAGGTGCGGCGATGATGCCAGCCGGATGGGCTTTACCTTTACAAATGAGGTCGCAGAGTTCCATGAGGGCAGTGGGAGCATTGCCGAAGGCGAAGAGTGCATCTGGGTGTTCCTGTACGGCGAGACGGATGCCTGCCTGTGTTCTCGTGATGCCCGTCTCCGTTGCCATTTCTGCAACACGTGGGTCACTGAGATAGCACTTCGTCTCTATTCCGAGCCGTTGCAATGCACCTTTTCTGATACCACTGGTCACCATTGTCACATCTGTCACAATCGTTTTCAGCGAGCCGTCCTTAACCTTATTATATAACGCCTCTACGGCATGGTCATCCGTATAGAGAATCCTCTCCATATCGAAATCGGCAGTGGTATGGATGGCGTGGAGCAGAGCCCATAGATGGTCTAAAGGATAGTCTTTCCGTCTCAGCTCACTACTGATGGTGCGGAACGACTCTATCATAATCTGCTGCCCAGGCTTCACGTCGGACTCTTGCTTCTCACGATAGTAGCCACGAGGCGTAATGATTTTCTCATCAGTAATATACGATTGCGAATTACCAATCAGGATGACAGTAAACATATCCACAGCCTCTGGATCGAATTCGCCGAGGGTCGTTACCTTGATTTCCTGTTCCTCTCTGCCAGCTTGGCGCACATAACCAACGGGTGTTTCCGCAGTTCGATACTTCAGGTAAATCTCCTGCAAACGATAGAGTTGCCAGTATCGTCCGTTCGATTTCGGGTTATATACTGCCGTCACGAAGTCACCCATAGCTGCGGCTTTGATTCTCCGTTCGATGACTTCCCACGGAGTCATCAAGTCGCTGAGGGAGATGACACAGAAGTCATGTCCCACTGGTGCACCGAGCAGGGATGCCGCCTTCTGGAAAGCCGAAATGCCTGGCAAAGCCTCCACATCGATGTCGCTGTGCCGCTCCCGCTTCATCTCAAAAATCAGCGGTGTCATACCATAGATGCCAGCATCGCCAGAAGAGATGACCACAACAGTCTTGTCTTGTTCTGCGAGTTGGAAGGCTTGTTCCGCACGTTCGCGTTCATGCTTCATGCCTGTGTCGATACACTCGCACCCTTCTTTCAGATAAGGTGTGATAAATTGAAAATAGTATTTGTAGCCAACGACCACATCTGCCTCACCCACAGCTTTGATAACTGCTGGCGTGATATCTTCAGGGCTACCTGGCCCGATGCCTGCAACGATAATCTTTTTCATACGGCGGCAAAGATAGTGATTATTTCAATACGCTCCAAGCGATTGAAGAGGTTATTGCTTGAACTTCACTTTGAGACCAACAGTGAGCATTCGACCTGGATGGTAGAGTGCAACCTTACGGATGGAGGAGTCAATGCGGTGGTCTGTCTTGTCGAAGATGTTATCGATGCCGAGGCTGGGTTCGAGCAGGAACTGAGAGCAGTCGAACGTATGGGTGGTGTTGAGATTCCATAGACCATAGCCTGGGGCATCTTCGTATGAGCCAGTGTAGTAGGTGCTGGATTGGAGACGGCCATTGAGGTTGATGTTGAGGGCATATTTGTGCCATGCATGGTGGTAATTGGCAGCAATGGTAGCCGTATTTCTAATGCTGCGCTCCAGCACGCTCCATTTACCATCGCTCTGGGTTCGAGCATAAGTGTAAGCCCAATTGGCACAGAGATTAAAACCTCGGAAGAGGTTGGCTGATACATTTACCTGTACACCCTTCACATCTCCCTTGTCACTGTTTTGGTAGAGGGCATAGCGTTCCAACTTGGTTGCTTCATCTGTGGTCATTTCAGGAAACTCTCCTTGGAGCACGGCAAGCGAAGTTTGCTCAATGTCAATGTTCTCTTTGACGACCATGTCATTGATGCGGTTGAAGTAACCCGTCACGCTCACCAATAGCATATCCGTGTGGTATTCTGCATTGAGGGCAAAGTAATTGCTCTTCTCGGGCTTTAGGTTCTGATTTCCGAAACTGATTTGGGGCTTACCACGATTGACAGCATAATAATGGTAGTAAAGCTCATCCAGTCCTGGTGCACGAAAACCAGCGGAGTAAGTGGCACGGAGATTGAAAGCCTGTTGGGAATACATCAGCGTTGCCTTGGGCGTGAAGTGGTCGCCAAAAGTTTGATGATGTGTGTAGCGAGCCCCTATTGTGGCAGTCATGCAATGGAGGAACTTCTGCTCATGCTGTCCATAGAGGGCGATGGTATATACCCCTTTGTCGATGTTTCCGGAACTGGCTTCGAGTTCGTCCCTGCGCCAGTTTGCTCCGAAGATGGTTGTACCAGTTCTGACCAATCCAAGAATGGATTTGATGTCAGCTTCGTATGCATGTTGACTCTTCGAGAGAATATAGTCGCCTACCTGATAAGTCTTGTTTTCCACATCATATTCCTTACCATATCGGAAGCGGTCGGCAGTGAAAGTCGCTTGCAGAGAGTTCTTCTGTGTGAACTTGTAGATGCCGCCAGCATTCCATCGGATGCCCTTGTACCGCATCTCATAGTCAGTACCTCCCGTGATGTCGGCACGAGTGTCGGGGCGATCCGTCATTTTATAGGAATACTCGAAACCACTATTCAAGGCCAATTTGTCATTGGGCGAATAGGTGAATTTCTGTCCTACGAGATTGGAACGATAACCTGTATAGAGTGGTGCAATGGTTGGCTGTGTCTCAGTGTCCGACCCCTTCACATACTCCAGATGGTTGTTCTGGTAACTGTCAGCACGGTCATGAGTGAACGAGGTGTAGGAACCGAAGCCATGCGTGAAGATGTCGAGTGTGACCGCCTCCGTCAGTTGTCCCTTGCCAGAGACACGAGTGTTACTTTCCACCGAAACGAGGTTCTGTGTGGGCTGGTCGGTGATGATATTGATGACACCAGCGATGGCATCCGAACCATACAGTGACGATGCCGCACCATCCAGTACCTCGATGCGCTTGACTCTCGACATGTTGATGCGGTTCAAATCCACATTATTCGATATATCGCCCGTCAACTTCTGTCCATTGATGAGGATGAGGATGTACTTGTTGCCCAGTCCATTCAGACGAAGGAAAGTGCCCATCGAATTGGGTGCCATCGATACCTGTGGCATCATACGGGTCAATGCTCCATCGAAGGTGCTGATGCCTTGCTCATGTATCTCTTGAGCCGACAGCACTCGTACAGGAGTGGCAGTCGATTTCAACCGCTGATGATGTCCAGATCCCGTTACCACCACAGGATTGAGGTTGTAGATGCGTTCCGTCACAGTGGAGTCCACACGCTCCATCCTATGTACTTGGGCAAAAGCGGCGCCCCCGCATGAGAGTGCCGCCACGAAAAACACTTTTTTTATCATTGATATTGAATGGAAATACCCTTGCTTATTCCTCATCAGGCGCTGTAGTCGGCGTAGAGAGGGCATCCTCAGTGCCCAACTTGTTGATGGCCTCACGAGTGTGGTTCATCCAGAGTTTGCGCACAGCAGCACGTTCAGCAAGTGCGGGGATGTATTCGTCGCCTGCCTTGTAACCCTTCAGACAAGCCTCCTTGAAGGTGGTTTCATATGCTGCTGTCTCGATGCCCTTCTCATTGAACATGGAGAACCAGCTTTCCTCGTCATCTTCGTCAGCCATATCGTTGTGGGCATGGTCACCGGCGATGGACATCAGTACGAACAGTTGTGCCTTGGTGGCAGTGTTGGCCGGGTAGTTAACGTCCAAGCTGATAGCACCAACTTCATAAGTGACGTCACGTCCAGCGATATTTGCCAGCACGTCATTCACCAATGTCTGCTCCATGTCAACAGTGCCCACATAGTAGTTCTTATTAAGGGCACGGAGATATTGCTCCAACTGCACATAGCGGATATTGCCACCATAGTAGTCGTAACCTTCTGGATTACCATGACCCATGAATGCCACAATACCTTCAGCAGCGGCTGCCTTGATGTCGGACTCATTGTTCAGCACCTTGGCAAGCTTCTCTGCATCGCTCTCCTCAGCCATCAGTGGAGTGCCAATCACCACGTTCTGGTCGAGTGACTTCATATAGGCTGTGGTAAAGTTGCCGTTCTTGTTGTTCATGAAGTTCTTGACATACGAGTCACGCACATTGCGATACTCCTCACCAGGGATTACCTGCAAAGACTGCACCACAATCTGCTTGTAGCCAGCCTGACCAATGGCATTGAGCCAGTGCTCTGGATCATAATAATCTTTAGGAGCCACATTCTCACCAGCACGGGCATTGTTGATGCACTCGATGGAAGAGAAAGAAAGGTAAACATCCCAACCCGAGAAGTTGGCCTTGTAGTCGTCCACCACTTTCTCGAAGGTGTCGTACGCCTGCTGCCAAGTGGAACCGAAAGCAACAATCAGGATCACCTTGTCGTTCTTCTTCTGCTTGTTGACCATGTTAGTCACTTCTTGTTGATACTTCTGATAGTTTGATGAGTTGTCATCATCGTCGCTGCTACAAGCGGTGAAGCTCATAGCCGTCATGAGGGCTACTGCAGCCGCCATGAGAAACTTAATTGTGTTGGATTTCATCCCAAATTTCTTACTCTCGGCAGAGCAAGCCTGCTTGTTCTGCTCTCGCTTAATCGAAATTTTCATTGTCGTTTTGATTTAAAGAGTTAGACTTATAGTTATTGAAAAGTTTTTTGCCATGATTGAATCGGATGGTAAAAGCAGCATACACGGTGATGCCTGGCGTAGTAGTGCCAAGATGCAAGCCGTGGTCGGTCTTGTCCACATAATTAAATATATTATCAATGCCTGCCTCCACATTAAAGTTGAGTGGCCTTTGTTTGCCACGCTTGGCACTGAACGCATAGTTGCCTGTCAGTCGCCACAACTGATAGCCCTTGCCGTTGCCGTTGAGCTGGTAATATCGTTTGGTCGATGCACGTCCATAAATACCTGCCCCCCACGTGTTCTCGTTCTTCATCGTGTGGTTCCAAGTCACATAGCAGTTACCCTTGTGGTGTGCCATACCATCGATGACCACACTCTTTAACACATCATCTTCCGTATCATACATCTCCGCATCGGTGTCCAAATAACTGTATGCGAGTCCTGCAGTCCACTCCTTATTGATGCGGTAACGCAGGGTCACGTCCGCTCCGTATGTCTTGGCCGATTCCAAATTCTGGTAACGTCGTGTTTTGATGGGAAGATACTTTGTGTATAAGTCGATGGGCGCTTCGTTGTTGGGAATGGTGACGAGGGAAATCATGTCGTTCACCTGGTTGTAGTAGCCTGTGGCAGTGACGGAGAATCCTCCGTGATTGTATTCGAAGCCTAACGAGAAATAGTTGCTGGCCTGAGGCTTCAGGTTGGTGTTGCCGAGGAAGAGATAGGTGCCGTTCATGTTGCGCACATACTGGTAATAGAGTTCCTTTGGAGTAGGGGTTTTGAAACCTTGGCTCCATGTGGCACGAATGCGCAGGTCTGCCCACTTGATCATCGTGGATACTTTGGGCGTGAGGTGCCAACCGAACTGCTGATTCTTATTCAAACGCAATCCTGCTGTCACATTGAACCACTCCACTGGATCATATTCGTCTTGCACATAGAGCGCCTCCGTGTTGTCTGTGGCCTTACCTCCTTCCACCCGATTCGGTGCTTTCAGCCAGTCGTAACGCCACTCCATGCCTGTGCTCAGACGCTGGTGGTGTGGCAGGGTGAACACTCCCTTCAGATGTGCCATTGTCCGTTGCTGATCACTCTGCAATTGGTGTTGCCCAGGGTAGTAGGGGAAGTATGAGGTAGGCTGTCCGTTCACATACCCATCGGTTAGCGTGACAGCGGTGAATTCATAGTAATAAGCATGACGGTTCCAATCCACATCGAGGGTGATGAGGTCGGTGTCGTTCAGTTTCCACTTGCCACCAACAGAAGCCGAGGCATTGTTGTAGCGCATGTCGAAAGTCTTGACGTCCACCCCTGGATGCTTGCCGCTGGGTCGGTAGATGCGCTTGCGGTAGAGCGTGCCGTCAGCGTAGAGTTCAATGTCTTTGTTGAGCGTATAGGTGAGGTGCTCTGCCACTTGCCAGTTGGTGTATCGGTTCACGGTCTTGTTGCGCGAGTCGGTGATGACAAACTCCGTCTGATGGGGGTCTTCCCGAGAGGTGTTCTGCCATCCATCGCTATGCTGCAACTGGAAGTTGGTGTAACTGCTTAGTTTGCCGAAGTTCAGAGCAATGCCGTTGTGCTGGCGCAATTCTCCATAAGAACCTCCTCTTGTGGTGTTCTCGAAAAGGAATCCCTCGGTGCTGTGCTTCTTGGTGATGATGTTCACCACACCAGCGATGGCATCACTTCCGTAAAGTGCCGATGAAGCTCCCTTCACAATTTCTATTTTCTCGATGTTGTGCGGGTCTATGAGTCCGAGGTCATTTTCTCCACCACTGTCTCCGTGAATGCGTTTGCCGTCGATAAGGATTAGTATGTAGTTGTTGCCCAGTCCGTTCATCTGCATCTGACTGCCCATATCGCCCTCGTTGAAGGCAAACGATGCTGTCAGACCAGAGAGGATGTCTGCCAGCGAACTGCCTGAGAAGTTCTTCAGCATCTGCTTATCGATCACCTCCGTCTGTACAGGCGCATCCTTCAGCAGGTGCTGGGTACCAGTACCTGTCACAACCACCTCCTGCAGCGAATCACCCTGCACGATGTCTTGTGCCAACAATGTCTGGGTGAGACACATGAGTGCCCAGCCCATCATCCATCTTCTTCTATGTCTCTGTTTATGTGTACGCATAGTCCTGTGCGTGTGTACATTTTATAGGTCTTGGCAGGTCTTCTGGCTTTCCTCCAGCCTGTTCGCCTTCCCGATTCCTCAGTGGCTTTGATGAACAGGCGTTATAAAAGAGGATTACAGCTGCAGGTACAGCTCCGGATTTGCACCGGATTCCCTTGCATCGATATGCATCGATTACCAATTCAGCGGCAAATATACAACTTTTTCAGGAATCCATCATAATAATCGGAATATTTTTTCTACTTTTGCACTGTCATGAAGCATTCTTTCCTCATATCGGCACCTCATAGTGGCTCAGGCAAGACAACGATTGCCCGAGGACTGATGGCGTTATTTGTGCAGAAAGGGATGAAGGTACGACCCTTCAAATGTGGTCCAGACTACATTGACACGAAGTTCCATGCAGTTGTGTGTGGACGTCCGAGTATTAACCTCGACACCTTCATGGCCTCGAAGGAACATGTGAAGGAACTCTTTGAGAAGTATGGTCAAGATGCCGACATCTGCATTGTGGAGGGAATGATGGGGTTGTTCGATGGCTATGATCGAGACCGAGGTTCATCGGCAGAGATTGCAAGTGTGCTCGATGTGCCAGTCGTATTAGTGGTGGATGCCAAGTCGGCTGCCTACTCAGTGGCGGCTTTGTTGTCGGGCTTCCTCCATTTCCGTGAGGATGTACGTGTCGCAGGAGTCATCTTCAACAAGGTAGGTTCTGAACGTCATCGGGAAATGTTGCAGCAGGTGTGTGACGATTTGCAGGTGGAGTGCTTCGGATGGTTGCCAAAGAATGCCGACCTGGAACAAGGTTCACGCTATCTGGGATTGGATTTCTCAGAAGAGACGAAGAACGAGACATTGGTAAAACTGTTAGAGGAGAACGTACAATGGGAAAGACTTTTACAGTTGTGATGGCAAGAAATGCCGAATCGTTCTCTTTCTATTATCAGGAGAACCTTGACCGATGGGCAAGCGAAGGGAAAAGCATCACATTCTTCGATCCCGAGAAAGAGGTGCCCGACTTGACCGATTGCGACCTGCTTTACCTGCCAGGCGGCTACCCCGAGAAACATCTGGAGGTATTGGTGAAAATGGAACAGACACGTCAGCGTATCCGTGACTATGCTGAACGGGGAGGAACGATATTCGCAGAGTGTGGCGGCATGATGTACCTGTGCCAGAGCATCGTGACTGATGAAAGGCAACGGGTAGGCGCGTCAGCGGGAATAGGTGAGTTCCCCATGTGTGGTGTGTTACCTTACAAGATAACGGCACGAAAGACAGATAGGAAACTCTCTTTGGGTTATCGCCGCTTTATCCTCGACGGAAAGGAGTATCGAGGACATGAGTTCCATTATACGCAGTTCCTTGACGAGGTGCCCCAATCTATCGTGCAGGTCTATGATGCCAAGGATAACCTTGTTCCCACCCCCGTGTTTAGGTACAAGAACGTGTTGGCGAGTTATACACATTTATATAATATAGGAGATATTGCTGGTTTATGAAACGACTTCATCCCATCATGTTGGCAGGTACGGGCAGCGATGTGGGCAAGAGCATTCTTGCCACCGCCTTGTGTCGTATCTTCTTGCAGGATGGCTATCATCCCGCTCCATTCAAGGCGCAGAACATGGCGCTTAATTCCTACGCCACACCTGAAGGATTGGAGATAGGACGTGCTCAAGCCGTGCAGGCCGAAGCCGCAGGTGTTCCTTGCCATACCGACATGAATCCTCTCCTTCTGAAACCTCAGAGTGACCATACCAGCCAGGTGGTGCTGAACGGAAGACCTATTGGCAATCGTGATGCATATGACTTCTGGAGAAAAGCTCCATCCAAGCCTATTCATCCTAATATCCCCATGATTGACTTTCGTCATGAGGTTTGTGCCGCTTTCGACCGACTGAATGCTCGATATAATCCGATTGTGATGGAGGGTGCTGGCAGTATCTCCGAATTGAACCTTCGTGATCATGACCTTGTGAATATGCCGATGGCACGTCACGCTGATGCCGATGTGATTCTGGTGGGTGACATTGATAGGGGAGGGGTCTTTGCTTCCGTCTATGGCAGCATTGCCTTGCAGACGCCAGAAGACCATCAACGCATCAAGGGCATCATCATCAATAAGTTTCGGGGTGACTTGCGTCTCTTTGAAGATGGACGAAAGATGTTGGAAGACCTCTGTGGCGTGCCAGTCTTGGGTGTGGTGCCTTACTACAAGGACATCCATATAGAGGAAGAGGATAGTGTGGATCTGAGTGGAAAGTTAAAAGTTAAAAGTGAACAGTTTACTGCCAACAAAGTAAGTGTTGCCGTAGTGCTGTTGCGTCATCTCTCCAATTTCACCGATTTCAATGTTTTGGAACGAGACCCACGAGTACACCTCTTCTATACCAACAATACCGACGATCTTCTGAAGAGTGACATCATCATTCTGCCAGGTTCGAAATCCACCCTCAGCGACCTCTACGAACTCCGTCGCAATGGAGTGGCACAAGCCCTTGTCCGTGCTCATCGTGAGGGAGCCACGGTGATGGGCATTTGTGGAGGTTATCAAATGATGGGCATGGAGGTGCTCGACCCTCAGCATATCGAAGGGAATATCGAACGGCTGCCAGGATTGGGACTTCTGCCTGTCAGCACAACGATTACGGAGGAGAAAACCACTCGCCAAGTCACCTTCGAGGGGGGTATGACGGGTTATGAGATACATTGTGGCGAGACCCATCCCTGCAACGATGCAAAGGATCGTCCGTTGGTCACTTTCGATGATGGCACTCCTGATGGCTATTGGGTGTCCGACAAATGTATGGGCACTTACATTCATGGCATCCTCGACAATGCCGCTTTCATCGATACACTCTTGAAACCCTTTGCTGAGAAATTGGCAGAACGCAGCCAGTCCTTCGACTACCTGTCCTTCAAGGAACAACAATACAACCTGCTGGCTGACCATGTACGCCAACACCTCAACATGGAACGCCTCTATCAAATCCTCACTAACTCCTAACTTTTAACTCTTAACTCTTGACTTAACCATGCTTTCTGGTCACGGTGATGATATCTACAATTATTCGGGCATCCGAATGAATTTCAGTTCCAACATCTATGCCCATGCCAACCTCACGGGCTTGGAGGCGCATTTGTGTAGTCATATCGACTTGATTCGTTCCTATCCCGAACCCTCCCCTCGTTCATTGGAGGAGATGATGGCAGAGAAATATGGAATTTCTCCTGATGAGGTCTTGGTGACCAGTGGAGCTACCGATGCGATCTACCTCATTGCCCAAACTTTCCGTGAGAAGGGTACTTTCAAAGTGCTGCCCCCCACCTTCAGCGAGTTTGAGGATGCGTGCCGACTTTTTGGTTACGAGGAAACAGACGATGCGTCTTTATGTTGGCTCTGCAATCCCAATAACCCCACAGGCGAAGTCTTTGATCTCTCTTTCGTTCAAGACCTTGCGACAAAGCACGACCTCTTGGTACTCGATCAATCCTATGAGAATTACACCCTTTCTCCTCTTTTGACTCCTCAAGAGGCGGTACAGATGGGCAATGTCCTTCAACTCCACTCCATGACCAAGCAATACGCCATTCCTGGCATCCGTTTGGGTTATGTCATTGCCTCCTCCTCACTCATTGCTGCACTTCGTCAGCAGGTGCGTCCTTGGGCAGTCAATGCCCTTGCTATCGAAGCAGGCAAGTGGCTACTCATTCATGCTCAGCAGGTCATTCCTGACCTCCCATCTTATTTGGCTGAGACCCAACGTCTGCTCCAACGCTTGGAGGTGCTCGATGGCATTACCACTTTCGATACAGCCACCAACTTCTTCCTTTGTACCATCCATCCAGAATCTGCTGCCGCCCTCAAGAGCTATCTGGCTCGTCAGCATGGCATTCTGATTCGTGATGCATCCAATTTCCGTGGACTGACTTCTCATCATTTCCGCATTGCCACTCAGTCGCCTTATGAGAACGACACGCTGGTGGATGCCATCTCCCAATACCTTCGTCGCCCATGAATCCGCTGCTATACACATTCCCTATCTTTCTTCTGATTGGTGGTATGCTCTTCCTACCGCTGTTGATAGGGTGGGTGCTTGACCTGCTTTTGGGTGACCCGCAGTGGATGCCACATCCCATCGTGGGCTTCGGCAAACTCATAGCATCAGGCGAGAAGCGTCTGAACAAGGGTAATCATCGCAAACAGAAAGGGGCTTTGCTCACCATCTGCTTGGTCTCTTTTGCCATTTTCCTCCCCAGCCTGATAGATTTGATTCTGTTGCTTGCCATCTCCGAAGACCCTGCCGCACTCATCCTGTTCGTCATCTTCCATTCCCTCGTCATCTTTTGGTGTTTGGCAGGTACGACGCTGATTTGTGAGGTGCGTCAAACCTTCCTTGCTGTTGACCGTTCCCTTGAGGAAGGTCGCAAGCAGGTGGCTCGTATCGTGGGACGTGACACCTCCGAACTCTCTGCCCAAGAAATCCGAACGGCTGCCCTTGAGACCCTTGCTGAGAACCTCAGCGATGGAGTCATTGCCCCTCTCTTCTGGCTCGCCATTGGTGGCGTCCCTGGCATGCTCGCCTACAAGATGGTGAATACCCTCGACTCCATGATTGGCTACAAGACTGACCGCTACAAGGACTTTGGTTGCTTTGCTGCCCGTCTCGACGATGTAGCCAACTTCATCCCTGCCCGTCTCACCGCCTTCCTCATGGTGTCGGTTTTTGGCAGGTTCTCTCTGTTGCGATTTGTCGCCAAGTACGGCTCCAAGCATGCTTCGCCCAATAGTGGCTATCCAGAGGCAGCCCTTGCCGGCATCCTCAATTGTCGTTTCGGTGGCCCTCATACCTACTTCGGTCAACTCTTCGACAAACCATTCATCGGTGAGAACGACCGTACCCTCACCACCGACGATATGCACATAGCCATCCGCATCAACCGCCGCGTGGAGTGCTTGGTTATTTTGGTGCCTCTGGTGATTTATCTCATCGGGCTTGGCCTCTATTTCCTTACGATGTAATACAATATCATTATATGAAGAAAATTATCCTGATTACTGGTGGTCAACGCTCTGGCAAAAGCCAATATGCAGAACGTCTCGCCCTTTCCCTCAGTCCTCATCCTGTCTATGTGGCGACGGCACATGTGTGGGACGATGAGTTCCGTCAACGTGTCGTGAAGCATCAGGAGCGGCGAGGTGTTGAGTGGGACAACATCGAGGAAGAGAAGGAACTCAGTCGGCATGACCTCACGGGACGTGTGGCTGTCATCGACTGCATCACCCTTTGGTGTACCAACTACGTTTTCGAACTGCAAGATGTGGACAAAGCCCTTACTGCTCTCAAGGGTGAGTTCGACCGCTTCACGGCTCAAGATGCCACCTTCATCTTCGTCACCAACGAGATTGGTTCAGGGGGGGTGAGCGACAATGCCGTCCAACGCCAGTTTACCGACCTGCAAGGATGGATGAACCAATATGTGGCGCAACATGCTGATGAGGTCATCTTGATGGTCAGCGGTATCCCAATGAAAGTTAAGGGTTAAGAATTAAAGATTGAAATGGAAACATTTAAGATAGAAACGCCTGATGAGGCTATGCGCCCCATCATCCAGAAAAAAATTGACAACCTCAACAAGCCCAAAGGTGCGTTGGGACGTCTCGAAATCCTTGCCATGCAGGTTTGTTGGGTTCAGCAGACACTCACACCTTCGCTGAAGCATCCTTGTCATCTTCTTTTGGGTGGAGATCATGGCATCGAACGTGAGGGAGTCAGCGTGTCCCCTCGTGAAGTCACTTGGCAACAGATGCTCAACTTCACCAAGGGTGGGGGAGGTGTCAACATGTTCTGCCGTCAGCATGGCTTTCATCTGCGCATCGTGGATGTGGGGGTGGATTACGATTTTCCAACCGATGCAGCCATCCTGAATCGTAAGATTGCATACGGCACACGCAACTTCCTCTATGGTCCTGCCATGAATCAAGAAGAGTATGAACGTGCCCTTCAGGTGGGCATCGACTTGGCGGATGAGTGCCATGCTGAAGGTTCTCAGGTGCTGTGCATTGGTGAGATGGGCATTGGCAACACCTCTCCTTCCTCCATTTGGATGAGCCTCTTCTGTCATATTCCCCTCGATGAATGTATCGGTGCTGGTGCAGGATTGGACACATCAGGCATTGCCCATAAGCGTGAGGTACTGAACAAAGCACTCGACAACTTCCTCAAATTCAATGCTCAGGTTTCCCATTCACATGTCAAGCATTCCATTCGCCGCACCAAACTCCCATCGCTCAACGCTCAACTCTCTTCTGAAATCATTCGCTGTTTTGGCGGTTTCGAGATGGTGGCGGCAATAGGTGCCATGCTTCGTGCGGCAGAACTGAAAATGCTTATCCTTGTCGATGGCTTCATCATGACGGCATGTGCTTTGGCAGCCTGTCAACTCTATCCTGCCGCCAAGGACTACATGATTTTTGGACATTGTGGGGATGAGAGCGGACACCGTCGCATGCTTGACTTCATGGGTGCCGAACCCCTTCTCTCCTTGGGCATGCGTTTGGGTGAAGGAACGGGTGCCCTCTGTGCTTTCCCCATTCTCGATTCTGCTGTCCGCATGATGAACGAGATGAACAACTTCGACAATGCTCACATCACCAAATACTTCTAACCCCAGTAAATTGTAAATGGCTAAATGGTAAATGTAATTGCTTCTTTCATATTCTTCACTCGTCTGCCTTTTTGGCGACTCCATCAATCTCCCAAGGAAGCATATGCCACGGTGGTGGAACATTGGCCACTCACGGGTTGGCTTACGGGTGGCATTATGGCGGTGACCCTCTTCTTGGGGTGTCATATTTTGCCGTTTCCTATTGCCGTCATCTTGGCGGTCTTGATGCGTCTGTGGGTGACAGGTGCTTTGCATGAGGATGGGCTTGCCGACTTCTTCGATGGCTTCGGAGGAGGAACAGACCGCCAACGTATCCTCACCATCATGAAGGACTCCCACATCGGCACGTATGGTGTCATTGCCCTCATTTTCTATTTCGCGTTGCTGTGTGGTGTCTTGATGTCCTTGCCACCGATGACTGCCGTCTTTGCTATTTTTGCAGCCGATCCCTTGGCAAAGATGTTCTCCGCACAGATTGTCAATTTCATGCCATACGCCCGTCGTGAGGAGGAAGCAAAAAACAAGACTGTCTATCGTCCCATCAGCATGGGTGCAACAGTCAGTCTTGCTTTACAGGGGATGCTTCCATCCCTTCCGTTGATGCTCTTCACCGAGGTCACTTGGTGGCTCGCAGTGTTGGCTCCTGTCCTCACCGTCACCCTTCTCTTCCTCCTCATTTGGAAAAAACTTCAGGGTTATACGGGTGATTGTTGTGGTGCCGTCTGTCTGCTTGCCGAACTCTCCTTCCTTTTGGCAGCGTTGGTGCTGCTGTAGGGTGTGTGTGTCTGTGCGCCTGACAGGACTCGAACCTGCACATCGGAGATACCAGATCCTAAGTCTGGCGCGTCTACCAATTCCGCCACAAGCGCTTGTTCAGTGGACATCTGAGCATTAAGATGGTGCAAAGGTACGGAAAAAAGTGAAAAGTGGCCAAAGAAAAACAAAAAAATGATTTTCAAGCACGCTTGAAAAGTGAAAAATCTGGGTTACTGACGCTTTTCGTTCAAAAAAGCACGGGCTTTTTCGATGTACGTGTCTTTTTTCTGTGCAATATCGGCACCGGACATGGAGAGGGTGATGTCGGGCTGGATGCCAAACTCTGTGTGGTGCATGTCGCGGTCGTAGAAGATGACAGCGCTGTAGCGGATGTGCCAACCGTTGGGAAGGTCGCTGTTGAAGGGCATGCCGGAACCGCCTCCCGTCTGATCGCCCATGATGGTGACGTTGGGGCATTGTTTCATGCACTTGACAAAGTCGTTGGCAGCTGAATAGACGGCTCGGTTGGTGAGCACGACAACGGATTTTTGCCAACGGATGCCGTCGGAGGCAGGGTCGAGGTATTCTGCCTGGGGAGAGGAGAAGTCGTTGTGACCCTTACCTGTCTTGTGGGAGATATATCCGACGAGAATTTTCTCGTTGGTGAAATGGGAAGCCAGGGTATGTGCCTTGTTAAGCTGTCCTCCGCCATTCCCTCGGATGTCGATGATGAGTCCGTTGCAGGAAGCGAGCATCTGGAGCATGGAACTGACATTTCCATCACCCACTCCTTCTTCGAAGGTCTCACACCGCACGTAGCCGATATTGTCGTCGAGGGTGATGTATTTCAAACCCGAAGCCAACTGGTAGTTGTGTCCCAGATAGAGCTTGGCGATGCTGTCGTTGTAGTTCTCAGGGTAGTCCTCGTAGAAGCTCCAGTTGCGGCCATAGTCGAAGGAAGAACTGAGGTTCACATGTCCATCCTGCAACTCAGCGAGCATATTGCTAATCACCTCGAAGAGTTGGGCACTGTTCATCCCTTCGTTCACCTGTCTGGCATAACGAGTGTGTACCTCATCCCAATCCACGCCCAGTTCCTGCTGCTTGTAGTCGAAGAAGCAGTAGTGCTCGTCCAAGATCTTCCAAGCTGCCTCAAACACCCCTTGACGGGTGTTGTCGTAGGGTTCTTCCTTGACGCAAGAAAAGGTCAAAGTAAAAGTGATCAGTGATAAATTTGCTACCGCAAGCGCATGCCACCAGCGGACAAATGACTGCGGTAGCAAATTTTTCACTTTTCGTTTTTCACTTTTCACTTTCATGGATATCATATTCATCGGCGATAAAGATATTTATTGAAACCAATCACGAAGTCGTGGGTGTAGCTGTGGTACTTCAGATGGTGGAAGGTGGATTGTTGGATTTGTGCCACATAACCCACTCGGAGGGTGTAGCGTCGGATGGGGATGTCAATCGTCAGCTTGTGGCGCATGGAGGGCATATTGCCTGGATAGGCAAAGACAACGTTGTGACCGTTGTTCCCCATGGTGTATATCTCGTAGTAGCTCTCACCGTAGTGAGGTGAGAAGGCGATGCCGATGAAGGGCAAGGACACTTGATAGCGCCACAGATAGTGATGGCGGGCAATGAGCATGTCGTAGGTCACCATTCCGCTGGCATCCATCATCAGGTCGGCTTTGACTTGTCCTGGATTGTTGCCGCTTCGGTCGATATAGATGCCACCCAAATAGCCTGAGAGGACAAGTCCTGCGGCGAAGTTCCATCGGGAGGAAGAACGCTCCACGGGATTGACGATGTTGCCTCCCATGAAGTTGTAGAACCAGCCTTGTGAGTAGCGGAAACCACCAGCATACTCATCGATATGACCTGCATGGCTCTTGTTGAAGCCCACGTTGAAGTCGATGAGCGATTGGTTCGACACGTTCCCATTCCAAAGTGTGGTCATCCGCATGGTTTCCCGTTGAATACGGAAGTCTGTTCCTTTGTAGTTGTAGGGGGAAAGGTAAGTATCTAACACATTCGACCAACCCACACCAAAGAGGGTCGAGTGGAGAACCTCTTTGTTGGGTTGACAGTTGACAGTTGACAGTTGACAGTTGACATCTTCTTGAGCGTATGCATGAAGGCTCAGCAATAACAAAATTGCTATTGCCCAACCTCTATGGAATACAGATACTATAATAGATAGATGTTTCATTGTTTCTATCCGGATGGCTTTCCCCTTTGGAAGTTAGAGGGCTAAAAAAGTTTCAGTTGTCCTGTGATCTCATCGCGGATGTCATCATCACTCTTGCCCTCATCAGGGTCAACAACCTCTTCCACTTCCTCCTCAGGTTCCTCTTCTGGTTCGGAGTCAGGCACTCGGGTAGGTTCCAGCTCCCGTACCTGGTCGAGTGCGAAGGTTGTGAGTCGCTTGCCTTTGGCCTTGAAGCCTTTGACAGCGATGTACTCCTCAGCATCCACTTCGAGTGGTCCTCGGAAGGTATCGGGTTCGAGGAAGGTAAGTTCGAGACGCGGGTATGGAGTATCAGTCAACAGAATCAGCTGGCTCTCAGGATTCTCGCCCAAGAAACTCTGCTTCTTCTTCGACTCCTCAAAAACAAACCGCTTGATGTAGGGTTGGTTCTGATTCTCCGCATCCCAAAGGACTGCCGTCCACACCTTCTTGGACTTATACTTCTCAATGCGCAGGATGTTCTGCTCATAGTGGTTGTTGGCATCGAAGTTCGTGAGGTAGTATTCACCTGTCGGAAGCACCACGAGAATCTGGTCGTTGTTGAGGAACTCACCCAGATACTCACCATGTTCGTCGTAGTTGATGCGCTGAACATCAGGATCCCACCACACCTTCAGGCCACCCAAAGTGCTGCCACCATGTGCCTTGAGCAAGATGCGGTAGATCTCGTGCTTCGTCAACTGATTGCCACGAGCCGTCCTTCCTTTGATTTCCACTTCGCTGAAATCCTTTTCGAATACCAGCTTCTTCAACTTCTCCTGTGGCTTCAGCGTCACCTTGATGATTTCTGCCTCACCATTGCTGTTGGCTGAGAACCACGTCACTCTTGACTTCGGTGTACCCATCGTGAGGTCGTACTCACGATCACGGGTAACGCTGGACACATTGAATCGCTTGATGTAGGTCACACCTGTCGCGCCGTCCTTATAGGTGGCGTTGTAGATGGTGCGTGTGTCGTTCTTCTTGAAGACTGCCACATGAATGACCTCCACCTTGCGCTTCTCTGCCTTGCTGCGTTCGGTCTCACCAATGAACACCTTCTCTGCCACCTTGATGACCTTGTAGGTGCCATCCTTGTAGAAAATGATGATATCGTCGATGTCGGAGCAGTTGCATACGAACTCGTCTTTCTTCAGTCCTGTGCCGATGAAGCCTTCCGCACGATTGATGTAAAGCTTCTGGTTGGCTTCTGCCACAGTAGCTGCCTGAATGGTGTCGAAATTGCGAATCTCCGTCAGACGTGGGTGTTCTGCTCCATACTTCTTCTGAAGGAAACGGAACCACTCAGCAGTCACCTCCACGAGGTTTGCAAGGTCACGTTCTATCTGCTCCAGTTCGGCTTTCAGTCGGGCAATGAGTTCATCGGCCTTATCCTTGTTGAACTTCAAGATGCGAGCCATCTTGATTTCCATGAGTTTCAGGATATCGTCCTTTGTCACCTCACGCACAAACATCTCATAGAAAGGCTTCAAGCGCGAATCGACATACTCACAGGCGATGTCCATCGTCTTGGCATTCTCAAATTCCTTGGCCTTATAGATACGCTCTTCGATGAAGATTTTCTCCAAAGAGCAGAAATGCAGTTGTTCGAGTAGTTCACCTCGACGGATTTCCAGTTCGCGCTTGATGAGGTACTTGGTGTAATCCACACTCTTACGCAACACGTCGCTGACGGTAAGGAACTTCGGCATGCGGTCATCGATGACACAGCAGTTGGGAGAGATGCTGATTTCGCAATCCGTGAAAGCATAGAGGGCATCGATGGTTTTGTCGCTCGAAGCGCCTGGCATCAGATGGATGACAATTTCCACACCTGCAGCTGTCAGGTCTTCCACCTTGCGAGCCTTGATTTTTCCCTTCTCAATAGCCTTGAGGATGGAGTCGATGAACTGGCTCGGCTTGGAAGGGGAACCTGTCGTCTTGCCAAAAGGAATCTCCGTGATGGCAAGGGTCTTGTTGTCACGCTTCTCAATCTTGGCACGTACTCGCACAGAACCACCACGCTGTCCATCGTTGTACTTCGACACATCGATGGAACCACCAGTCTGGAAATCGGGATAGAGCTGGAAGGGTTCGTCATGCAGGTAGTGAACAGCTGCATCGCAAAGTTCGTTGAAGTTGTGAGGAAGTATCTTGGAACTCAAACCCACAGCAATGCCCTCCACTCCCTGAGCGAGGAGGAGTGGGAACTTGACAGGCAATGAGATAGGTTCCTTGTTACGTCCATCGTAAGAGAGTTTCCACTCGGTGGTCTTGGGGTTGAACAAGACATCGAGCGCAAACTTCGAGAGTCGAGCTTCGATATAACGACCAGCCGCAGCATCGTCACCTGTGAGGATGTTGCCCCAGTTTCCCTGACAATCGATGAGCAGGTTCTTCTGTCCCATCTGCACCAAGGCATCCTTGATGGAGGCATCGCCATGAGGATGGAACTGCATGGTGTGTCCCACAATGTTCGCCACCTTGTTGTAGCGCCCATCATCCATCCGTTTCATTGAATGGAGGATGCGTCGCTGCACAGGCTTGAGACCGTCCATGATATGTGGCACAGCACGTTCGAGGATGACATAAGAAGCGTAATCCAAGAACCAATTCTGATACATGCCACTCAGATGGTGAGTGATGCTGTCTTTCATCATGGTGGGGTCGTAGTCGCTCTTGGGCGGTTGACCAGCAGCTGGAGGAGAAGCATCCAAAGCCTCTTCCTCCAATGGCTCCTCCATGATTTCTTCGTTGTCGTTATATTCTTCGCTCATAAATCAAATATTTATTTGAAGTGAAGAGTGAAAAGTGAAAAATCTAAGTTACCGATGACTATTGTCTGTCACTCCGAATGGCAGGAAATATAGATTTTTCACTCTTCACTTTTCACTTTTCACTTCGTTAATTCCAATGTGTCCAAAGCAATCATCAATTCCTCATCCGTTGGGATGCAGCAGATGGTGACTTTGGAGTCGTCGGTGGAGAGGATGGCTTCCTTCGCACGGCAAGCCTTGTTCTTGGCATCGTCGAGTTTGATGCCCATATACTCCAAGCCCTGTGTGGCACCTTCACGCACTTCGTACTGGTTCTCGCCTGCACCACCTGTGAAGAGGATGATGTCCACACCTCCCATAGCGGCTGCATACTCACCAATATACTTCTTGATGCGATAGCAGTACATGTCCTTCGCCAGACGAGCCTTGTCGTTACCAGCGGCAATGCCTGCAAGGATGTCACGGAAGTCTGAGAAACCTTCGCTCACGCCCAAGAGACCTGACTGCTTGTTGAGAAGGTTGCTGATGCCCTTGGTGTCAAGTCCTAACTTATCCATCAGGAAAGTCACAGCACCTGCGTCAATATCACCAGAACGGGTACCCATGATGAGACCTTCCAGAGGTGTCAACCCCATCGAAGTATCTACACACTTACCATCCTTCACGGCAGCGATGGAAGCACCATTACCAATGTGACAAGTGATAATCTTCTTGCCTTCTGGCTTCACACCCAAGAACTCACACACACGCTGACTCACGTAGCGATGGCTCGTTCCGTGGAAACCATAACGTCGCACCCCATATTTCGTGTACAGCTCGTAAGGGAGAGCGTACATATAAGCATAGTCAGGCATCGTCTGATGGAAAGCTGTATCAAACACACCCACCTGTGGAATCTTAGGCAGCAAGGCTGTCACCGCATTCACACCCTTGATGTTGGCAGGGTTGTGGAGAGGAGCCAGGTCGTTGCAAGCTGCGAAGGCTTCCATCACCTCTGGAGTGAGCAACACAGACTTATTAAACTTCTCACCTCCATGTACCATACGATGACCCACAGCGTCCAGTTCGTCGAGGCTCTTCAACACGGCATACTCGCCCTGAGTCAATACCTCAAAAATCCACTGCACACCTGCTGTGTGTTCCTTCACAGACTTCTCCATCTTGTGCTTCTCACCGTTCAGCTTCACGGTGATGAACGAATCAGGGAGTCCAATCTTCTCAATACCACCAGACGTAATCACGCTCTGGTCAGTCATATCATACAATGCATATTTAATAGAACTGCTGCCACAGTTAAGTACTAATATTTTCTTCATCTACGTAAACTTCAATTTTTCAATCTTTCAATTTTTCAATCCTATGCGTCCATTGCTTGGCAAGCGGTAATTGCTACCATCTTATAAATGTCATCTACTGAACAGCCACGGCTGAGGTCATTCACTGGTCGTGCAATACCCTGAAGGATAGGGCCGATAGCATCGGCATTGCCCAGACGCTGCACGAGTTTGTAGGCGATGTTGCCCACTTCGAGACATGGAGCTACGAGCACGTTGGCCTTACCTGCGATGTCGCTGCCTGGAGCCTTCTTCTGACCTACCGATGGAACCAACGCTGCATCTGCCTGCAGTTCGCCATCAATCTTCAGGGCTGGATCGAGTTCCTTTGCCAGACGAGTAGCCTCCACTACCTTGTCAACCACCTCATGCTTGGCGCTGCCCTTGGTCGAGAACGACAGCATGGCCACACGTGGGTCGGCAAAGCCTGCCACACTCTTGGCGGTCTGAGCCGTGCAGACAGCAATCTGAGCCAACTGAGAAGCATCAGGCATTGGTGTCACAGCCACATCACCCATCACGAGCACACCCTCTTCACCATACTGAGGAGTCTGAGTGATCAGCAGCATCGCACCACTCACGCAAGTGATGCCAGGAGCACACTTGATGATCTGGAGGGCTGGACGAAGCGTGTCGCCTGTGGTAGAGAGGGCACCACTGATTTGTCCATCCGCATCGCCACTCTTGATGATGAGGCAACCAAAATACAGCGGGTCAAGTACCTGCTCTCTTGCCTTCTCGATGGTCATGCCCTTCTTCTGACGGAGTTGGAAGAGCAGTTGTGCATACTCCTCCGTTTTCTCAGAAGTGGCAGGATCGATGATGGTGGCCTTGCCAATGTTTTTCAGTCCCAGCTTGTCAGCCAAGGCGAAGATTTCTTCCTTGTTGCCGATAAGGATGATGTCGGCAATGTCGTCAGCAAGACTCTTGTCGGCGGCAGTCAGAGTGCGCTCCTCCAGAGATTCTGGGAGCACGATGCGCTGCTTGTTTGCTTTAGCACGCGCAATGATACTTTCAATAAGTGCCATAAATGATATATGATTTGATGATTTGCGAATCGTGATGCAAAGATACACTTTTTCCAACGAATAATCGTCCTTTCACCAAACTTTTTCCAACGAATATCTTATTTTCGCCCCAATAAGTCTCAAGATTGACCTAACAAGTTATTATTCATCCGTTCTATTCCTGCAAGCCATTTCTTGTAGAGAGTTTCGTATCTGTGATTTTCTAACAGTATGGTCATCCCCATTCGGGTAGCTGGCCAGACATTTCGTCGGGTCAGGTCTGACCTGAGTGAACGATTCGTTCACCTAGCTTATCCTTGCCACACGCTAAGGCACTCTCTCCTTAGGGGTTCTGATCAGAGCGTTTTATATGTCATTAGGAAACCAGATACTCGAATCAAGTATGAAGTTTTTTCAAAACAGGCAATGTCGCAAATCGCGACGGTGGTTTTGGAAGACCATGAAGGTGGATACTCATGACGAGCATCCACCTTCGTTTTGAATGTGATTCATCGTAGTTACTGAACTATAACTTTACCCACTTTCCCTTACAATCTCACTTTGAAGGTCTCATTCCCCACTCGGACAATGTAAGCACCACTTTGGAGGGAAATAGAGGCATTGCCTACTGATGATGTCACTTTGACACCATTGATGCTATACACCTCCACCGGTGCATCATCCTTCGCACCCTTCACAGTGATGGTGTTGCTGTTGACACAAACCTTCACATTAGATTCAGCAACTCTCCCCTTTACACTATTACCTGTCTGGCGGAACACCACATTCAGTTCAGCATTGCCTATGATAACAGGTGTGGAGAACTGGCCATCCATCAGCATCGAGGTCATATCCTTGCCATCGAAGGTGAGCGTGTTGACTTCCCATCCTTCATCGGCATTCACAGCGTAGGTGTAAGTCTGTCCCACTTCCACAGATTGCCTCAGCACACCTCCTTCGCCCATGCGTATGGTGATGTAATGAGCATCTTCTCCATCCTCATATTCCACAATATTAACAAATTCCGACCAACCAACAGCAGACATGAACATTGTGGCTGTGCCCTTAGGAACATAAAGTGTGCAGTTGGTTCTATCAACCGAAGAGAAAACCTCACGACTAATTGCAAGAGGGCGATTCCACCCCACTTTAATAGAGGTCAAACCTCTACAATAACCGTATTTACAAGTTGCTTTATGTCAGTTACTTGCGCGTTAAACGGTAGAAAAGTGATGACGTAGATTCTACAGAGATTAGAAAAGATACAAATTTAACGTATTTAACTTTTGTAAACCACAAAAAGTATATAAGTGTGCAAT
>JAFZVN010000010.1 GCA_017617805.1 Bacteroidaceae bacterium | reverse complement strand
GACTCCATTCATCGAGACTTGGGTATGGGGTGGCAATGGTGCACAGCTCTCTAATGAGAAGATTTTCCGTACCATTGAAAATCTGAAGCCTGGTAAGTATCAGGTTAAACTTCTCCTCCGTGCTTACAACGAAATGGCAGGTTCTTCTGCTCCTTCTGGTGTGAAGATTTCTGCTAACGACGCTTCTGTTGATATCTCTGAAGGTCAGGAGTTCTCTTACAACAACATGGCTGGTATTTATGACAACTTCACTGTCAATACTACTGTAGGTGAAGATGGTAAGCTCTATATCGCTGTTGAGGTTTACGATTCTAACGTAAGCTGGATTGCCTTCAAGAACCTCGAGGTTATCTCTCTTGGCGCAGGTGCTCAGGATGACTGGTTCACTGGTGACATCGCATTCAAGGTGAATGACTATCCAGACGGTGTGAACAAGAACGCTGTTGTTGAAGCACGCTGGGATGACGCTCAGGGCTGCATCGTTGTAACTTCTAACGACAATCCTGCTAATGACTATGACGCTCAGCTCTTCATCGAATTGCCAGTGAAACTGGTTGAAGGTGACGAATTGTCAGTGACTATGAAGATTCGTGCTGACCGTGAACAGAGTGGTTGCGCTACTCAGGCTCACAACACTCCTGGTAACTACAACCACTGGTCTTGCATTACTCCTCTCAACTTCACTACTGAGTGGGCTGACTACGAGAGCTCTATCACAATTAGCGCAGCTCAGGAAAAGGGTGATAATGGCAACGGTACTAAGGACGGTATGTCAACTATCGCTATCAACCTCTCTGACGTGAACGGTGCGAAGACTTCTAACACCTTCTACTTCGACGATATCGAAGTTATCTACACAAGTGCTGTTGGTATCGCTGACATCCAGAAGGCTTCTGACAACGGTGTGAAGAAGGTATTCCGCGGTGGTCAGATTGTTATCCTGAAGGGTGGCAAGGAGTTCAACGTAGCTGGTCAGCGCGTTAAGTAATCAAGTCTAACATACAATCTATATAAAAAACCTTCGGGCATTGCCCGAAGGTTTTTTTATCGTTTATCTATCATCTCGTAACCTTTGAATTGTTCCTTGGGGAAGGTGAAAGTGGCGTCGGTGATGCCGCCTGATTTGAAGTTGGAGATTTGGACGTTAGCCCAGATAAAGGCGACTTTGATGCGTAGGGATATGGGGTCTCGGGTCTTCTTGTCGAGTAGCGCTCGGATTTCCTTCATACCCTTCTTCCCCTTCTTTACGTTAAGGGTGATGAGATAGCCCTCGGGGTCGTTGGCGATGTGGTAGGTGTAGTTGTCAGCCTCGAACTTGAAGTCATCGCCAAAGCGGCTTTGCTTGGGGTCATCACTTCGGTAAATTTCCACTCGCTTCTTCTCGCCTTTGATGACGTATGCCGTCACACCGTCGTTCCATGCCCTGCTGGATTTCGATTCGTACTTACTCTTCTTGCCTCTGTACCAGATGGTGCCCTCTGTCTTATAGATGTTTGCCACATTAACTGCATAATGGAGTGTGGCGCCTTGAGGACCAAATACTTTCTCATACACCTCGTCGAACATCCTGCGTGCTTGACGAGTATTGGCGTTCTCCTGTGCCTGCAAAGTAAGGGCTGGCAGCAGGAGCATCGCCAACAGGATCTTTCTTATCTTCATTATTTAAATATACTTCAGTTCGGTATAAGCGAAAATTGTTTTTATTGCGGCAAGCCGCCGAAAGAAAAATATAAAAAAACACATAAAGATATAAAAAAACAAATCTATTTTTATTCAACTTTCGCAAGTGTTCAACTTGTTCATTTCAACACGAATTACACGATATTTCACAAAACTAAGCAGAAAGAATCTATCACACAAAGCACCTTCTGTGCAACTAATTTCACGAAGGCCATCCGGACGGTTCGTGAATTTAGTAGCCGCTTGCGGCTTCGAGCAATAAGAAAATCTGTCCGCATGGCTTTGTTTCTTTCGTGAAATTTGTGTTAAAATGAACATACGAAAATTGAATCTATTTTTATTTATTTTTGATTATTTTTTCATATTTTTTCTTCGGCGGCCTGCCGCAACTTCTTATATCGAATTCACTTAAAAATGTTCTTCAGGATTTCGTTGGTCACTCTCCTTGTGGCAGTGTTGGCAGCTGTCTTGGCAGCTGATTCGAGAACGGAACCCGAGGATGAAGTCTTTTTCTTGGTAGTGGAGGTCTTCTTCTTGGTGGTGGACGAGCTGCGTGACGAGGACGAGTTGCCCGTAATCGTCTTTCCTACGGATGTACCCACCTGACGGCCTACAGAGCCCAATACAGCCCCAATAAGGGTACCAAAGATGGTGCGCGTCCACATGCTGGTGTTCTTAGACTTCTCCTTGGCGATACGCTCCTCTTCCTTACGACGGCGTTCTGCTTCTTTCTCTTGTTCCTTGCGCAGACGCTCAGCCTCCTTCTCCTGTTCTTTACGCAGACGCTCCGCTTCGCGCTCTTGCTCCTTCTGGAGCTTCTCTTCTTCACGCTGACGACGTTCTGCTTCTTTCTCATCTTCCATTCGCTGACGTTCAGCCGCCTTCTCTTGCTCCTTCAGTTGCTTCTCTTCTTCTTGACGGCGCAACATGGCAGCAGCTTCAGCATCCTCACGCTCCTTTTGGGCAATCAGAATCTCGTATGCACTCTCGCGGTCGAAATAGCTACCATATTCCTTGATGTGGTCAGGTGCTGCCTGCTGGATGTCGAGGCGCTGTCCTTCGGTGATGGCACCAATCTGGCTGAGTGGGAAGAGTATCTTGGCACGTTGCACGACTGTCGGTGCTCCCTTCTCATCAAGAATCGAAACCAGTGCCTCACCTGTGCCGAGTTCCATGATGGCCTCTTCGGTACTGAAGTTGGGGTTGGCACGGAAAGTCTGGGCAGCCACACGCACAGCCTTCTGATCCTTGGGGGTATAAGCACGGAGCGCATGTTGGATGCGGTTACCAAGCTGTCCAAGGATGGTTTCTGGAATGTCAGAAGGCGATTGGGTGATGAAGTAGATACCTACACCCTTGGAACGGATAAGTCGGATGACCTGTTCCAATTTATCGATCATTGCCTTGGAGGTGCCGTCGAAGAGCATGTGTGCCTCGTCGAAGAAGAAGACGAGTTTGGGCAGATCCATATCGCCCACCTCTGGCAGTGTGGCATAGAGTTCAGTCATGAGCCAGAGGAGGAACGTGGAATAAAGCTTAGGATTGAGCATGAGCTTATCGGCAGCTAACACACTCATCACACCCTGTCCATTCTCCTGGGCAATGAGATCCTTTACATCGAAGGCGGGTTCGCCAAAGAACAAGTCGCCCCCCTCGCTCTGAAGTTCCAACACCGCACGTTGGATGGCACCGATGCTTAATGGTGACATGGTTCCATAGACTGTCGTGAAGAGTCCTGTGTTCTGTCCCACAAAGTCGAGCATGAGACGCAAATCCTTGAGGTCGATGAGCAAAAGTTGCTTGTCATCAGCAATGCGGAAGACGATGTTGAGTACACCGCTCTGCACATCTGTTAGATTCATCAGTCGGCTTAGCAACTGAGGACCCATCGCTGACACAGTGGTGCGCATGGGGAAGCCCTGTTCGCCAAACACATCGTAGAACCGTACGGGGCAGCCCTTGAATTCAGGGTTGGGCACGCCAAATTCATCCTTACGCTTCTCGATAAAGGAAGATATCTTGCCAGGTTGTGAGATGCCGGAGAGGTCTCCCTTCATGTCGGCCATAAAGCAAGGCACACCCGCCTGACTGAAGGTTTCTGCCATCACTTGCAGGGAAACGGTCTTACCTGTTCCTGTAGCACCAGCAATGAGACCATGGCGGTTACACATTTTGCCCACCAAATTGATGGAGCCTTTATCGCAATGTGCGATATAAAGTTGGTCGTTGAGATACATATTTAGTTTAGAGTTTAGGGTTTAGAGTTTAGAGTAGTGGGAAAGTCCGCTGTTGAGCCAATCGATGAACTTGGAGATGTCCTCGTCGTAGGAATAGCTGCGTTCGAGCGGATTACCATTGTTGTCGAGGAGGACATAGAAAGGTTGGGCAGTGGCTCCGAACTTGGTGGACTGAAGATAACTCCACCTGTCACCTACGGTACGGAGTTTGCGCGTGTTGCTGTTATATGACTTGTCGTACTCATAAAGGTTCTCACCATCAGAAGCTGACACTTTGAGGTCGGCAGTGATCCCCACGCTGACGAGCGGTTCACCTTCATCATTCTCAATCACCTCAAGAGGCTCTGGCAGCTTGGTCTTGTCATCAACATAGAGTTGGATGAGCACATATTTGTTTGTCATGATGTCAGTTACTGTAGGATCGGTGAATACGGCAGCCTCCATCTTTCGGCAGTTCACGCAACCATAACCCGTGAAGTCAATCATGACGGGTAGATGATGCATCCGCGCATAGTTCATGCCCTCTTCATAGTCTGTGAACATCGGTTTTACTTCCTGTTCAGGAGCGAGATTGAAATCCTGCGTCTTCATCGGTGGCGCAAACGCACTGACAGCCTTGAGTGGAGCACCCCACAAACCAGGGATCATATAGATGGCAAAGGCGAACGAGATGAGTGCCATGAAGAAACGTGGGATGGAGGTTTTCTGATGCATAACCACATTCCCCATCTCATCATACTCCTCTTCATCGTGTGGGAAACGAATCCAG
>JAFZVN010000091.1 GCA_017617805.1 Bacteroidaceae bacterium | reverse complement strand
TGCAACCATAAAGGTGTTGTCAGGCCTTGCGCACGTTAAGCTAATGCCAGTGGGCGGCTGGTGCGACAAACGATTCTGCAGAATTAAGAATGCAAAAATAACAGTCAGTTCCTTCGGGAATGGGAGTATAGAGCAAGTCTTTGAGTATGCAAATCATGGCCTATTTTATTCATTCCTAGGTGATTATGCACTATAGGGTGATGGTCACCCAGAAATGTTGGCTATTGACAGGTTGGCAAGTTGTACCCTGCCGTGAACGGTCGGTGATGGTCACCTAGAAATGTAGGCTATTGACAGGTGGTAGTCGTTGTAGTGGCTGTTTTGCCGGGTGATAGTCACCCGGAAAATTTGGTTATTTGAAATTATGGAAGAAGTATTTGTATTGGAATTGCCTTTGCAGGTTGAGAAGTATCAGGCAGATATCCTCAACAAGCGTTACGAGCAGCTTCGCCAATTGTACAACTATGTGCAGGGGAAGTTGCTCCGTCAGTACAGATACTTCGAGCAAATGGCTGAGTTTCAAGCTTGCAAGAGTATCAAGGAGAAACGGGATTTCTTTAAAAATCATCCTTTTCACATCAACGGCATCTTGGGCAGTAACAAGGAGCTGCTTGACATTACTTTTGACGATTATGGTATCAATGGTTTTGTGACAAAGCTGGGACTGAAAAGCATCAGCAATGAGAAGACTTATACTGATATCGGTATTAATTCCGCTATTTTGGCAAAATTATCAGACAACATCTGGTCTTCTTGGAACAAGTTGCTGTACGATAATAAAGCTAGAAAAATATCGTTCAAAAGGCATGGAGAGTTGAACTCCTTCGGATGTGGAAAGAAAATGAATGGTAGTAGGAAGAAAGTTTTCTCGGGTATGGAACTACATCTTGAGAAGATGGAATTAGCTATCAAGTTAAATAGTAAAACTGGCAAAAAAGCAAAGTTTATCATCCTACCAATTCTGCATACCCCTAAGCATGCAGACTATGAAATGTGGGCTTTAAAGGGCGGTTATGACAGCGTGAAAGTAATCACGGTGGTTCGCCGATTGGTACGAGGTCAGTATAAGTACTACCTACAGATGAGTATCGAGGGAGAGAAACCACAGAAGGGAAGAACGCTGGGCAAGGGCAATGTGGGTATTGATATTGGTCCTACCACCGTAGCCGTTTCTGGAGTAAACATTGCCAGCATCGACAAACTGGCTTCGAAGTGCGATAACATCCAGAAGGAGATTACACGCTTGGCCCGAAAGATTGACCGCAGCCGCAGAGCCAACAATCCTGAGAACTTCAACGAGGACGGCACCATCAAACGAGGTGTGCGACTGGTGTGGAACGACTCGAAACGTTACAAGGAATTACGCAAGGAGATGGCTGAGTTGCTACGCCGTCAGGCTGCCATCCGCAAACAGCAGCACATTGACAGAGCCAACGCGCTGTTGAAAGAGGGCGATACGTTTATCGTGGAGAATAACCAGATAAGCGGTTGGACGCGAAAGGCCAAAGAAACCAAGGTGAACGAGAAGACGGGCAAGATTCAGAAGAAGAAACGCTTCGGCAAGTCGGTAGCCAACCATGCTCCGGCTATGTTCGTCACTATCTTGGAGAACAAAGTGAAGTCGCTGGGTGGTGAGGTGGTGAAGGTGGACACGCAGAATGCTGCCAGCCAATACGACTTCACGAACAACAGCTTTGAGAAGCACGAACTGAAAGAACGTAGTGTTACCCTTTCGAATGGCGACACCCACCAGCGTGATATGCTTGCAGCCTTCAACCTGCAACACCTGAAGTACGACGAAGCCGAGAAGAAGCAGTACGACACGGAAGCAATGGCGCAGCACTACGACCGCTTCTGCGAACTGGAGCAGGAGGAAATCTTGCGCTATAAAAATAAGGAGAAGAAAGACGACCGCTCAACGATTGGGGCGAAGGATTTGTAATATGACAAAGAAACAGGTTTATACAACAATAATAAAAGAAGTCATCTATAATTATAAATTAGTTTGGCTATCAACAATAATAGCCTTTCTTCTATCATTATGGACTTTATTACCAGATTTTTACATTAAGACAGCCCTCCCTTCTGAATATAATCAGGTTGTAAATGTAATTGTACATAGCCTCTCATTAAGCTATATAGCGGGTTCTCTTTTCTTTGTTTTCTCTGTAATAATTCCAACCATACAAAGTCGTTTTATAATCCTTCCTCATCTCTCCGACAAACTGGCCGAATTAAGAGAGGCTTTGGGGGATTTTATGGCGGTCAGTTGTACGAATGAAGATTATTCCACAGATTTCGATTTGAAATCATTTGTAGAGAGAGTAATACGGGAAGATTGCAAGCCTTATTGTGAGAGGAATAGTTTGTCTGTCGAAGAGTTTGGGTATAATGTACATTTTAAGCCAGAATATTTGATTGCCTTATCTCTTTCATTACAAAAGTTAGATGAAATTTTATTTGATATCCAAGCTATGGCTTCATGGTTATCACCAGAAAATCATAGAGTTCTTTCAGCAATTAAGCATGATAGTTTTATTTCGCTATTAAGAGGAAGATGTGCTGGCTACATGAAAACTTCATTTAGTACAGAAGATCTTAACATAAGATTTGGCATTTTAAAGAAAAGCCTGCTTGATTATGATCGTTCCAGGGAATCACTTAATGAATTGGTAAACAAGTATGATAGATATCATATAAGTGAAAAGACTACATCTTTGCCCCTGAAACTTAAACATCTAAACCAATAAGCCTATGAAAGCTGAAGAAAAGAACAAGGAGGTTGACATCAACGAGGCAGCAATGAGCATTGAGGTGAATCCTGGTGCGATTGAAAGGGTTCGTAGTGGTGAGGTGGGGTACATAACCCTGCAAATCTGCGAAGATAATCAGCATCTGGTATTGGAGAACATGGACGGGATGCTCATCTTGAATGTTGATGAAAAGCCCACCACGTATCATAGTTGCTATCTGTACAATCATGGTGAGTTCCCATATTTCATCAAACGTTCTCTGCAATTCTTGCTGCTGACGGAGGAGGATGGCAAGAACTGTCTGGTGCAAATCATCGGAACGGAAACGGAACCCACTGTCCGTTTCAATTATCAAGGAGCTGGTCTGCCCATCATGCCTGCGTCAAATGGCACCAGCTGTATATGGGAGGTGAGCTTTGAGGTGCTGCCTGTGCCTGAGAAACCAAAGAAGTATCTGATGCGCTGGAATCCTGCCATTAGCTCTTTCAAGGAGAAGGACTATGAGGCGTGTGTGGCAAACATGAAAAATGGAATGTTCCGTATGAATTGGAGCATCTATGAGTGGGAGGAGGCTCGACGAGGAGATTGCTTCTACATGATGCGTGTGGGTGATGACAAGGCTGGCATTGTGTTCAACGGGCAGTTCTTGTCCGATCCATACCCTTCGGATGACTGGGCGGGAACCACCAAACGGAGAATGTATGTGGATATGGTTTGCAGAAATCCTGAAACGCCTGGTGAGGTGCCTTTTGTCTCCCTTGAAAAACTGAAAGCCGCCATTCCTTCTATTGATTGGGGTAAAGGTCACTCTGGTGCTTTGCTCTCAGATGAGGTGAGTGAAAAGCTTCTTGAACTTTGGGACGAAGGATCGGAATAACAAAACATTTACATCTTACACCATAAAAGCCCGTGCAATCGCACAGGCTCTTTCTTTATCTCCTTCATCATCCCTTCTTTCTTACCCCATAGGCATAAGTGTTTTAATTTGTTCAATCGGGAAGCATCATATACTTCCTATTCTGCGGAATTCGGCACATACGATGGCTGTGGCGATGGCGACATTCAGGGACTCTGAGGTGGCTCGTCCTGATGGGTAGTTGGGGATGTAGAGACGCTCGGAAACAAAGGCCTCGACGGCTTTTGAGACGCCCTTTCCTTCATTGCCCATCACAATCAAGCCTCGATTCTCCAAATGCTTCTGATAGAGATTTTCTCCATCCAGGAAGGTGCCATAGACGGGGATGGTCTTGTCCAGAGCACTCAGCATCTCGGGCAAATCGACATAGTGGGTCTGCACCCTCGCTATGCCGCCCATCGTGGCCTGAACGGTCTTGGGATTATAGATGTCGGCACATCCTCTGGAACAGAAGATATGCTCGATGCCAAACCAATCGGCAAGACGGACAATCGTGCCTAAGTTGCCTGGATTCTGCACATCGTCCAAAGCCAGACATAATTGATGCTGCGCCACGTCGTTCACATCCACCTCATAAGTGGGTTGGCGGAACACAGCCAACACCTGTTGGGGTGTTTCCTGAAAACTGAGGCGTTTCAATTCCTCGTCTGTCACTTCGTTGATCTCTACCCCACTCTGTTTCTGTAGCCAAGAGGAATGCAGGGCAAGCCACTCGGCTGTGGCTGCAAGATAGGTGCAGGAGAACACATCGAGGAGGTCGCCCACCAGTTTGTGTCCTTCTGCCACGAATACGTTGTCCGCCTTCCGAAATTTCTTCATCTCCAGCGAACGCACATATTTCACTCTATTCTTGCTCAGCATATCCTGTTATCTGATGTCGCTCACTTTGATGACATCCTTGTCGTTGTAGTCGAGGTTCTCGCCTGCCATACCCCAGATGAAGGTATAATAATAGGTGGCAGAAGCGGCATGGATAGACCATTCGGGCGACATGATGCCCTGTTCGTTGTGGAGCCATACGACACGGCTTTCCTGGGGCTCACCCATGATGTGGCTGATGGTCTGACCCTCTGGCAGATTGAAGTAATAGTAAGCCTCGATGCGACGGCCATGAGTGTGAGGTGGCATCGTGTTCCATACAGAACCTGGCTCCAACTGCGTCAGACCCATCTGCAACTGACAAGGACCTTCTTCGAGGGCTGTGTTGACAATCAGCTGATAGATAGTGCGCTGGTTCGACTCTTCCAATGAACCCAAGTTGCGCAGCACGGTTGCCTTGAGCGACTGAACATTGCCATTCTTTCGGCCATCCAATGTGATCCATTGTGTCTTGTAGTGCTGATGTGCTGTCGCGGAGTTGATGTAGAACTTGGCGGGTTTTTGTGGGTCTTTCGAACGGAAGATGACCTCCTGATTCGACTCAATGCCGTTACCCTTCTTATCCTTGCCCAAGTTGCCACGACCAATGTAGAGGGCCTCCCGTTCGCTGAGAGGATATTCAACGCCATCCACAATGACCACACCATCGCCAGCTGTGTTGACAATACCGATTTCACGATTGTGGAGGAAGTAAGGAGCACGCAACTCTGGGAAGGTCTCCAACTTCAAATCCTTCGTCACAGGCATAGCGCCACCAAAGATGAAGCGGTCGTACATTGAATACGTGAGGTTGATTTCGTCAGGCGCCATCACCTTTTCCATCACGAACCGGTCGCGAAGGGTCTGTGTGTCGTAGTGCTTCACATCGTCTGGATGACAAGCCTTCTGGAAGCTCACATTCATTTGGGCGTTCATGCCCAATGCGCCCATCAGCAGGGCACAACTCGTAATAAATTTCTTCATAGGTTACTTGTTATTCGTTAGTTTTTTATGATTGACTTCATCAAGCTAAAGATTCCTTCTTTTCTTCTTTCACAATACGCATGCGGTTCCACACCACCATGCCCACCGTAATCAAAGTGAGCACACCTGCACCAATCCATTTCAGCGAAGCCACGCATTTGTAGATGACCCAACCGAAGAGGCTCGAGGCAAAATCGAGGGCACCCGCTTCAAATCCTTCTGGAATCTTGGCAGCGTCGTTTTGTGTGGCTGCATACACCTCATGGGCTGCCTGTGTGAAGGCTGATGCCATGTCGGTGACAAAGTAAAGACCTACCACCAGCGCCACGAAGCCGATGATGAGACTCTTCACCACATTACCTTTGGTATAAGGGAGGATGAGGGGGAACAGATAGAACATGCCCGCCAAGGATGCCAATGGAAGGAACTGATTGCCTGGCACGACAACAGCAATCGCCAAGATGACCGGAATGAGGATGACGGAACAAACCAATGTGGTGGGATGACCAATCACCAGCGCTGGCGACATGCCGATATAGACTTCCTTGCCCTTGAACTTCTTCTTCACCACTTCCTGTGTCTTCTCTGCAATGGGTTTCAATCCGTCGATGAAAAGGCTTGTGATGCGTGGAATCAGCTCCATGACAGCACCCATCGTCACGCCCAATGCCAAAATCATCTTGATATTCAACTGAGCAGCAATGCCTATGAGAGCACCTACGATGACACCCAACACGAGCGGTTCACCCAAAACGCCAAACTTCTTCTTCAATCCCTCTGCATCCACATCGAGCTTGGAGAAACCTGGAATCAGATCCAACCCTTTGTTAATCAATACGGCAAAGGGTGTGAAACTCTGACAGAAAGGTTGAGGGATGGAAATACCTGGCAGGTCATAGTGCGTCTGAAACTTCTTGGCGGTCAAATCTGCCATGACCAAGGTGATGATGTAGCACACAATGGCAGCAAAATAGCCCCATGCCAACGACTGATCCATCACAAAATACGCCACAGCACCGATGAAGGCAAAATGCCAGTAGTTCCACAGGTCGATGTTGACCGTGCGCGTACATTTAGTAATTAAGAGCAGGAAGTTAACACCCAAAAGAATGGGAATAATCAAAGCGCCCACAGCCGTGTTGTAAGCCACAGCAGCAGCAGCAGGCCATCCCATATCAAATACCTTCAACGCCAATTGATAGAGATCGGAGATATTCTCCAAAGGAGACGTAAAATTGTCTGTCAACAATTTGGTGACCACATTGAGGCCCACAAAACCGACACCCACATAGAGTCCGCTCTTCAGTGCCTTGCCAAATTTCATGCCAATGCACAATCCGATGATTGTGAACAGAATAGGCATCATCACAGCGGCACCAAGACTGATGATGTAAGAAAATACTTGTTCCATATTAGTTAGTAGTTGATTGAATTTTCGGCAAAGTTAGTGCATTTTTCTCAAACCAACACCATAAATATGGAAAAAAGTGTCTATCTACAAGCTCATCGCATCGTTTTCGGAGGTGGTCAGAAGAGAATCTTCCACGTGGAGGCAAGGCTGTAGCGATTTTTCATGTAGTGAGAGAACGTGTGGTAATAGTCAATATTAAAACCCCACGCATAATTCTTGGAGTCCAAACACTCGTAGGTGAGGCTGGCGCCAAGTTCGAAGCGAGTCTCATCAGGTATCGTGTAGGTCGTATGACCATCCGTGAACTGGTCGCCATCCATCATGCGCACACCGGCAAACACACGCGTGGCAAATCGCTTACCGAGAGCGTAAGGGGATGATATCTTGGCACCAAGGTCAAAGTGGTAGAGGTCGAGATGTCCGCCAGAGAAAGGATTGGGAGTATCGAACACCTTTGCCTGCACATCCACCACACGGGTCATGAACTCAGCGGCAATGTGGGGAGTTGCGAACCACGTCACGTCAGCTCCTGCTGAGAAAGCAGCTCCACTCTTGATGCGTGCGTCATCAAATCGGATTGTACGGTCACCGATCTCTGTACCTGACACAAACGTGAAGCCTGAAGCTCGGTCGTTGAACTTGATAAGACGCTCCACATCACGCTTGCGCAGTTCGGGGCTGTTGATGGCGTCAGCTCCAAAAATCTTGTCAGTCAGGAAATAAGCGAGATTGGTACTCATCACACCGATGCCAGCACCCATGTAGAGGTCGTTCATCCAATGTTTGTTGTGCTTGATGCGCAACAGTTCCGTACCCGCAGCCGTCGTGTAACTACCAATGGTAATCCAAGGGGAAATGTAGCCATATTCTCGACTAAGAATGGAGGCTGAAACAAAAGCGAAGCTGGCATGAGCAGAAGGAAAGGAATTGGAATCTTTCTGGTCGGGACGTCCCTCATGCACACTCACTTTGAGCACTTCGGACACACCAAACGAGAGACCCAGCGCCATCGCATTGGCTGAAAGCATACGTTCCAGCTTCGAACGGCTTTCCACACCTGCTGCCTTCAACACATAATTGGCCGCCAATGGGATACCTCCCACTGCGTAGTCAGTCCATTTGAAGGAATTGCTCTTCTTCTCGAAATAAGCGTCACGAGTAATGAAGTTGTGGTCAGTCCACAAAAGGAGGAGTCCACGTACCAGATGTAACGCACCATCAGAACTGAACTTCATCTCACGTTCCAGCTGCCGCTCATTATACGACTTGATGACGTTCTCCACCTTATGCGTACGTTCCATCTCCTCATAATGGGCGAGGATGGAATCAATCTCCTCCAAAAGAATAGAATCAGGCTTCTCTGCCTGCGCGTATGCAATAGACAGAGAAGCCGTGAATAAAATAATCAGTATAACTGTAAAGCGTCGCATTATGCCTGTGCGAGCTTTCCATCAGAACCGAGCACATTCACAATCTTGTGGATGTACATCTTCTTCATGTTCTCACGAGCAGGCTTCAAGTACTGACGTGGGTCGAAGTCTCCAGGATGCTCAGCGAGGTGCTTGCGGATAGCAGCAGTCATAGCCAGACGAGAGTCAGAGTCGATGTTGATCTTGCATACTGCACTCTTAGCTGCCTTGCGAAGCTGCTCCTCAGGAATACCGATAGCTGCCTCGAGCTTGCCACCATACTGGTTGATAGTGTTCACCTCGTCCATAGGAACTGATGAAGAACCGTGGAGTACGATTGGGAAGCCAGGAAGCTTCTTCTCGATCTCAGCGAGGATGTCAAATGCCAATGGTGGTGGAACGAGAACGCCGTTCACGAGTGTGCACTGCTCAGGAGTGAACTTGTGAGCACCATGAGAAGTACCGATAGAGATAGCGAGAGAGTCGCAACCAGTACGAGTAGCGAAGTCAATCACCTCTTCTGGCTTCGTGTAGTGAGACTCTGCAGCAGAAACCTCATCCTCTACACCAGCGAGCACACCCAGCTCAGCCTCAACAGTCACGTCGAACTGGTGAGCATACTCAACCACCTTCTTGGCGAGTGCCACGTTCTCCTCGTATGGGAGGTGAGAACCGTCAATCATCACAGAAGAGAAACCGTTATCGATACAGTCCTTACAAAGTTCGAAGCTATCTCCGTGGTCGAGGTGGAGAACGATTTCAGGATGCTCGCAACCGAGTTCCTTAGCATACTCCACAGCACCCTTAGCGAGGTTACGAAGGATAACGCCGTTCGCATAATTGCGTGCGCCCTTAGACACCTGCATGATGACAGGAGACTTCGTTTCAACTGCAGCCATCACGATAGCCTGCATCTGCTCCATTGTGTTGAAATTGAAAGCTGGAATGGCATAACCGCCTGCAACAGCTCTCTTGAACATCTCGCGCGTATTCACGAGACCAAGTTCTTTGTAGCTTATCATAACTTGAATATTTATAAGTTAATAATATGTGTGTCTCTAAAACGAGTGCAAAGGTACGGATAAGTGAGCACAATACAAAATAAATAAGGAACTTTTTTATTTTTATGGTCGAACGAGAGTACTTTCGGTGTAGCCAACGTACGGAAAAGTTAAGAGTTAAGAGCTATGAGTTGAGAGTTTTTTTGTCATTTCACGCCGCTTTTTTGTTGAAAAGGGAAAAATTCCCCCCATTTGTTTTGTCCGTTTGATAAAAAGTCGTACCTTTGCACCGCTTTTCACAAAACGGAAAGCATCAGAGATTAAATAATTTGTTACACCAGCAGTAGTATATTGACTGTATAAAACAAAAACAAACAATGAAACAAGGTATTCATCCAGACAACTATCGCCCAGTTATCTTCAAGGATATGTCAAACGGCGATATGTTCCTTTCACGCTCCACTGCCAAGAGCAACGAAACAGAAATGTTCGAAGGCCAGGAGTATCCAGTAATCAAGATTGAAATTTCTTCTACTTCTCACCCATTCTACACCGGTAAGGCTAAGCTCGTCGACACCGCTGGTCGCGTCGATAAGTTCATGAACCGTTGGGCTGTGATGAAGAAGAAGTAATCCGATATACTCAACGACACAAAGGCTTCACAGGATTTTCCCGTGGAGCCTTTTTTATTTCTTCATCTTTCGCAACCAAAAGTAGAAGTTCTCAACCTTGGAAAATAGCGGATAGGAACGGAAGGGATAATACCCCAGCTTGCACTTGAGTTTCCAAGGGATGCGCTCAGTTTCGATAGTGGGGAGCATACGAGTAAACAAAGCTTGGATTTCTTGATGCTCTTGGGGGGAGAAGGAGGCTTGATGCTGGTAATAGTACCAATAACAGCCAACAAGATTGAGCCAGCGGTGAGTTTCGTAAAAATCGAGAATGCCTTGCTTGTCGCTGAGGGTCAGACGCTCCAACTGCTGCTTCATGGAGAGATTGGCCTGCATGTAGTCAAATCGACGGATAGACACAGCATTGGTCATGGAGGCAGCATGCTTCCGATAATAATAGCGACCCTGACATAGGATGACCTTGGAGGAGTGGAGATAATGAAGACGTGTGGTGTTGTCATCACTATAGAGACGGCAGGAATCATCGTAGGGAAAACGTCGATGGATGTCAGCCGCAACTACATAAAGTCCATGCAGAGACCAATCAAGGCTGAGACGAAACGCCTCTTCCCCACTCCATTCCTTCCGCTGGTCACGGATGGGATACAAGTCCTCATGACCATCTTCTTCATAATGCTGAACAAGCTGCAGCACAGCACATGGAGCTTGGTTTTCTTTCAAGGATTGGTAAGCCAATTCCAATGTGTCTGGGGCAAACCAGTCATCAGCATCGAGCATGGCGATATATTCCCCACGAGCAAATTGAAGTCCCAAATTGCGCGCCTTGGCTTGACCGCTGTTCACAGGTGTGCGCAGCAACTGAAACCGGCTATCGGACTGTGCATAGGACTGCAAAATGCTGTAAGACGCATCGGTAGAGCAGTCATCAATACAGATGAACTGGCAATCGGTCAACGTCTGATGCAGGAGTGAATCAAGACATTGCCGCAAATAAGGTTCAGCGTTATACACCGCTGTCAGTACCGTCACTTTCGCCATAACCGCTTCTTGAGTTTTGAGAGGACTTGCGTCTCGTTCTTCAGTACATGGAAGGAAATAAGTGCAGACACAACCAAAGCCACTCCTGTGATGAGCTTCATCCACGGATTAGCATGAAGAGCCGTCACCACCGCCACTGTGAAGCACACAAACTGGAGCAAATAAATCTTAGCTCGTCTGAAATCAAAGCGATAGCCATAACTGATGGCATAGGCAGTATGGATGAGCAACATATCAAGGAGTCCTGCCACAGAAAGCGCCCAACCCGCTCCTTCCAATCCCCAATACTTGAAGGCAAAGGGAATGGCAATAGCGATAAAAATGTCATAAACCAACTCTGTCATCATATACATGAGCGAATCGCCCTTGGCCAATGCCAAATAAGCCGTAGGCAGGGTGAGCGCCTTGAAGAACATGAAGAAAGAAGCACAGATGGCCATCGGTACCGCATCGACAAATTCGGAGGAGAAGAGCAAGGGTACGATGACTGGCATAGCCAATACAAAGCATGTGAGCAACGGTGCCATAAGAAGCACCCCTACTTCAATTTGCTGATTGACCGTCTGATTCATGCGTTTCAAATCGTGTTGGGAAGCAGACAATCGAGGGAAGTAGTCAGCCTCGAAAGCGACGAACACGATGTTGGCATAGCTGACAGCCAAGGTGTAACCGCTCGTGTAAAGTCCCACATCCGCCAACTCACCAAAACGGAGAATCAAAGCACGGATGATGTACTCTGCACCTTGTCCGAAGATGCCAGCAATGATAAATCCCAGTCCCAACTTCACCATCGGAATACCTTTCGCATATTCATCTTTGGAGAATAGTGAAACACGCCAAGGCATCAAACGGCTGGAATAACAGAGATGAATGGCCAACACGGCGGCATTGCAGAGCACCAACGAGCAGACGATACCTTCTATCCGCCAGAAGTAATAGATGGGCGCACTAATGACAAGGGTGGATATAGCACCAAACACAGCGATGAGCGCCACCTTCTTGAGCTGCTTCATGCCCTTCAGAATCGCAATCTCACCACCCTGCACAGCCAGCATGCCCACCACCAAGGAGAGGACAGCAAAGTGCCAGGTGTAACCATCATGCTCAAATGTCCAACAACTGATTTGACGGCACAAAGCCAGACAAACCATCATGCCCAACAAACCCGCACAGAGACACCAAGTACGAACGGTTCGCACAAAGTGCTGAATTTCCTCCTCCGTTCCTCGTTCGAAAAGTTCCGCCACATGCTTGACTGCACTGAAGGAAATGCCAAAGTCTGTAGATTGATGGATCAGTCTGATGGCATTGTTGAAGAGGTTAATCAACGCCAAACCAGAAGGGCCCAAAAACTCCGACACAATCTTGTTTCTCACAATGGAAACAAGCATCGTGATGCCCTGAACGCCACCAAAGAGCCCCGTATATTTGATCACGTGGTCGTAGGTTGCATCGCTTTCTGAGGAGCTATCAACGTGTGTATTTGGAGTATTTTCTGCCATCTTTTACAAAATATCGTGCAAAGATACTGCTTTTTTCTTGAATATTGACTAATTTTGCACCAAATAAATGATTTATGAAAATAGTTATACTTGATGCATATACCGTTGACCAAGGTGAATTGTCTTGGGACGGACTGAACGAACTGGCTGAGGTGGAGGCGTATGAACGCACTTCGCCTGATGAGGTGATAGCCCGATGTAAGGGGGCAGAAATGGTGCTCACAAACAAAGTGGTGCTTGATGCTTCGGTACTGAACATGCTGCCTCGATTGCAATACATCGGCGTTCTGGCTACAGGTTATAATGTGGTGGATCTCGAGGTGGCGAACCGTCAGAACATCGTAGTGACGAACATTCCAGCCTATTCTACTGAGAGTGTGGCACAGATGGTGTTCTGCCATCTGCTCAACATCGTGAGCCATGTGGATTATTACGCCATCGAGAATCGAGCAGGCAGGTGGACGAACTCACCTGACTTCTGTTACCTCGACCATGACCTCATCGAACTGCACGGTAAGAAGATGGGCATCATCGGACTAGGCAACACAGGAATGGCCACCGCACGTATTGCTACAGGGTTCGGATTGCAAGTGCTTGCCTACACGTCCAAAGATGAAGACCACCTCCCCTATGGCATCATGAAGGCTGACCTCGACACTATTTTTGAGCAAAGTGATATCGTGTCGCTCCACTGTCCCCTGAACGAGGACACCCTCCATCTGGTGGATGCTGAACGGCTGGAATCCATGAAGTCTTCCGCCATTCTCATCAATACAGGCAGAGGACCACTGGTGGATGATGCAGCTTTGGCTGAGGCACTTAACAACGATCAGATTGCCGCCTATGGAGCCGACGTGCTCACCACAGAACCTGCTCCTGCCGACAATCCGCTTCTGAAAGCCAAGAACTGCTACCTCACGCCCCACATTGCTTGGGCTACACGTGAGGCTCGTCTGCGTCTCATCAACATCTGCACGCAGAACGTCAAGGCTTACTTAGATGGAGAACCTATCAATCAAGTCAATTAATACCCATTAACAACAAAACCCAAGCGTATGAAAAAGATTTTAATGTGTCTGGCATTGATTTTTGCCACATTGGCTGCAAATGCCCAGGATCTGAGAAATGCCAACAACTCTACTATCGGAAAGATTGAGTCTGATGGCACAGTAAGAAACTCCAGCAATTCTACCGTCGGAAAGATTGAATCTGATGGAACCATCCGCAATGCCAACAACGCCACCATTGGAAAGATTGACTCCAGCGGTACCATCCGCAATGCCAACAACTCCAGCATCGGTAAGGTGGAATCGGATGGTACCGTAAGAAATGGAAGCAACTCTACCATTGGAAAGATTGAAAAAGACGGCACGGTGAGAAACGCCAACAATTCTACCATCGGCTATGCGAAGGGCGTTCCTGTTCGCTATGCAGCAGTATTCTTCTTCTTTGATTTCTTCAAGAAATAAAAAGTAAAGAGGAAGTTAAAGAGGAAGTTTAATGGTCCATAACAAAGAGCGAGGCACATGACGTGTCCCGCTCTTCTTTATAATATAATAATGTGTATTTTATTCTTCGCTTCCGATAATCTTCCAAATACCAGCAGCAATGGCAGCACCAACAAATGGACCTACGATGAATACCCAAAGATCTGTCAGCGCCTGACCGCCTTCGAAGAGAGCTGGACCGATAGAACGAGCAGGATTCACAGAAGTGCCCGTATAGTGGATGCCCACGAGATGAATCAGAATCAAGGAAAGACCGATGGCGAGACCAGCGAAGTTGCCAGCACCCTTCTTGGCATCAGTAGTACCCAATACAACAAGCACGAAGATGCAGGTGAGAACGATCTCGGCGATAAGACCTACCACCACTCCATGGTCGCCACAGCTATTAGCACCAGTGAGCGTGCCACCAGCCTGAGCCATATCGTTGGTAGTCAATGCAAAAAGAATCGCAGCACCAATCACAGCACCAATCACCTGGAACACCATATACATGCCAGCATCCTTACCGCTGATACGCTTGGAGATGAGGCAACCAAGGGTGATGGCTGGGTTGATATGGCAACCAGATACGCCACCAATCGTGTAAGCCATTGCTACCACAGCCAAACCGAATGCAATAGCAGTACCTACTACTGATGCTGTGTCAGAACCACAATTGAGCGATACGGCAGTACCGCAACCGAGAAGTGTAAGAACCATCGTTCCCACCATTTCTGCTAAATACTTTTTCATGTTTTAAATGTTTTTAGAGGTTTGTAAAATAAGTTGATTGTGAGAATACATGTTCATTGTTCCAGATGTTGGATGCCACCCGTAGCAGCATGAAGTGTCAGCTTGGTGGTCGCACCCTTGTTGAAGAGCGTAGGGCTCAACATGTCGATGGTGCCAAACTGCGCAAAAGGCAATGTCTGGTCATACAAGACACCCTGCATCGTACTGATAGTAACGTTGGCCATGCTGGGCATATTGTACACCAGTCCTTCTATTTTCCGTTTCGCCTTTTCCTGCTCTGTCGGAAGTATGACGGTATGCTGGTCTTTCACAGAGAGGTAGTAGGGGTCGCCAGCCAGATCGTCAGCATCCACAAACCCCAGCTTACGAGAGAAGCGGAAAAGCACCTGCTTGTTGATGTCTTCTGTAGGCATAGCAGTAAAGGACTTTGTCGTGAAAGTCGTGTCTGTATAGCCAATGAAGAGTTGGGTGAGCGCTTCTTCCTGACGATTCAACTCATCCAACACAATCTTGAGCGACGCACCATCTTGTGGCATCGCCTCCACCTGACCACGTTTAATGGAATTCTTGCTCTCACGAATGTCCAAAATCTCTTGTGCCGTCAACTCAGCCATCTTAGACGTTGAGGTGGCGGAAAGAATATCTTCGGTGAGGTATTGTCGTGCATTGAGTTTGTGGTTCGTCGTTCTTGACGAGGGAAGCGCACGCTCCTCTGCCTCAACCTCTGTGTTGACAGCCACCAGAATACCACTCTTAGTCAGTTGCACCATGGGTGCCACAGTCTTGTCCTTCAATTTGACGGTAAAAAGCTTCGTGGTGTCTGGTACGCCTTCCTGATAGATGTCCAACGTCTTCACGTTCCACGTCGTAACAGGCTCTTGCGACACGCCACTAATGTGGAGATAACGATCTGCATATTTGGCAAATTCACCAGGGGTGTAAACCGCTTGAATAGCCGACACATCCACTTTCAATACCGTCTTGGGTAATGCATAATTCACGCCATTGGCTGCAAGACCAGGATTAAACTCCGTCACTTGTGTCTGAGCCATCGCTCCAAGCGACATCCACGAAGCCAATGCAATAAAGAAAGTCTTTTTCATTTTCATCTATCTTTTTGCCCGCAAAGCCTTGAACGCCTTGGGCAAATATTCAACAAGGTCACTCGAGATGAGACCTTCGTAACACAAATCTTCAACAGCAAGGTCACCTGCAAGCCCATGCAGATAAACACCCAAACGTGCTGCCGCATCAGGAGCATACGATTGAGCCAATAATGACAAAATAATGCCTGTCAGCACATCGCCCGCACCAGCTGTCGCCATACCCGGATTGCCTGTCGTATTAAAGAACACATTTCCTTCAGGTGTGACAACCGCAGAATAAGCTCCCTTGATAATGATAAATATCTGCTGACGAACCGCCAACTCTCGGGTACGCTCCAACTCTTCATAAGAATTACGAGTAGAACTGATCAAGCCGAACAATTCTTTCTTATGTGGGGTAAGAATGCAGCGACGTGGCAACTGGGCAATCCATCCACGATGTGAACCCAATATGTTCAGCGCATCGGCATCAATCACCATCGGACACTTCGTCATGCTGACCTGCTCGATGAACGCCTGAACCGTATATGAAGAAGTGCCAATGCCTGGTCCTATCGCCATCGCATCGTAGTCGCTGGCATCGAACGATTGACTGAAACAATTCTGATCTACATCGATGTCCACAATGGCCTCAGGCATGGACTCCTGCATGATTCTTGCATTGTATTCAGGAGTATGTACTGTCAATTTCCCTACTCCACCACGCATACATGCCCTCGCACTTAGAATGGCAGCTCCAGCCATACCCTTCTTGCCTGCAATCAGCAACGCATGTCCCACAGAGCCTTTATGGTCAAAACGAGAACGGTTCTTCAACATGGCCTGAATATCAGCCCGTTCCGTCAGGTTATAAGGAGTCTTTGAATCTTCATTGCAAGGATCTACAATACCAATGTCAAGCACTTCCCACTCACCCACATACTGTTCATGTTCCGGGAAGAAGAACGCCAGCTTTGGGTATTGAATCGTATAGGTCACATCCGCTTTCACGATGTGATTCATCACGTTGTAGGTATTATCCTCACACATCAAGCCCGAAGGAACGTCGATGGACACGACTGTGGCAGGAGATCCATTGATATACTTCACCACAGAAGCATAACCACCATTCAGAGGACGTGAAAGACCAGTACCAAACAAGCCGTCAATCACCAAATCCCCTACTTCCAACTTAGGAGGCTTGAACTGAGACGTGATTTCCGTGAACTCAATGTTTTGCACACCCAAGGTGTTCTGCTTCACGTCCTGAAAGTCAATGAGACGCTGTTTGTTGATTTGGCAATCGGGCGAAAGGTCATCAGACGTATTGAAAAGATAGACATGAACCTTGTAATTCGCCTCACCCAACATACGGGCTATCGCCAACGCATCGCCACCGTTATTGCCAGGACCTGCAAATATCTTCACAGGGGTGTTCACAGCCCAACGGCTACATATTTTGTCTGCCACGGCACGAGAAGCCCGCTCCATTAAATTGGTGGAGGTGATGGACTCATGCTCTATCGTATAAGCATCGATGGCCTTCAACTGGGCTGCTGATAAAATCTTCATAATTCTGAGGAATTAGCAAATAGCGATTCTCATAATTGATGTGCAAAAATAGTGAATAGATATTAAAAAAACGACAAAAAGAGCTAAAATAGCACTTCCGATGATGTTTTTTCACGTTATTCTTCTTCATTTTACCCTCAAATAGGGATTTTTTGTGTAACTTCGCATCAAATTCAACGTTCACAACTCATTCAATGATTACAATAAAAGACAAGCAATTTGATCCATTCATTCACCACGAACAAATAGCAGATCGGGTGAAGGCATTGGCAGATAGACTCAATGCTGACTACAAGGACAGAAACCCCATCCTTATCGTCATCCTGAATGGAGCTTTCATGTTTGCAGCCGACTTGGTGCGCTGTCTCAATTTCGACCACGAAATTCAGTTCACCAGATACTCATCCTATGAAGGCATGGACACGACGGGGCATGTGAAGGAACTCATCGGACTCTCCATCAGCATCGAGAACAGAGATGTCATCATCGTCGAAGACATCATCGACACCGGCACAACGATGGCCAGCCTGATTCCCATGCTCAAATCGAAAGGCGCCAAGACAGTGGAGATTGCCACCCTGCTCATGAAGCCAGGAAAGCTGAAAATGCCACTCGACATCAAGTATTGTGCCATGGAAATCCCCAACGAGTTTATCGTGGGCTATGGCCTCGACTACGATGGCATCGGGCGCAACTACAAGAGCATCTATGTGGTGAAGGAGGGCTGAAAACCCACTCAACAGCTAAATCACACAACAACAATAACCATAACACGAAAATGAAGAATATCATTATCTTTGGTGCCCCTGGTTCAGGCAAAGGCACCTACAGCGACGAAATCGTTGAACGCTACGGCATGGGGCATATCTCTACAGGCGATGTGCTCCGCAGTGAAATCAAAAATGGTACAGAACTCGGCAAGATTGCCAAAGGATACATTGACAATGGTCAGCTCATTCCTGATGAGCTGATGATTGACATCCTCGCCAAGACATACGATGCCCTGCCAGCAGGCAAGGGTGTCATCTTCGACGGATTCCCACGCACCATCGCTCAGGCTGAAGCACTCAAGAAGATGCTTGCCGAACGCAAGCACGACATGGGTGTGATGATTGAACTCATCGTCGATGAGGAAACTCTTCTTGCCCGTCTTCTGAAGCGTGCCAAGGAACAAGGCCGTGCTGATGACAATGAAGAGACCATCAAGAAGCGTTTCGAAGTCTATCACAAGCAGACCGAACCTCTCTCCAAATGGTTCGAGCAGGAGGGCATCCGCAACACCTTCACTTGGAAGGGTTCCAAGGATGTGATGGTAGGTGAGATTTTCGCTTTCCTCGATCAATTAAAGTGAAAAACGAAAAGTGAAAAGTGAAAAATCTAAGTTACCAACCATCCGGATGACAGGTAAAATAGATTTTTCACTTTTCACTCTTCACTTTCCACTCTCTAAACAACTATGGATTCCAACTTCATAGATTACGTCAAAATCTATTGCCGTTCGGGTCGTGGTGGACGCGGTTCCACCCACATGCACCGTGCGAAATATCTGCCCAAGGGAGGTCCCGACGGAGGCAATGGTGGTCGTGGTGGTCACGTGATTCTGCGTGGCAACCGCAACTACTGGACATTGCTCCATCTGCGTTACGACCGTCACATTCAGGCGGAACATGGTGGTAATGGGTCGAAGAACAAATCGACAGGCAAGCAAGGAGCCAACGCTTATATCGAGGTGCCATGTGGCACAGCCGTGTATGATGCTGAGACTGGTGAGTACATCTGCGACGTGACAGAACACGAGCAGGAGGTCATCCTCTTGAAAGGGGGACGTGGTGGATTGGGCAATTTCAACTTTGCTACCGCCACCAACAAGGCACCACGTTATGCACAGCCAGGTGAGCCGATGCAGGAGCGCTCCTTCATCCTCGAGCTGAAGCTTTTGGCCGATGTGGGTCTCGTGGGATTTCCCAATGCAGGAAAATCCACCCTCGTCAATGCCATCTCGTCTGCCAAGCCAAAAATTGACAACTACCCCTTCACCACCCTCGAACCATCCTTGGGTATTGTGTCTTATCGTGATGGACGTTCATTCGTCATTGCCGACATCCCAGGCATCATCGAGGGAGCCAGCGAGGGACGTGGATTGGGACTTCGGTTCCTGCGTCATATCGAGCGCAATTCTCTACTGCTCTTCATGGTGCCAGCTGATACCGAGGACATACGCCACGAATATGATGTGCTGCTCAATGAGCTGGCACAATTCAACCCCGACCTTCTCGACAAGGGACGGGTGCTGGCCATCACCAAGTGTGACCTCCTTGGTCAAGATGAGGAACTGAAGGAAATGCTGCGTGAAGGACTGCCCGACGACATTCCCGTCCTCTTTATCAGTTCTGTGGCCCAGCAAGGTCTGCAAGAACTCAAGGATACGCTCTGGCGCGAGATGAACAGCGAAAGCAACAAGATCGCTGCCATCAACACCCAAGAGTCCATCATCCACGCCACCAAGACCTTCGCCTACATGGATGACATCGCCGAAGACGATGATGAAGGCTGGGGTGAGGACATTCCCGAGGAAGAGGACATTGAATATCTTGACGAGGAAGACATCGAAGACCTCGAAGATTTTGAGTATGAAGAATAAATTATTGATTGTCCATTCATGTTAATCTACGATACACCACAAAACATCACCGCCTTCTCCACCACAAGAGATGGCGGTGTTTCTATCGACATACCTCGGCTCCTCATGCCGCTCCATCAGACGCATGAGACGCAAACCGTCATCATCGACGAAGAGTTCCTGAACAAGAATCCCCTTGAGCAGGCTCTTTCCCTGGATGGTGTCGATGCCCTTTCCACGAACATTTCCAATGTCTGCATCTGTGTCAGAACAGCTGATTGCATTCCCGTTCTTCTTTGGGATGACACGACCCACATCGTTTCAGCAGTCCATGCCGGATGGAAAGGCACACAGCGACGCATCGTGGAGAGCAACATTGATTTGCTCAGAGAGACCTACGGCACCTCTGCCGAACATCTCCATGCCATCATTGGTCCAGGCATTGGCCCAGAGAGTTTCGAGGTAGGTGATGAAGTTTATGACCTCTTCGCAGAGGCTGGTTTTCCCATGGACAAACTCGCGAAACGCTATCCCCCCATGCATTCCAACACCCCGCATGGGCTCCCTCCCCATTACGGGGAAGGGTCTAAATGGCACATCAACCTCTGGGAGTGCAATCGTCTGCAACTCATCGAAAAAGGCGTCAACCCTGAGCACATCCACGTCTCAGGCATCGACACCTATACAAACTACGACCGCTTCTTCTCCGCTCGCCGCCACTTCAACGGCCGCATCATCAACGGAATCATGAGGAAAGACTAAACTTCAATCCTTCAATTCTTCAATTAACTACGTTGAGCTAAAGGTTCTTCAATTCTCCCACCAAAACCTCCCATTCGTCACACAACTCCTGCATCGAATGGAACAGCAGGTTTGCCCCTTGACTCAATAGCGCTTCATCGGGTAATGGCCCCGTATTCACAGCAATGGTGAACACCCCAGCCGCCACACCAGCCTGAACACCCAGAGGGGCATTCTCCACCACAATGAAAGAACCAGCCGAAAGGTCTCCCTCCCCCTTTGGGGGCTGGGGGGCTTTTCTGAACTTTTCCATTCCCATCAGATATGGCTCAGGATTGGGCTTTCCATACTTCACATCGAAAGCTGTCACCATCAGTTCCTTCTTGAAGATGTCGGGGAAGTTCCTGTTCAATCGATCGAGGAGCGTCACCTGACCACTGCCCGTCACCACCATCGGCACTACCCCACTCGCTTTCACCTTCACCAGCAACTCATACGCCCCGGGCATCCGTTCCGCCTTGGGACATTGATTGAACAGTTCGCTCTTATATTTATATATATTGTGTATCTCCTCTTCCGTGGCCTCATGTCCACGCTGACGCATCGACACCAGATTGATGGTGCCAGCCCCTGTGCGTCCCTCATGCATGTACGCCTCCCACTCAGGCAAATCCAATCCGAAATGCGCCATCGTCTCATGCCAGCAACGGGCATGGTTCTTCATCGAGTCGAACAACACCCCATCCATATCGAACATGACGGCCTTCAAATCCATCCTATCCAAGCCCTTCTCTGCCAGGTATTTCTCAATTGCCGCTGCTATCTCTTTCCTTTCCATTCAGCACAAACTCTAAACTCTAAACCCTAAACTCTCAACCCTAAACTCTCAACCCTAAACTCTCAACTCTTTTTCAATCCTTTCCACTTCCTCCTTCGTGAAATCCTTCGTCATTTCCTTCCACACCTGCGTCTGCAAACGGATTTCCTTGCTGATCTCCTCCAGTGCCACACGCAGCATCTCGGCATGGTCAAATGCCAGCTGCTTAGGCACAGCGCTCAATGGGAACCACTTCGCCTGCTTGGCATCGTCCATACCCTTCACCTCACTCAATCTAATCACCGAATAATAGGCAATCGTCAGCACCCGTTCGCGAGGGTCTCTGTCAGGAGCCGAAAAGGCATGAAACTGCCTCACCATTGCTGTTGTCAGCCCCGTCTCTTCCATCAGTTCGCGTCTGGCACCATCCTCAGCCGACTCATCTATTTCCAAAAAGCCGCCTGGGAATGCCCAACACCCTTTGTAGGGGTCGAAACGTCGCTCAATAAGCAACACATTCACCTCCTTGCCGTCAAATCCCAAAATCACACAATCCGTCGTCACGCTTGGATGCGGATACTTGTACTGATACATCATTTCTTCCATCTCTTCACGATTGATGCTATCCTCATCGGTCACCATTTCCATCTGGGATGATGTCCTGACACCCTCCCTCATCTGCATCGTCACGCCAGTCCTAAGACCCTCGGCGTTACCAAGCAGAAATGCGACCATGAAAAATAGCGAGATAAACATTTATATTTCGAATGCAAAGTTACAATTGTTTTTCCACATACGCAAATAAATGCTTTTACTTCCGTACTTTTCGATGGTTGATGGTCAATGCGATAACCTTAACCTTAACGATAACCTTAATCGCTCTCAACACCTTCGGTGTCTCGAAAAACAATAATCACCAACAATTTTCAATAATTTTGTCCAATAATTATTTTTGGAACCAACCTTTAGCTCGACGAAGTCAATTTTTGGCAATGATTGGCAACCTTTAGCTCGGCGTAGCCAATTATTGTTTTTCCAAGCTTCAGAAGGAAGCGAAGGAGCCATCAGACGCTGCGTCAGCCCTCCCCCTTCGGGGGGTCGGGGGGGCAAGCATCTCGCCAAGCCTCTTAACAATGCTCAAATCGTGCGAGGCGTTTTTTGTTGCTATGGAGATGGTCTCCTCCAATAACGCTGGGTTATTGCTCAGCAGAGGTGCGTTATTGGGAGTCAACAAGATTGAAGCAAAAGAAGAGCATCCAAGGGTCGGATGCTCTTCTTTCGTTATCTTGGGAGTGTGATTTACTTCTCCAATGGTGCAGGACCTTCTTCTTCGGTGGTCTCTTCGCCATTGCTGACAAAGTCGGTGATGCCGTCGGCGGTGAGGATGTTGTACCAAGCGAGCACCTTGCGCATGTCGGAGACACGAACACGGTCGGTGTCGTAGTTGGGCAACACCTTAGCGAAGAAGGCGATGATGTCATCCTGCGAGGCCTTCTTGGGAGAGAGGTCGAGGGGCTTGTCGCCGTAGTTCTGCTTGATGGACTCGAAGACGGAAGCGAGGCTCACTTCGCCGTCATCGTTGGTGTAAATGGAGATGTCGCCGAGGGATACAACGCGGTCGGCTCCGAAGGCTGGAATGCGCTTCTTCTGTTCATCGACGGTTTCCACGATAAGGCTCTTGTTGCCTCGTGAGATGAGCTTGTAAAGCCCTGGTTTGCCTGAGATGGCGAGAATTTTCTTGATCATGATTATATTTACAATTTTACAATTTACAATTTATAATTTACTATTTGGAGGAAATTCTTTCGATTTCATGGAGCAATTGGTCGAGTTGCGTTTCGAGGTCGGTGCCGTCGTTGAGAATACAGAAGTCGGCACGTTGACGTTTCTCGTCCTCATCCATCTGCTGTGCCATTCGAGCTTGGATTTGCTCAGCTGTGGCGTGGTCGCGCTGGATGGCTCGTTGGAGCCGCAGGTCGTGGGGAGCAAAGACTTCGACGGTGACATCGACGGTGTCTTGAAATCCTGACTCGAAGAGGAGGGCGCACTCCTGAACGACGATGGGGCTGTGTTGCCGTTTTGTCCATCGGAGGAAGTCTTGTCGGACAACAGGATGGACGATGGCGTTGACTTGAGCGGCATTGTCCTCATTGGCAAAGAGGAACGCTGCGATGCGAGGTTTGTTCAACTCATTATTTATATATATGTCGTTGCCAATGAGCTGGCTGAGCTGTTTGCGAATGGTGGTGCTCTGTGTCATGAGCCGCTTGGCTTCGTCATCGCAATGATAGACGGGGATGCCGCGTTGCTGAAGCAGATGGCAGACGTAGGTCTTGCCGCTGCCAATGCCTCCTGTGATGCCGATGCGTGTCATTCTGTAGATTGTTCTATGACGTATTCGACGTTCTCAGGCAAGACACGCAGATGGCGGATGTGCTCTGGCTGCTGACGGATGTAGAGCTTACAGCGTTTGGAGCCAGCGGTGGCCTCGTTGTAGTCAACCACGAGCAGGAAGTCGCTGGGAGTGATGGACTCGTAGAGGGTGGCACTGACAAGGAAGGTAACGGTAGCCTTGAGCGGAAAGGTGCGCATGATCTTGTTGTGGGGCACATTCTCGCTATAGATAGGCACTTGCAGGGTCTTGTCGGTGAAGATGTCCACGCATATCTCTGCATCGATGGAGTCGGGAATGGCTTTGGCACCACGTGGCACGAGGAGTGCCAGCCGTGTGTGAAGCGTGTCCTCCAACTCGTTGAAGGTGAAGTTTTCGGTCTTCACTTTGTTGATGCTGCCATAGATGTGCTTGGGGGCATAAATATCGACCGAATCGGGATGAAGCAAGGTGCCACACAGGTAGCGCCCAGCGGTGGTACTAATGCGTCCATTGAAGATGACAGGCACGCGCTTGTGCTGTCCGTTGGAGTAATAGACTTCAATCTTGCTGGGGGTGGTGCCCTTGAAGGTCATACCCTGCAGCTTGTTCTTCATGACAGCACGTTTGAGCACGTTGGCGTCGATGACGATTTTGCCCGACTTTTGGTTGATCTCCTTGAAGGGGATGGACATTTCGTAGCTGTCGTTGAGCAGGAACTTGTAGTAGAAGGCGTTCCACCCCTTACTGGTGTAGGTGACGTTGATTTCAGAGGGCATATTGCTGGTATAGACCACATCCTTGGGGAGATCCTCAATCTTCAGCCTGTAAGGCAAAGACACCTCGGTTGTTTCCTGGATGGATTGCATGAACCAGAAGATGACGGACACAGCGAGGAAGATGAGGAACACAAGAAAATCGCGGTCGATTTTCACCAACCGCAACCTTCTGAATATCACTTTTGTGAAGTCGGTCAACATGCGTACACTCTAAAACCTAACGCTCAGCCCTCAACTCTAAACTCTAAACCCTCAACACTAAACTCTCAACTCTTACTGCTGCTGGGGCTGCTGGCTTCCCTCGGCATAGACGTAGTTGCGGTCAATTTGCACAGTCACGCCCTTGGCAATCTCGATGGTGAGATAAGGCTGACCCTCGTTGAGCGACTTGACTGTTCCATACACGCCACTGGCCGTGATGACCTTGCTGCCGATAGTAAGTCCCTTACGGAAGTTCTCAATCTCTTTCTGACGCTTACGCTGGGGTCTGATCATGAAGAAATAGACAATGGCGAACATCGCCACAATCATGATGATCATGCTCCAGTCGAAGCCACCTTTTGCAGCACCTTGTGCTGCCTGCATCAATGTAAACATAGTCTTATTGTATTGTTTTGTGATTAAATTTCATAAAATCAATCCTTGGTCAGGATGTGCTCTTTCTTGAGCATCTGTGCCACAGCGTCGATGATGCCGTTCACATAGCCCGCACTCTTGGGTGTGCTGTAGTATTTAGCAATCTCCACGTATTCGTTGATGGTGACAGAGATAGGAATCAGCGGGAAGCTGAGCAATTCTGCCACCGCTATCTGCATAATGATGACATCCATGTAGGCCAAGCGGTTGAATTCCCAATTTTTCACACACTTGCCAATCAGAGAGCGGTAATACTCGTCGTTCATGATGGTACGACGGAAAAGACGCGTGGCAAACTCCTGATCTTCGATGTCCTTGTATTCTGGCACGAGTTCCTGATTGGCACCTCTCTCTGGAGAGAAACGCTTGATGGTCTTGAGCACGAACGTGTCCACCACCTCACGATCATCGTTCCAGTAGAGGCTCTGCTCCTCAAGGATGTCGTCAATGCGCTCGTCCTTCATGACGAGGTTCTTGTACAGCTTACGCCAAAGTTCGCGATCATCGGCATAGGTGACCTTGTCCTTCGCCATGTATTCTTTGTAGTATTCGCTCTGAACGATGTCATTGTAGAGCTTCTTCACGTAGTCGAGGTCATTGTCCCAAGTCTTCTTCTTCGTCTCCACAAACTCCTGCAACTGATGATTGATCTCCAACTGAGAGGTGAATTGGTTGTCGGCAAAGCGATGGCTCACCACTTCATCGATGTGTCCCACCTTGTTCATGTGCTCCTTGTGCTCCACCTGCTGGAAGGCATAACGAGCCACGCTCACCATGAGCAGGAGCATGTAATTATAGAGATCGTATGCTTTGGAGAGGCTGAAAAGGAGTTCCTTTTCGGCTGTGTCTATGCTTTTACCACTATTCTGATAGAATGCGTACATGAGCTGTACGATTTTCAGACGGATGAGTGTACGGTTAATCATATCTCAAAAAACTCTTTTTTTGTAATCCTTATTATATAATATATGTGTTGTCGTTGTCGATGCAAATGGGGGGTGAAGTACAACTTCCCATTGATCATTTTACTTTTGCTTTGTTTGGTTATTTGCGTGCAAATTTAGTGATTTTCTTTGAAAAACGAGGCTTTTTTATGTGAATGATTGCTCGAAAGTGAAAAAAACGGCCATTTTTCTTGTGTAAACCAAAAAAAAACGACAATTTTGTAGCAGATTTTCAAATCAGATAAATTTAATAACAAAGATTTTTTATGGGTGAGACAGAAAAAGACTTGATCTACTCAGAAGGTATCAAGGCTGGCAAGCGCATCTACTATTTTGATGTGAAGCAGAGCAGAAACGGTGATAAGTACATTGCCATAACGGAGAGTAAGAAAATCAATGAGGGTACAATAGACAACCCTCGCTTTGTATTTGAGAAGCACAAGCTGTTCTTATATAAAGAGGATTATGAAAAGTTCGTTGATGCATTGAATCGCGCACTCGGTGTGGCAAAAGGTACAATCTCAGTAGCTGAACTCCGCGCACAGCAGACAGCAGCCCAAGAGGCTGTTCAGGAGGCTGAAGCACCAGCTCAGGCAGTAGCAGCTGAACCAGCCGCAGCTACAGCTGAAGAAGAGGAGAAAACTGAGAAGAAGAGCTTCCTCGACAAGGTGAAGGACATCTTCTAAAAACACATGAAAAGAGGGCTTTGCCCGTTCCAAATGGACGGGTAAAGTCATCTATTCATTCCTCGAAACAGAAAAAAACGGGTAAAACTTTTGTGGATTTCCGCAAAAGTCGTACCTTTGTGCCGCTTTTTTGGGCAACACCTTAGCCCTCCCTTGTTTGGAGGGTCTTCGTGTGATGGCGAATTAAGCGCAATAGTGGGGAGTTTGACTCCTCCAAAAGACTTAATTTATAGTAACACAAAACATTTCAACAATGAAAGAAATCACAATCAATGCACAGACTCGCACAGAGTATGGCAAGAAGGCAAGCAAGGAGCTTCGCCGCGCAGGTCAGATTCCTGCAGTGTTCTATGGTGTGGAGAAGGACGAGAAGGGTCTTCCCGTAGCCAAGTCAATCAAGGTTTCAGAGAAAGAGCTTGCAAAGCTGCTCTACACGCCTAACGTGTACATCGTTAATCTGAATGTGGATGGCAAGCCCGTGAAGGCAATCCTGAAGGCACTTCAGTGTGACTTCGTGACTGACCGTCCTGTTCACGTTGACTTCTACCAGATCACCGAGGACAAGCCAGTTGTGTTCGAGATTCCTGTGAAGCTCAATGGTCTTGCAGAAGGTGTACGTGCCGGTGGTAAGCTCACCCTCAACGTGCGCAAGCTCGCTGTCAAGGCTCTCTACACTCAGTTCCCTGACACACTCGACATTGACGTGACCAACCTTGCACTGGGTAAGGCCATGAAGGTGGGCGAACTCTCTTACGAAGGTCTCGAAATCATCACCTCGAAGGAAGTGGTTGTTTGCGCCGTTCGCATGACTCGTGCCGCACGTGCCGCAGCTGCTGAGGCTGAATCAGCTGAGTAATTTCACATTGAAATCAACCTATGAGGGTGTATCGGCGGTCATCAGACCCTTGGTACACTCTCTTCATTTATTAAGAAGATGTGGCTATTCAATTGGTTGCTACACCGCAAAACCGAAACGGAAGACAATAGCATGAAATATCTTATCGTTGGACTTGGCAATATCGGCAGCGAATACCAAGGAACCCGCCACAACATCGGATTCCGACTTATTGACGCCTTTGCCAAGAAACAGGGTGCGGAATGGATGGACAAGCGTTATGGCTTTGTCAGCAAAACACGTGTGAAAAACGCCGAACTCACCCTCCTCAAGCCCTCCACCTACATGAATCTCTCTGGTCAAGCCGTTCGTTACTGGGCACAGCAGGAGAAGATTCCTGTGGAGAACATACTTATCTTGGTCGATGACCTCAGCTTGCCTGTGGGTAAAATCCGTATGCGTGGCAATGGAGGTGCAGGAGGACACAACGGACTGAAGAACATCGAGTCGTGCATGATGACCCAGAACTATGCCCGCATCAAGTTCGGCATTGGCAACGATTTTCCACATGGCACGCAAATCGATTTCGTGTTAGGACAGTTCAGCGATGAGGACAACAAGCTCATCGAGGAGAAACTTGACTACGTAGGCGAGATGATCAAGAGTTTCTGTCTCCAGGGACTTGACCGCACGATGAACCAATACAACAAAAAATAACTGTACATAATCAATAGCACCCAATAAGATGGAAGCAAGACTCGACAAATGGCTCTGGGCAGCCCGTATCTTCAAGACCCGCACCATTGCTGCCGACGCCTGCAAGAACGGGCGTATCACCATAGCGGGTGTCAAGCAGAAAGCCTCCAAGATGATTAAGGAGGGCGACATCATCGAGGTGCGCAAGCCTCCCATCACCTACGCTTTCCGTGTGCTCAAAGCTATCCAGAACCGTGTAGGTGCCAAACTTGTTCCGGAAGTGCTTGAAAACGTGACAGCTCCCGACCAACTCGAACTCTTGGAGATGAACCGCATCAGCGGCTTCGTAGGCAGAGCACGAGGCACGGGTCGTCCCACGAAAAAGGAACGGCGAGACCTCGACGAGTTCATCCAGCCAGCATTTTTCGGTGACTTCGACTTTGATTTTGATGACGAAGACGAAGACGAGGAGGACGAGTAGTGTTTTTTCCCGATTTATTTGTTTTTTCTCTCACATAATCGTACCGTTGAGTTTCACTCGAAGTTACTCACGCTCGGAAAAACTCAAATAAATTTGTTTTTTCTCTCACTTAATCGTAACTTTGCACCATGATTGAGAAAATGATAGTTCTGGAGGACATCGACCTCGTGACGTTCTATGGTGTACAAAATGTGCATCTGCAGATGATCAAGGCGCTGTATCCGAAGCTGAGAATTGTGGCTCGTGGCAACATCATCAAGGTGATGGGCGATGAGGAGGAGATGTGTGCCTTCGAGGAGAACATCCAGAAGATGCAGGAACACTGCGCCAAGTACAACTCGCTGAACGAGGAGGCCATTCTGCAAATCGTGAAGGGAGAGGTGCCCAACGGTCATGCAGCTGACGGAAACGCCATCTGCTACAGCGTAACGGGCAAAGCCATCGCTGCAAGATCGGAGAATCAGAAGACGCTGGTGGATGCCTATCGCGAGAACGACATGCTCTTCGCTATCGGCCCTGCAGGATCGGGTAAGACGTATGTGTCGATTGCTTTGGCTGTGAGAGCTTTGAAAAACAAGGAAATCAGGAAAATCATCCTGTGCCGTCCTGCTGTGGAAGCAGGTGAGAAATTGGGTTTCCTGCCAGGCGACATGAGGGAAAAGATTGACCCCTATCTGCAACCGCTCTACGATGCGCTGCAGGACATGATTCCAGCACAGAAACTGACGGAATACATGGAGCAGAACGTCATTCAGATTGCTCCATTGGCCTTCATGCGAGGCAGGACACTAAACGATGCGGTGGTCATCCTTGACGAGGCCCAGAACACGACCACTCAGCAAATCAAGATGTTCCTCACCCGTATGGGACAAAACACAAAGATGATCATCACAGGCGACTTGACACAGATAGACCTGCCCCGCAACGTGAAGAGCGGTCTGAAGGAGGCAAAAGAGGTGTTGAAGGACGTGAAAGGCATCGCCTTTGTAGAGATGGACGAACGGGACATTGTGCGCCACAAGTTGGTGACAAGAATCGTGAATGCTTACCACCAGTATGAGAGCGAAAAGAAGTATCCCCTTTTCAATGAGAACAGGGAAGAAAATAAATTGTAATTGTAAATCGTAAAATAGTAAATAGACTTATGAACTCTTTAACAAGGACTGATTTCAACTTCCCTGGTCAGAAGGAAGTGTATCACGGCAAAGTCCGTGACGTGTATAACATCAATGATGATCTAATGGTGATGGTCGCTACAGACCGCATCTCCGCCTTTGACGTCGTGCTGCCAAAGGGCATCCCCTTCAAAGGTCAGGTGCTGAACCAGATTGCAGCGAAGTTCCTCGATGCATCGGCAGACATCGTGCCCAACTGGAAACTCGCCACTCCCGACCCAATGGTGACGGTCGGCCTGAAGTGTGAAGGCTTCCGTGTGGAGATGATTATCCGTGGTTACCTGACAGGCTCTGCTTGGCGTGAATACAAGGCTGGCAACCGCACGCTTTGCGGCATTACCCTGCCTGAGGGTATGAAGGAGAACCAGAAGTTCCCAGAGCCCATCATCACCCCTACCACTAAAGCAGACGAGGGTCACGACGAGAACATCTCGAAGGAAGAAATCATCGCACAGGGTCTCGTGAGCAAGGAGGACTATGAGGTGATGGAGAAATACACTCGCGCCCTCTTCGACCTCGGCACCAAGATCGCTGCGGAGAAGGGACTTATCCTCGTGGATACGAAGTATGAGTTTGGCAAGCGCGATGGCAAGGTGTATCTCATCGATGAGGTTCACACGCCTGACTCCAGCCGTTACTTCTATGCAGAGGGCTACGAGGAGAAATTTGCCAAAGGAGAACCTCAGAAGCAGCTCTCGAAGGAGTTCGTGCGCCAGTGGCTTATCGACCACAACTTCATGAACCAGCCAGGACAGGTGATGCCCGAAATCACAGACGAATATGCAGAATCGGTTTCTGACCGCTACATCGAGCTGTATGAACACATCATTGGTGAGAAGTTCGTGAAGGCTGAGGGCAATGAAGACATCGCCAAGCGTATCGAGAAAAACGTATTAAATTACTTGAATAAAAATTAAAGAATTGAAGAACCTTTAGCTCGACGTTAGTCAATTGAAGGATTGAAGTGCCATGCGGTTTGTTTGCCCAGACTTCAATTTTTCAATTCTTCAATTTTTCAATTCTTCAACATGTACGAACAGGAGCAGATCAAGCCGTACGGCGAGGAGGGCAGCAAGCGTGAACAGGTGGAGCAGATGTTTGACAACATCGCCCACTCTTACGACACGCTGAACCACACCCTCAGTTTTGGCGTGGACAAAATTTGGAGAAACAACGCCATTGACTTTCTGCTCAAGAACAGACAAAGCACGGATAGCGTCCTCGACATTGCCACAGGCACTGGCGACTTCGCTATCCTTGCTTATGACAAGCTGAAAGCCAGCAGGATTGTGGGCATTGACATCAGCGAGGGAATGATGGCGATTGGTCGTGAGAAAGTGGAAAAACAGGGACTTACCAACACCATCACCTTCCAGAAAGAGGACTGTGCGAAGATGTCCTTTGCGAATGATTCCTTCGATGCTGTCATCTCAGCCTTTGCTCTGCGCAACTTTCAGAACCTTGATGAGTGTCTGAGAGAGATGCATCGTGTGCTGAATGAGCATGGGCACCTCTCTGTCATTGACCTCTGCACACCCATCTCCTTTCCCATGAAGCAACTCTTCTGGCTCTATAAGAAGTGCGTGATGCCTGTGCTTGGCAAACTCTTCTCGAAAGACAAAACCGCTTATTCCTACCTGCCAGCCACAATGGATGCAGTGCCCCAAGCGGAACGTATGCAAGCCATCATCCAACAGGCAGGATTCCACAACGTGAACTTCAAACGCTTAGCCTTTGGCATGTGCATCCTCTACACAGCCCAGAAATAGCTGTAATCTGTAAACTCTAAACTGTAAACTTTAATGACCACTTACGGACTTATTGGTTACCCATTGGGACATTCCTTCTCTCGCAAATTCTTCACGGAGAAATTCGAAAAGGAAGTGATTGATGCCCAGTATCTGAACTTCGAGATTCCATCCATCGAGGAGTTTCCCAACATCATCAAGAACAACCCTGAGCTGAAGGGTTTGAACGTGACTATTCCTTATAAGCAGCAGGTAATGCAGTATTTGGATGAGATCAGCGAGGAGGCGAAAGCCATTGGAGCGGTGAATGTGGTGAGATGTCAACTGTCAACTGTCAACTGTCAACCACACTTGACGGGCTATAATAGCGATGTGATTGGGTTTGTGGAGAGCATCAAACCATTATTAAAGCCGCATCATCAGAAAGCCCTCATCTTGGGCACAGGTGGTGCTTCGAAGGCCATCCGTTATGGCTTGGCTGAGAAATTGGGGATGGAAACGCTGTTTGTGAGCCGTTCTGCTCGTGAGGGAGTAATTACGTATGAAGAGGTAACGCCATCGCTTTTGAAGGAATATGAAGTGATTGTGAATTGTTCTCCTGTGGGTATGTTCCCCCATGTGGACGAATGCCCTACCCTCCCCTACGAAGCCATGAATGCGCATCACCTCCTTTACGACCTCGTGTATAATCCCCTTGAAACCCTTTTCATGAAACGAGGGGCCGCACAAGGTGCCACAGTGAAAAACGGACTCGAAATGTTACATTTACAGGCAATTGCCTCTTGGGAGTTCTGGAATCGATAACTTTTTTCCATTTCGTGCGTCACTTTTTATATAAAAGTCGTACCTTTGCAATATCAATTTCAATTTACTACTTCACCAACCATTAAAGACCTAAAGATAATGAAAACTTTATCAACGATGATGCTGTGTCTGTGCGTGGCTGTCACGATACAGGCACAAATTGCAGGAAATGAGTGGTATAACGGCTCGATTCAGTACTCAGCCGAGAACATCGGAGGTGGAAAAATCTTGATGAACGCGATGGATGAAGGCGAGGAACATGAATGTGTGCTGGTGCCTGTAGCTGGTAAAACGGAAACCTACAAGGTGACAGACGGTACGAACGACTGCGTAAACGAATATTACGGAATGACAGCCAAGCACATCAAGAAAGATGGCTGGGATGTTATCGGATTCTACAACGGCAAGAACCAGTTGGTGGCGCTGATGGAGAACACCAAGAAATTTGCGATGCACTATGAACAAGTGACTCAAGACAGATGGAAACAGCAAGTCATCGGAGAATATACATCTGAAGATGGCAGCGCTCATGTGACCTGTGGTAACAATCATATCACAGTGAATGGCATGAAAATCCCCTACCGTGTTGTCTCTTTCAATGGAAGAGCGACAGGTTACATCCAAATCGAAGACAGTGGCACAGAATTTGATGGCGTTTGGGAAGTAGTCCCTACTTACGATGGCATCCACGTCTATTCCATCCAGACAGGTGAGTTTTTTACTGATTGGGAACGCAGTGGTTTCAATATCCGACTGAAGGAATCCAATCCGAATGTGGGACGCTTTGACTATGCAACAAACACTTTGCTCACTTGCAAGTTCTTCCGCAGTTACAAGAAATCCACACTTCGTCTCATGCGCAACGCCATCATGGCAAGAAATGGCTACCGTTTCCAATCGAAGGACTTACAAGAATATTTCGGCAAAGAGCCTTGGTACAAACCAGCTGCATCAAACGACAATATCAAACTCTCCTTCATCGAGCAACTGAACGTGGAACTCATCAAAGCCGAAGAGGAGAATCCTAATCATGATGAATACGCAAACGAACCATAATATGAAACATCTCATGTCCATCATCTTGTGCCTTTGTGCCATCAGCATGAATGCACAGACATTGAAACAACAGGGAGCATCTGTCGAACAGATTGTGCCTGAAGGTTGGGAACACAAAGAGGCTATTGGCGACCTGAACAAGGACGGCATCAAAGACCTTGTGGTGTTGGCAAAGCCCAACTTCAAGGAAAACATGAAGACCCGTGATGACGGCTATGAATACAACTTCAATCCGTATATTCTCGCCATCTATTTCGGTCAGGAAGACGGGAACCATAAGCTGTGGAAGCAGTACGAGGAATTGTTTGAACCCGACAGTGAATATTCCAGCGTGGATGTGGACATCGAAATCACAGAACGGGGCACTTTGAACATCGACACAGAATTCTTCGCCAGTGCAGGCGGTTGGAGTACAGACATGACCAGATACACCTATCGCTACCAGAATGGCGATTTCTACCTGATTGGCAAGGAAAGCACAGAACTGATACGAAACTCAGGTGAGATAACCACTGTGAGCGAGAACTACCTGACGTGGAAGCGCCAAACCATCAAGGACAATGCGTTCGAAGATGTTGTTAAAAAGGAAACTTGGAGCAAACTGACCAAGCAGCCCTTAGAGAAATTAGGAGACAACGAACTTTGACAGTTTAGAGATTAGAGTAAATTACTATATACATTATAAATAACTCAAAACAAATTCAATTATGAAAAAGCTATTTACATTTGCCCTCGTGGCAGCGGCTGTCTTCATGACTGCCTGCAGAGGAGGTAACGTGAAAGTTGATGTCAACGTAAGTAACACAGATTCCATTCCTTGGTATGAGGACACGGAGGCATTGGAGGCTGACCTCAAGGCAGCCATCGATGATGCTCGCGAACTCGACGAAAGCAAGATGAGCACTACCCTCATGCCTATCAAGAAGGGAACCCCCAATGAAGAATGGGCTACCATCGATGGCAAGGACATGGTGCTGCTCGTGACACTCGTGGACTCCAGCCGTCTGCAGCGTTTCTTCGGACAGGAAGGCACTTACAAGATTGACCGTGAAATGGGTACTTGGGTAACGATTCCTGGCGAATGGCTCACCAAGAAAGAGGCATTTGAAGGTCTTGACAGTGTGGCTGCTCACATGCGTATGATTCAGATGTATGGTCTCAGCCCAGATTGCACCTACAACATCATGGTTCAGTTCTATGCAGACGTGAACGGCATCTTCCGTCCAGCTTCTGACCCAAGCATTGACACCACCACAGCAGGTATCGAGTTCCCAGCATGGGCAGACGAGAACTACAAGGTGGGTGACACCAACTTCCGTGAGTGGTTCCGCTACAATGTGTCAGCAGCTTTCGAGGATGACAGCCCACTGCCTTGGACACGTCTTGGTTACACCTACGACTGGCATCATGGGGCAGACCGTCAGGGTCTCTCTGAGTATGTGGTCGTTGACCAGACACTCCTGAAGGTGAAGAGCTACGAGAGTGAATGGCAGTTCATTCAGAATCTTTGCAAGTAAGATCTGTAGTCTTCACTACATCTTCTATCGCTTTCAGCATCTCTGCTGAATTCATCTTGTCGGCATCCAACCAATGGATGCCGACATCATTTTGATACCAGGTCATCTGCTTCTTGGCATAGACACGTGTGTTTTTCTTCATACGCTCCACAGCCATCGGCAATTCCCACTCACCATCGAGCACCTTGAAGAGTTCCTTGTATCCAACGGTGTTCAATGAGTTCAGGTGACGCAACGGATAGACCCGTTTCACCTCTTCCATCAGTCCATTCCGCATCATTTCATCGACTCGCTGATTGATTCGTTCGAATAGTTGTTCACGATTCCTTCGAAGTCCAAATTGAATGATGCGAAAAGGTCTTTTTTTCTGTGTGTTGGTACGGAAAGAGGTAAAGGTCCTGCCCGTCATATAACAGATTTCAAGGGCATGCACCACCCTTTTGTGGTTCTTCTTATCGACAAGGTCATAATAGGCAGGGTCGAGCAGTTTCAGTTCAGCTAACAAGGGTTCCAGGCCCTCCTTCTCGAAGCGCTCCTTCAGCATAGAGCGAGTTTCCTCATCTACAGTCGGAATATCGTCAATGCCCTTCGTCACAGCATCCACATACATCATGCTGCCACCAGAAAGGAGCAGTGTGTCATGTGTTTGGAAGAGTTCGTCAAGGAGCGTAAGCACATCCTTCTCATACTCAGCAGCGCTGTAATAGGCATCAAGCGGAAGCGTATGCACAAAAAAATGCTTTACCCTCGCCAATTCCTCAGCTGTGGGTGAAGCAGTTCCTATTTCTATGTCTTGATATATCTGACGTGAGTCGGCATTGATGATGGGACTTCCCAACCGCTCGGCCAGTTGCAGGCTCAATTCCGTCTTGCCCACTCCTGTAGGGCCAAGAATGACAAGAAGGGTTTTCATGCAGATTGTCTTCTTTCAGGAATTATCCAACAGCACCGATAAAGCGCAAGTCACCAGATTCTGTGACACGCAGTTGAAGCCTCACTGTATATTTTACGCCATAGTCCATCAATATATTGACATCGGCATAAATCTCATCTTTCTCAAGATCACAACAAGTTTTCTTCACCTTCATCGACTTGATTCTGTTGAGCTGAGGAGTGATGGCATAAAAATCTTTCTTGACGTTTCCTGCCAAGAATTCAGCAACAAACTGTTCTGTGCGACCTTCAAGGAAGTTGTCATGCTGTTCTGCGACATAGCTGGGATCGAAAAAATACAATGTACCCTTCAGATTGCCCTGCATCAAGGTAGAAATGAAGCCATTAGCTATGCCTTTCACTGTGCTCTTCTTGTATTCCTGTGCATGAACATTGACTGCCACCATCAACATCATGCCCATCAAAAACATACTCAATTTTCTCATACTCCAATCTTCTAATTAAAAAATAGTTTCTAATGTATTTTTTGAGGCATCAAAACTCGTCGCTGATGTCGAAACCTTCAAGGTCAATCTCGCTGCTGTCCACTTCCTCACCAAACATATTTTCATCATCCATAATGGAAGAATCATCCCCAATCGGATTGCGGGCAAACATCTCGTCGAAATCCAGTTGCTGCACAGGAGGCTCTCCCAAAGAACGGGTAATCTTACCCTTCTCCAGGTTCTTACCTGTCTTGATTTCAGAAAGTTCGATGAAGAAGACACGGTCAGCCAAGGGATCGAAGGTGTAGAGCATATGCTGCTTCTCATCCTCCAAAAACTCGCTCAGTTCTGTCTCAGCCATGATGTAACTGTCCTCATCGGCATCAGTATCCATCTCCTCCAACGTGATTTCCTGACCCTTCTCCCATCCATTTTCACAGATGGTGAACGATGTCATTTGGTTATCCTCATAACCACATGCCTCAAGAATCAACTTGTGCAGTTCCAAGAACTTGGCATCTGCATCTATCTGGATTTCTCGCATAAAGCCTTCCGCTTCATCTGAGATGATGGTAAATCTGTAGATCATTTTAGTTTAGGGTTTAGAGTTGGGGGCTTAAACTGATTATCGAATGATGCCTCTTTGAGAATTAGCTACAAAATCCATGATATATTCAATCTCTTTGCTCATCGGCACCTCTCCACGAATCGCTTCAACAGCCTCATTCACAGTCAGGTTACATTGATAAATCAAACGGTAAGCATGGCTGATGTTATCAATCACTTCGCGGTCGAAGCCACGACGACGCAATCCGATGACGTTCAGTCCTGCGTATGCCACAGGCTCACGACCTGCCATCACGAATGGAGGAATGTCCTTACTGGTACGTGTACCACCCTGCACCATCACATAGCCACCAATGCGGCAGAACTGATGCACCAGCACCACAGCTGAAATAATGGCATTATCATCCACAATCACTTCACCTGCCAATTTGGTCGAGTTGCCCATGATGATACCATTGCCAAACACACAGTCGTGGGCGATATGAGCATTCTCCATGATGAGGTTGTTGCTACCTACGAGGGTCTTCCCCTTGCTGGCTGTACCACGATGGATCGTCACATTCTCACGTATTTTGTTGTTGTCGCCAATCTCCACAATGGTATCCTCACCCTTGAACTTCAGATCTTGGGGAACGGCACCAATCACAGCACCTGGGAAGAGGATATTGCCACTACCCAAACGAGTGCCTGACAGCAGCGTCACACTATTCATCAACACGTTGTTATCACCAATCGTCACATTCTTGTCAATGAAACAGAATGGACCAATCTCACAGTTCTCCCCAATCTTTGCCTCAGGGTCGATGAACGCTAAAGGACTAATCTTTGCCATATTCTTATTTACAATTGATCATTGAGCGTTGCCCAATTATTTGTTTTTAATGATTTGTGCAGTAAATTCTGCTTCTGCAGCAATGGTTTCACCCACGAACACAAGACCAGACATCGTGGCGATGCCTCGACGCAAGGGTTCCATCATCTTCACTTTGAAGATCAGTGTGTCACCAGGCACCACCTTACGACGGAACTTCACATTGTCTATCTTCAGGAAATAAGTGGACCAACGCTCAGGCTCTTCCACATTGCTCAGCACCAGCAGACCTCCTGCCTGTGCCATCGCCTCCACAATCAACACACCTGGCATCACAGGCTCCTCTGGGAAGTGTCCTGTGAAGAAAGGCTCATTGCTGGTCACGTTCTTAACTGCCACAATTTCAGCCTCATCCACAGCAATGACCTTATCCACCAACTGCATGGGATAACGGTGAGGAAGCAAATGACGGATTTTGTTCACATCCATCAGCGGCTCGTTGTTGGGGTCGTAAATAGGGCACTGCACCTCATGTTTCTTGATGTCTTTCTTAATCGCGCGCGCGAACTTATTATTTATTGTATGACCAGGCTTCGTGGCGATGACACGTCCCAAGATAGGTTTGCCCACCAACGCCAAGTCACCTATGATGTCAAGCAACTTGTGGCGAGCCGTCTCATTGTCCCAAGTGAGAGGCTTGTGGTTGATGTAACCCAAACGGGTGGCATCCATGTGAGGAATGCCCAACGTGTCAGCCAGTTTGTCGTAACGTTCCTGCGACAATTCCTTCTCGTAGATTACGATGGCATTGTCGAGGTCACCACCCTTGATAAGTCCGAGACTCAGCAACGGTTCCACTTCACGCACAAACACGAAGGTACGAGCCGAAGCGATCTCCGTAGGGAAGTCTTCTATATTGTCGAGGTTGGCAAACTGGTTGTCCAGTATCTTCGAATCAAAAGCAATCTGAGCGTTCACGCAGAAGTGGTCATCTGGCAGGAGAATCAGGTGCTCACCATTCTCTCCCTTCACCTCCATTTTCTGCTTCACCACATAGTAGTCTTTCTTAGCGTCCTGTTCACGAAGTCCCACTTTCTGAATCTCCTCCACAAACGGCAAAGCGCTACCATCCAAGATTGGCATTTCAGGACCATCCAACTGAATCAGGCAGTTGTCGACACCGCTGGCATACAACGCAGCCATCGCGTGCTCAATCGTGCTGATCTTGATGTCTCCTTTTACAAGAACGGTGCCACGTTGTGTGTCACCTACCAAGTCAGCGTTGCAATCGATGATTGGCTGACCCTCCAAATCCGTTCTTTGAATCTTGTATCCGTAACTCTCTTCTGCAGGGTTGAACACAGCCGTGATATACTGGCCTGAGTGCAACCCTTTACCTTTCAGGGTGAACGACTCCTTCAGGGTTTGTTGATTTTGCATTTATTTGTTGTTTTTAAGTTCTTCTACTTCTTTTCTCAACGCCGCCACTTCCTTAAGCAGATCCGGCAGCGAATTGAGGGCAGCCATATTCTTGGCAAACTTCTTATGCTCCACAGCGGGATAACCCATCAGCGTGGCACCACCCTTCTTGGCGAGATTACCACCAGCCAATCCAGCTTGTGCACCCAGGGTCGTGTGGTCGCCCACTTTCAGATGACCAGCGATGCCCACTTGTCCAGCAAACAGACACCACTCACCCACTTTCGAACTACCTGCTACACCAACTTGAGCCGACATAACCGTATGCTGTCCCACTTCCACATTATGTGCTATCTGGACAAGGTTATCCAATTTCACCCCCTTACGGATGATTGTGCTGCCCATCGTGGAACGATCCACACAGGTATTGGCACCAATCTCCACATTATCTTCTATGGTCACGATACCAATCTGGGGAATCTTGTCGTAGCCATTAGGCGTAGGAGCGAATCCGAAGCCATCCGCACCAATCACACAGCCTGCGTGCAAAATGCAGTTGTTACCCACGATACAATCATGGTAGATGACCGCATTGCTGTAAATTTCTGTGCCAGCACCCACTTTCACATTCCTGCCAATCGTAGCATGCGGATGAATCACCACCCCATCGCCAATCTCCACATTCTCTGCAATGGCCACAAAAGGACCAATGTAGCAATCCTTGCCAATCTTGGCAGATGGATGGATGAATGCCAATGAGTCGATGCCCACACGCTTCTGCTGCATGCTCTGATAGAGTTGCAACAATTTGGCGACCGATTCGTATGCATTTGCCACACGCACCAGCGTGGTTTTCACCTCCTGAGAGGGTTGAAAATCTTGATTGACGAGCACCACACTCGACTTGGTTTCATAAATATACTGTTCGTATTGTGGATTCGCCAGAAAAGAAAGTGCACCTTCCACACCTTCTTCAATTTTTGCGAAAGTGCTTATCGTTGCCTGGGGGTCTCCGTCAACAGTTCCACCTGTATAAGCTGCTATTTGTTGTGCAGTAAAAACCATTTATTGTTCTTTTAGTACTTAATATGCTTGCAAATTTAGGAAAGATTTTCGACATATCGACTATATCTCCCAAATTTTCACTACCTTTGCGGCATAAAAACATCCAAATCGACAAAAATCAACACCAAAATGGCTACAGACAGCAAGCAGAGATACATGATGCGTGGCGTTAGTGCCGCCAAAGAAGATGTGCATAATGCCATCAAAAATATCGACAAAGGAATCTTTCCACAGGCGTTCTGTAAAATCATCCCAGACATTCTTGGAGGTGACCCAGCGTATTGCAACATCATGCATGCAGATGGAGCTGGCACCAAATCCAGCCTTGCCTACATGTATTGGAAGGAGACAGGCGACCTCTCCGTATGGAAAGGCATTGCACAGGATGCGCTCATCATGAACACCGACGACCTCCTTTGTGTGGGTGCAGTGGATAACATCCTCGTTTCCAGCACGATTGGACGTAACAAGATGCTCATTCCAGGCGAGGTCATTTCTGCCATCATCAATGGCACAGACGAACTTTTGGCAGAGATGCGCAACATGGGTATCGGCATCTACGCCACGGGTGGTGAGACAGCTGATGTGGGCGACCTCGTGCGTACAATCATTGTGGACAGCACAGTGACTTGTCGCATGAAGCGCAGCGATGTGATTGACAATGCCAACATCCGTCCTGGCGATGTGATTGTAGGTCTTTCTTCCTGTGGACAAGCCACTTACGAGAAGGAATACAATGGAGGCATGGGCAGCAACGGACTCACTTCTGCCCGTCATGATGTGTTTGCCAAGTATCTGGCAGAGAAATATCCAGAATCGTTCGACAAGGCTGTGCCTGACGAACTCGTTTATTCTGGTTCCTACAAACTGACAGACCCCGTGGAAGGGGCACCTGTCAATGCAGGAAAACTGGTCCTCTCCCCTACCCGCACCTACGCTCCAGTGGTGAAAAAGCTGTTGGATGAAATGCGTGCTGACATTCATGGAATGGTACATTGCACAGGTGGCGCACAGACGAAAGTGCTGCATTTTGTGGGTGACAACTGTCGTGTCATCAAGGACAATATGTTCCCCGTTCCCCCACTCTTCAAGGCGATTGCCAAAGAGTCCGGAACTGATTGGGCAGAGATGTACAAGGTGTTCAATATGGGTCACCGTTTGGAGGTCTATTTGGCTCCGGAGAATGCTGAAAAGGTGATTGCCATCAGCAAGTCCTTCAACATTGATGCTCAAATCGTTGGACACATCGAAGAAGGCAAGAAATCACTCACCATCAAGTCTGAATTTGGCGAATTTAACTACTAATGGAAATACTCGAAAAATTAGAAGGGTTGGTGCCTCGATTTGAGGAAGTATCAACCCTCATCACCGACCCCAACGTCATTGCCGACCAGAAACGTTACGTGCAGTTGACCAAGGAATACAAGAATCTGGAGGACATCATGAAAGCCCGTCAGGAATACATCAATGCGGTCAAGGGTTTGGAAGAGGCGAAAGAGATGCTCACTTTGGAGGATGACCCAGAGATGAAGGAGATGGCTCGTGAGGAGATTGCCCTGAACGAGAAGCGCATCCCTGAATTGGAGGAGGAAATCAAGCTCCTGCTCATCCCTGCCGACCCGGAAGACAGCAAGAATGTGACGCTCGAAATTCGTGGTGGAACAGGTGGTGACGAGGCTGCCCTCTTCGCTGGCGACCTCTTCCGCATGTACTCCAAATACTGCGAAATCAAGGGTTGGCACCTCACCGTTTCTTCTTTCTCCGAAGGCGCTGTGGGTGGTTACAAGGAAATCATCGCCAATGTGACTGGCGAGAACGTCTATGGCACCATGAAATATGAGTCGGGCGTGCATCGTGTACAGCGTGTGCCTGTGACAGAAACTCAAGGACGCGTCCACACTTCTGCTGCCACTGTGGCTGTGTTGCCAGAGGCTGAAGCTTTCGATGTGCAGATCAACGAGGGTGAAATCAAGTGGGACACCTTCCGTTCGTCGGGTGCCGGTGGTCAGAACGTGAACAAGGTGGAGTCAGGTGTTCGTGCCCGATATATGTGGACGAACCCTAACACAGGCGAGAAGGAGGAAATCCTCGTGGAGTGTACTGAGACACGCGACCAGCCCAAGAACAAGGAACGTGCATTGGCTCGTCTGCGTACCTATATCTACGACCGTGAGCATCAGAAATACATCGACGACATCGCTTCACGTCGCAAGACCCTCGTCTCCACAGGTGACCGTTCTGCCAAGATTCGTACCTACAACTATCCGCAAGGCCGCATCACCGACCATCGCATCAACTACACCATCTACAACCTCGCTGCCTTCATGGATGGCGACATCCAAGACTGCATCGACCACCTCATCGTGGCAGAAAATGCAGAACGCCTGAAAGAAGCTGAACTTTGATAAAAATTGAAAAATTGAAAAATTGAAAAATTGAAGATTGACACCAGCAGCAAATAACTGTCAATTGTCAACTGTCAACTGTCAATTAAACAACTATGACAAGAAAAGAACTGATTAACCAAATTTTTAGCAAGAAGACCTTCCTGTGTGTGGGTCTCGATACAGACATCAAGAAGATTCCAGAGCACCTGCTGAAGGAAGAAGACCCCATCTTCGCTTTCAACAAGGCCATCATCGATGCCACAGCCCCTTATTGTGTGGCTTATAAGCCTAATCTCGCTTTCTACGAGAGCATGGGCGTGAAGGGCTGGATCTCGTTCGAGAAGACCATTTCCTACCTCAACGAGAACTATCCCGACCACTTCATCATCGCTGATGCCAAACGTGGCGACATCGGCAACACCAGCGCCATGTATGCCCGTACCTTCTTCGAGGAAATCAATCTCGATGCCCTCACCGTTGCCCCCTACATGGGCGAGGACAGCGTCACTCCTTTCCTCCAATATCCAGGCAAGTGGGTCATCCTCTTGGCACTCACCTCCAACAAAGGCAGCCACGACTTCCAGCTCACCACCGACCAGAACGGCGAGCGTCTTTTCGAGAAAGTCCTCAAGAAGAGCCAGGAATGGGGCAATGCAGACAATATGATGTATGTGGTAGGTGCCACACAAGGCAAGATGTTTGAGGACATCCGCAAGGTCGTTCCTGAACACTTCCTGCTCGTGCCTGGCATCGGAGCCCAAGGTGGCAGCCTCGAAGAGGTCTGCAAGTATGGCATGACCAAAGATTGTGGTCTCCTCGTCAACTCCTCCCGTGCCATCATCTATGCCGACAAGACCGAACGCTTTGCAGAAGTAGCAGGTGAAGAAGCCAAGAAAGTGGCAGAACAAATGGCACAACTCTTATCTTTTTAACAACGAATCTCTCTAATAAAACGAATTTCCATGCGGTAAGTTCGAATGTCGCATGCGACATCTAATATCACGAATGCCATTCGTTTTCATTCGTCGCACAGAAGGTGCATTGCCACTTTCAAAAGATTCGTTCCATTCGTAAAATTCGTTGTTAAACCATTCACTTGTAACCCTTTGCTGTATGCAGTCCGCTAAAATCATCAACGACCCAGTGTTCGGCTTCATCCGTGTGCCACGCGGTCTTTTACTCGACATTGTGCGCCACCCTGCTTTCTATCGTCTGAGCCGCATCAAGCAGCTGGGAGGTGCCAACATCGTCTATCCTGGTGCCCAGCACACGCGCTTCCAGCACTCCCTCGGAGCCTTCCATCTGATGGGACAAGCCATCCGTTCGCTCCAGCAGAAAGGGCATTTCATCTTCGACATCGAGGCAGAGGCTGTACAAGCCGCCATCCTGCTGCACGACATCGGGCATGGTCCCTTCAGTCATGTGCTCGAACACACCCTCATCAGTGGTGTCAGCCATGAGGACATCTCCTTGATGGTGATGGAGCAGATGAATGAGGAGATGCGTGGACAACTCGCTTTGGCCATCAAGATTTTCAAGGACGAATACCCAAGCGGTTCCTCCACCAACTCATCTCCTCCCAGCTCGACATGGATCGCCTCGACTATCTCAAGCGCGACGCCTTCTTCACAGGCGTGAACGAAGCCAATATCGGTTCCTCACGCATCATCGACATGCTCGACATGGTGGATGACCAACTTGTGGTGGACAAAAAAGGCATCTACTCCATCGAGAACTACCTCGTCAGCCGTCGCCTCATGTACTGGCAAGTCTATCTCCACAAGACCTCTGTGGCTGCTGAACACGTGATGATCAATGCCCTCCTCAGAGCCAAGCAGTTAGCCCGTCAAGGAACAGACCTTTTCGCCTCCCCTGCCCTACGGTTCTTCCTCTATCACGACATCGACCGCAAGGTCTTCCTTAACGACCCTGCATGTCTGAAGCACTACCTCACCCTCGATGACAACGACATCTGGTCGGCCATGAAGGTGTGGTGCGAGCACCCTGACCCTATCCTCTCGCTGCTCAGCCGCGATTTCATCAATCGCAATATCTTCAAGATTGAGATGAGCGACCAACCCGTCAGCGAGGAACGCAAGCAGGAGAAGCTCCAAGAACTCTCACAGCATTTCGGCATTTCCCTCGACGAAGCCAACTACCTCATTGCCTGCATCGAAGTGGGCAAAGACATGTACAGCCTCGACGATGACCAAATCGAGATTCGCTTCAACGATGGCACCACCCACAACCTCACCGAAGCCAGCGACATGCTCAGTCCCTCCCTCGCCTCCAAGAAAGTCCGCAAGCACTACTTCTGCTATCAACGGGTGTAAAAACAAAAAATTAACCAATTAACCGATTAACCAAATTAACCTTAACCATAACGATAACCTAAACTCTAAACCCTAAGCCCTA
>JAFZVN010000090.1 GCA_017617805.1 Bacteroidaceae bacterium | reverse complement strand
ACCCATGAGATTTCTGATTGAATGCATCAAGTTGCTACCTTATTTCGGAAGGATTGCTAACTCTCGTAAAATGGCAAAACAAAAAGGTGCGTGCTGGCTTAGATAATGTATAAATCTCCTATAGATGACAGTACTATATATCATACACCAGACCTTGCTGATGGCAGGTAGCGCAAAATCATTCCTAAACATGTTGCAAGGATTGATAGAGAAGGGTATTCATCCTATCGTTGTGCTCCCTGATAAGCAAGGAATTTATGTTGAGATTGTAAGGAATAATATCCCTACGATTGTTGTTCCATATAGGAATAATACATATCCGTGGGTTCATTCTGCTAAGGATGCCTTGCTTTTCCTCCCTCGTCTCATGATGCGTAGATTGATGATCAAACGGGCGGTCAGAAAAATTGTGCGAGAAGTGAGTGGAACCCCGATACAATTGGTACATACGAATGTGGGTGTGTGCAACATCGGTTTCCTGGTGTCTCGCAAATTAGGTGTTCCTCATATTTATCACATTCGTGAATATGCGGATAAAGATCATGGAATGTATTTCTTTCCTACTCGAAACAGTTTTATCCGTCAACTGAATGCTCCTAATTCATATAATATTTGTATTACAAGAGATATTCAAAAGCATTTCTTACAAACGGGGAAAAGTTCATCACGGGTCATTTATAATGGAATACAACATGCTGTGGATCAAATGCCTCTTACCCCCAAAGAAAACTTTTTTCTTTATGCAGGTCGTGTGGTGGCAATCAAAGGGATTGCGGAAATGGTTGCAGCATACAAAGAGTATAAAAGCCGTGCAGAGCATGCTATCCCTTTGTATATTGTAGGGGAACACCCCCATGCAGCTTATTACAATAACCTTTTGGATTATATCCAGAAAAATCATTTGGAAGGAGATGTCACATTCTTGGGACAGCGGGGCGATATCCAAGATTATATGCGAAGAGCATTGGCCATTATCATACCCTCACCTTTCGAGGGTTTTGGCCGTTGTATGCCCGAAGCAATGTTTTGTGGTTGTTTGGCGATAGGACACCATACAGGAGGCACTTGGGAACAGTTGGAAAATGGACGAATATTTACTGGTGAGGAGATCGGTTTGCATTATGATGATGATGCTCAATTGACAGAGCTTTTGCTGGAAGTAAGCAAACATCCTGCAGAATACTATATGCCTTATTTAAGAAGAGCTTTTCTGACCGTTAACCATTTCTACACGACAGAAAGCTATGTGGAGAATGTATATGAATTTTATCAACAAATACTGCATTTTCCTAACGACGATTTAACTTTAAGGAAAAAGAAATGAAGAGAGTATCAATCATTATAGTAACTTACAATTCGGAAGATGATATCTACGATTGTGTAGATAGCATCATTCGCTCTGCCGATATCCCACAATCGGAAATTGAACTTGTGGTGGTGGACAACAAAAGCCGTAACCCTGAACCAATGTTCCTGCGGCTTAAGGAATTGTGGGGTGAAGATGTCGTGTTGATAGAGAACACAGAAAATGGTGGATATGGACAAGGTAATAATCTGGGCATTCGTGCCAGTTCGGCACCTTTGTTGTTGATTATGAATCCTGATGTACGTCTGATTTCTCCTTTCTTTCATGAAGCGGTGAATGCTTTTGAACAAGATAGGAAACTTGTTATGTTAGGTGCTAAACAGATGCTTTCTGCTACGGTGGCAAGTACAAATTCTTTTGCGCCCACCTATATGATGAATGGGTATTTCCGTAGCATTCTTGGTGCAATTGCAACTCGTCTAGAATGGTATGCCCCTCGTCTTATGTATTTTTCTGGTTCCTGTTTCTATGTACGAAAATCGATGTTCGAAGCAGTTGGATTGTTTGATGAGAGTGTTTTTATGTATGGAGAGGAAGATGACATCCGATGGCGATTGCAAAATCGGTTCGGGAGAAGATTTGTGTACAATCGAAGGTTGAAATATGTGCATTTGGTTTCAGAACGGAAGCCCAACCTTGAATATGAGAAGAAGATAGCCGATATGACCGTGTTTCTTCATACGAAAAAAGGACGTTCTCCACGAGTTACATGGCAGAACTTTTTGCGTGGAACCAATGTACTGATTTTTCGGGTAAGAGTATGGAAATTGTTGGGAAGACAATGTGATGAAAGGCTTGAGATGTTACTACAGTTACGTGCTTATCTAAAGAATAAACTTTTGAACGAATGAAAGTCTTCTATATAGATCCTCAATCATACAACAACTTGAGCGTGTATGACTATCACTTGCTGACCCATGTCCGTGGACATGAGATTGTGTATTATGGCAACCAGCTCTATCAATGTGAACCGATTAGAGGGGTGAAGCAGAAACTGGTATTTTGCTATAGTACGAAGAAGCATGTATGGCAGAAAGCGTTGAGCTATTTTGTGAGTATGTTTAGAATTCTGCTTGATGTCATGAAAGAGCGGCCTGATGTCGTGCATGTGCAGTGGTTGCGTCTGTGGCAAATTGATTACGCTTTTGAGCGGTTGTTGAATCGAATGGGCATCCAGTTGGTATTTACGGCACATAATGTGCTTCCACATAATGATCCGAAGCCTCAGGACAAGAAGAGGTATGCCAAGTATTATCAAATGGCGGATTCCATTATTGTACATAGTGAAAGGACAAAGCGAGAGATGGTTTCTGATATAGGTGTTGAGGCTGATAAGATAAAAGTGATCCATCATGGTATCCTTGAGAATGGTGTAAATCAGGTCGATGTTCTTGAAAGGTGTGAGGTGCTCAGCCAGACTCTCGGTATCAAGCAGGGTGATATCGTGTTCTCTTGTCTTGGCTTACAAAATACATACAAAGGGATAGACCTCGTTGTGAAGGTATGGAATGAGACGATTGAGTTGAAGGAGAATCCTCAATTACACCTTCTCTTTGTGGGTCGAAATAAGGATATTGACTTTTCTCCTTTAGAGGGGTGTGGCAATGCGTTTGTACTTGATGAAATGATTTCAGATGTGGACTTTGATGCTTATCTACAGCTGTCGTCTGTAGTATTGCTCCCATATAAGAAAGCCTCTCAAAGCGGTGTTTTGTTTACAGCTCTGAGCAGAGGAATTCCTGTTCTTGTATCGGATGTCGGTGGACTGACAGAACCTTTGCAGTATGCTCATGTGGGTTGGGACATAGGAGAGCCTACAGCCGAAAAACTTCAAAGAACCTTACTTCGATTGGTGCAAAACAAAGGAGAGATTGACCACGTTCGCCAAGCGTCGGAAGAGTTTGAACGCATCAAGCAGATTTATTCTTGGGAGTCTATTGGAGAACAGACCTCTAAATTGTATGCTTGTGTGCGGATGTTTGACAAGAGCCGTTCGTTTTCGCCCCAGTCGGTACTAATGTCCTTGTAAGGGAACTTCTCTTTGTGACCGATAAATTGCTCTAAGTATTGGATGGACTTGCAGACTTTCCGCTTCGTCTCGTTGTCAATTTTAAAAGAAGCGTCGTTGGCGTATGTTAGGAACTCGACGATATGTTGTAGATTCCAAATGGAATAGAAATATGCTCGTGTCCTTTTGATCTCTTCAGGTTGCTTGCCTTCATTGTCTATCTGTTGTTTGATTCTGTTACAACAGCTTAGTATCAATTGGCTGCACTTTTTGTTGTTCTCTGCAAATCGGTAGATGTTGAATAGGGTCGTGTCGTATGCTATCCCTTGGTTATTTTTGTATTGGCTTGCCACCTTCCCGTTGTCGCTGTTCTCCATCCAATTCGCAAAACTCTTCATCCATTTTTTCAAGGACTTCATCCTTTTGTTTCCAATGGGTTGGATTGCATTCACCTTGTTGACGTTCTCAATGATGGAATTGAAATTGTACGAATCAATCATACCCTGTGGATTGCCTTTTCCATTGTTCCTACCTGGTATGAATTGGCAATAATTGAAATTGGGAAGCATTTTGGTCTCTTCATTGATGAACCACACATCTAACTGCTTACAAAAGAAGTCGTAATATCTGGAATCTTTGGTGATGATATAGGCTTTGCCAACTTTCTGTAGATTATCCACCATTTTTAGCAGGCGTGGCAGATCGTACTGTTTGTGCTCTGGATTTGCCTGCCCGTCTTTGGCTATGTATGGGCCTGCAGGATTTTGGGGATTGGGCCACCAATAGATGCTGAGGCTTTCAAAATTGTGGGGATTGCCAGAAACAGAAAATGTTTTATCGGTAACGGCCACGGGTTCTGTCTGAAGGACCTTGTTCGCGGCATTGATGATGGATTGGTCATCGGCATACATCATGAGCGGTATGATCAATGCGAGCTGTAGGGTGATAATCCTGGCAAAGTTCCTCATGCTGTGATGTTGTTGAGATATTTGTCTTTATGTTGGTTGATGATGATGGTGTGCAACTTTTTCCAGGCATAGGAGGGCAGGAAACAGAAAATGAAGAAAAGTAATGCTTGGAGTTTGCTATCTCCGAAAACGACTCTCCATGTGAGCATCTCGTATTTTACAAGTGACAATTTATTGGCAGAAATGCTTTCAGGGTGGAGACGATAGTAAGCAAGCGGTTCTTTGATTCCGTAGGCATATTGGCATTTTTGTAGGATTTGGAGCACGTAAGCATAGTCCTGACGTTTTCGTTGCACAGGCATGAACATTTTCCCTTCTGTTTTTTCTGTATCGTAGATGCAGGTGAGGAATCCTATCTTGTCATCGCATTTGGTTTGGAAAAGACTTTGGCGTTTTGGGGCAATGATGACACCTGTGTTGCGTCCTTGTTCATCACAAGTGATGTAAGAGGCATACACCATGCAGCAGTCTTTCTCTTTCATGAAAGCCAGTTGCTTTTCCAATTTGGATGGCATCCAACGGTCATCGCTATCGCAAAAAGCAATGAATCTGCCTTGAGCTTGTTCGATGCATTTGTTGCGTGTGTGCCCTGCACCCAAATTCTCTGTTGCATAGATGACTTTTACCCTCGGGTCTTTCTTTTCAAAGCCTTTGAGAATGTTACGTGTATTGTCTGTTGAACAATCATCGGTGATAATAAGCTCAAGGTTTTTATATGTTTGATTCAATACACTTTCTATGCTTTCTGCCACCCAATGTGCTGCGTTATATGTTGGCATGATAACAGAAACAAGTGTATTTGTCAGGTGAGTGTCCATAACATAAGGATTGTTTTTTATGTAGTGGATACCTGCAACTTGCTCACTACCCAAATGAATACGCTGTAGATGGCGATGTCAATCCCCATGATATAGCCCATTTGGAGGCCTCCGACGTAAAGTCCATAGTTGATGAGGGCGATGGCAATAAACATGGTGATAATGACAGCCAGTGTTTGGTGCATGTCGAGTCCAATCTTCATGATACAATGGTGGATATGCGTTTTGTCGGCCTCAAACATGCTTTTCCCTCTCAACTTCCTTTGAATGGCTACACGAACCACGTCAATGCAGGGAAGAAAAACGAGTGTGAAGGATATGAGCAGAGATTCTTCTCGGTAATGAAATCCATTGGGTTCATTCGCCATCTGATATTTGATGGCAAGATAAGCTATTACATAGCCAAGGAATAAGCTTCCTGAATCACCCATAAACGTTTTTAGGCTGCCCACTTTCCCATAGACGTTGAAGAAGAAAAAGGCAAGCGTGGCACCTGCGAGGCTGATGCTGATGAGTGAAAACAGATAGGCGTTAATTTGGTAATAGAGGTAGGCAAAGGAACCGAGGATGAGGAAAGCCAATCCTGAAGCTAATCCATCAATACCGTCAATGAGATTCATCGCATTGACAATGAGTAGGATAACAAATACGGTGATGGGATAACTGATCAGAAGAGGTATTTCGTGGATGCCGAATAAGCCATGCAAATTGTCTATCATCAGATTACACAGGGGAAAGAGTAGGGCTGCAATAGTTTGGATAATAAATTTATGTGTTGCTTTCATCCCTTTCAGATCATCAAAAATACCAATCATATAAATCAACACTGCACCTATGACCATCATGATGTTGGAAATGCCAATTTCGAAGTTGGGGTTGATGCCTTGATACATTATGAGCAATGTGATGGCGACCCCGAGGCTTAAAGATGGCATGAAGAGTGTACCCCCTAACCTTGGAATGGCATTCTTATGCATCTTACGCGCATTTGGTAAGTCGAAGATTCCACGTGTGTTACACTGCTTTACGACCAATGGTGTACACACCAGAGAGAAAACGAGACTGATGGCAAACGCGATGATGATATATGTGTCGATGATTGTCATAAATGAGGTGTCTTGTATCTCTATAAACGTAAAAAAGTGTTATTTATTGTGAAAGAACCTAATTATTTTAATATTTTAGAAAATGAAGCCGAAAAAACTTATTTTTCAGTATCATTGTTCCACCGTTCAGTTGATTGATATGGAATTTTTCTATGGTGTCTGTAATGCCTAATGGCAGAAGGGTTTCGACATCTTCCACGGGGATAAGTTCATTTTTGGTGACTGCCCAATAAGGGCTGTGGATGGTTAGGGAATCTGCGTCCAGATGATATCGGAAAAAGATTCGCTGATTGCTGTTGTCGATGTCGCGCACTTGCAATAGCTCGTCTTGAACACCCCAATAGATGAGACTGTCAGTCATGTCGCAAATGCCCTCCGTAGCCAAAGTGTCGATTTGGCGCAATTGCCAATTACCATCCATTCTGCCGTTGTCTAACACTTCCAGCTCGCAGGATATGAGGAGAATGCTTGACAGGACGAATGATAAGAGAGATGAGATATGAGAGATGTGAGATGACATGATTTCTTTTATTTTGGGGTTGTTACAATTCGAATTTGAAAGTGATGGAACCACCCGTGTTGTCGCCCACAAGTTCACCACGATCGAGACCGAAAGCTGCGCCAATATTGAATCCTTTGTATAGGGCATCGCATCGATAATTTGCTTCAATTCCTATGCTGAAAGTGCGCTTGGGATTGGTGTAAGGAAGGTCGTAGGTACCAAGGGATTCCTCCCACGTGGCACGTAATCGATAGTGGAGATTATCAGTGGGCTGTCCTGCAATTCCTATGTGCCAAGCGGTAAAGCGGTTACTCTGAAAAGCCAATCTGTGGTCGGTATTATAGATGGGAGACAGATAGAGGGGATTGCCCAATGTCTGTCCCCAATGTTGCCAGCCGGGTTCAAAACGATTGTTGTAGTAGTTGTCCACACCGGCAACTTGGGTTGTGACATAAGGGTTGCGATCGCTGTAAACAGGACCACTTTGATAGCGGGTGTAAAGGTATTCTACCACGGCATCGCTTAGCCATCGGAAATGCTTTAGATGCACGTCTGCCCCCAGCATAATGTCTTTGAGCGGGTAGAGCAGCCAGCGGTTTTTCTTCTTCACCATCTGACCATTTTCATAGGCATAGCCATCGTAGTTGATATGAAACAAGGCCGAGTGGTCTTCGAAGAAGTGGTCGGCATAGAGTCCGTAGCGTACAGACTTGGTGTCGTAATTGAGTCTGAGTACCCAACTTCCCAACATGTTGCCTTCGTTATTCTTGATAGCTCCATCGTAGCCATCAGAACCTCCACCAATCAATGCATGCCACAAGGAGGTGAGATTACGTGCATTTCGGAATTTCTCCAGACCATTCTCGGTACGTTCGAAATGTGAACTACCATATTGTGATGCAAGTTCAAGTCCCAACTCAGCGTTGAAGGGCTTTTGTTGTTTGCCAATTCGCACATATCCCGCTCTCGTAAGCATCAGCACATTTTGGTCATAAGGGGTCATGCGTCTGGTGAAGCTTTGCTGAAACATGTTGTCTGATTGAAAGCCCCATGAGATATGGCCTTTGAAAGCGACCCATCCGTGGGTATAGGGTATCTCCCAGTAATCAGGTAAGGCAAGCCTCAGTTGAGGAAAGGGGTGTGCATTGATGCCATAGGTTTGGGAACCGCTACTTAGTTCATTGTTTTTCAGTTCCATGGGTTGCTGCTTCTGACCAATAGTCAGTACTCCCCGTTTCCACCTGATGTCAGCATACAACTGTTGAATAAACAAATCTCTTGTGTGGTTATGAGATATGTAGAGGTCTGCACAATACCCCACATCCCAATGGCGTGTAGAATCTGCATCTGCGCTTCGGAATACGATTCCTCGTAGATAGCCAGAGTTCTTTTCAATGGAGGAGAGTCCATACCGATTTGACGTAAGCCAGAATGGTGCATGCTGCCCATCTGACAGCGTTCCGGACATCTCAATGGTATAGGAAACACCTTCGTCCAAATCGGGGGATTGGGCAAAGGTGCTAAATGTAAGGGTCAATAGCAATGTGAGAATCGCCAGCTTCATGATGGATAATACATGTCCTTACTTGGCAAAGGCTACTGCACGAGTCTCTCGAATGACTGTAATCTTTACCTGGCCAGGATAGGTCATCTCGTCCTGAATCTTCTTGGCGATGTCGGCACTAAGTGCATCAATTTCTTTGTCGGAAATCTTGTCGGCACCCACAATGACACGCAATTCGCGACCGGCTTGAATGGCATACGTCTTTGTGACCCCAGGATAACTGGCTGCCAAGTTCTCAAGATCGTTCAGACGCTTCAGGTAGGCTTCGACAATCTCACGACGTGCACCTGGACGCGCACCGCTAATGGCGTCACACACTTGCACGATAGGAGCCAGCAAGGTGGTCATCTCCATTTCATCGTGGTGAGCACCAATGGCGTTGCAGATATCTGGCTTCTCCTTGTATTTCTCAGCGATTTGTGCACCATATAAAGCGTGTGGAATCTCTAACTGCTCATCTGGCACTTTGCCGATGTCATGCAAGAGACCTGCACGGCGTGCCTTCTTGGGGTTCAATCCCAATTCTGCTGCCATGACAGCACACAGATTGGCGGTTTCACGTGCGTGCTGCAACAGGTTTTGGCCATAGGATGAGCGGTATTTCATCTTACCCACGATGCGTACGAGTTCAGGATGCAGGCCATGCACACCGAGGTCAATGCAAGTACGTTTACCAGTCTCAACAATCTCTTCTTCCACTTGCTTCTTCACCTTGGCAACCACTTCTTCAATGCGTGCAGGGTGAATACGTCCGTCGGCTACCAGTTGATGGAGTGCCAAACGGCAAATCTCACGACGAACTGGGTCGAAAGCGCTAATTACGATGGCCTCGGGTGTGTCATCGACTACAATCTCAGTACCTGTGGCTGCTTCTAATGCACGGATATTACGTCCTTCACGGCCAATCACACGTCCCTTTACTTCATCGGAATCAATGTGGAAGACGCTGACGGAATTCTCCACTGCAGTTTCGCTGGCCACTCGCTGGATGGACTGGATGATGATTTTCTTTGCCTCTTTATTGGCGGTCATCTTTGCCTCGTCCATGATTTCATTGATATACTGCTGCGCCTGTGTCTTTGCCTCGTCTTTCAGAGATTCAATCAGCGACTCACGGGCTTCTTCAGTAGTCAGGCCAGAGATGGTTTCCAACTTTGAACGTTGTTCTGTGATAAGCGTGTCCAACTTCTCTTGTTGTTTGCCGATGTTGATACGCTGTGATTCTACCTCGTTCGATTTCTTCTGCAGTTCCTCACTTTGTTGGTTCAGCGTCAGTTCGCGCTGCTTCAACTTGTTTTCGAAACTCTGCATTTTTTGGTTGCGCTGATTAGCTTCCCTGTCCAATTCAGACTTGCGGTTCAAAAATTTTTCCTTGAGCTCCAGCTGCTTTTTCTCCTTGAGCGCTTCAGCTTCAATTTCTGCTTCTTTGATGATTTGGTTGTATCGCTGCTTGATGATGTAACGGAAGAGCATAAATCCAAGCACTCCGCCCAGTATCAGACAGCCAACCGCAATGCAAATTGCTAATATAATATCCATTTTCTTTTTTAATTTTAATAATGTTATACAATATAAATTAAAAGACACAATCCAAGTCGTTCACATGTGGATAAATATGTGAATACCTGAAATTGTGCCGTGAAATAATCCGTGAGAAGATGGTGCTTGTTTCTCGTTAGGAGATGGTACTCATCTCTTTTTCAAGATCTTGCATCATTTCTATGTATGGCTTGGTGTCTGCCTTGTCGGAGGCTTTTACAGCTTCGACGGCGGTATTGAGCATAGCCATCACATAGTAGTACTTGTCGTTGGAAAGCTGGGGGTATGCATCGCGTAGTCGTTGAACGAGACGCTGGATATTTGAGGCAGCATCTCGGTACATCTTCTCTTCTTCAGGCGATGAAACCTGAAGGGGAATCTGGATACCTTCAATCGTTACGTTGATGTTAAGCTTGTTTGCCATCGCAATGTACTAATGTTTATCAGTCAGTATCGCTTCCGTCCACAGCTGTGTCGGAGGATAGCATGTTGATACATTTGTTGATTTCTCGAACTAATCGTGTGATCTTCATCTTTGATTCCTTGACATCGGCATCGCTGACTTCAATCATTTTGGCCAATTTCAGATTGTTGTAATCATTCTTGCTCTGAGCCAGATCAGCCTTGAGCGTCTTGATTTCTTCCTCCTTGCCTTCCAATTCTGCATAGAGGTCGGCATTTTCTCGTTTAAGCACACGGAATTGAGCGATGAGTTGGCGTACTTTCGCTTCAAACTGCTTCACGGACTGTCTATCTTCTGAGGTCATAGATGCAAGTGTACGTTAAACACGGGTTTACAACAATTTTATGCAAAATTATGCATTTGGATGGATTTAACCAACCTTTTGCTTGCTTTTTTTTGTTTTGCTGATGAAAAAGTTGAGAAGAAAAGCCTTTTTGGCTTCTTTCTTAACTTTTTAAGTGTTACTTTTTCATTTTTGCCTCCGCTTTGGCTACCTCTTCCTGGGATGGATTTGGTTCTTTCTTTGCCAGCGTGATGAGGTTATAGACGTATTCTTGAATCCAAGCTTCACTGAATCCCAACATTTGCTGGTATTTCCTTACGGAGAAGACGGACTTCCTCACACTGTCATCATCCCAAGTGTCTTTTGTCAGGATATCATGTACAGTGCTGTCTGTCAGTTTCTTTACCATTTTCTTCATGAATCCAGGAATGCGGAATTTCCATTTTAACAAATTTCCCATCAGCATCATCGTGTCTTGGGTGAATCCCTGGAAGAGGTAGAGGTAACGACCCACGTCATTTTGAGTGCGGCATCCTTTCTTGATGCTTGCGTCAATCTCTTTGAAGAAACCCTCACTGATGCCATACAAGTCTTGTAACATTTTGGCACAAGCCTTTTTTTCTCCAATGCCAAGCTTGTTGTTGACAGTTGCTACGTGCAACGTGCGTTTGAAGGTGAGCAAGTCAGGGAGGGCAGACAGGTTTGAAATACCCAGGTTGGCCGCCAACACACTTTGGAAGTAGACACGAATCAGTGTCATGAAGTCTTCCATTCCCCCTACGTTCTCTTCCTTCTTCTTCTTGAAAATATCTAAAAAAGCCATTATGTATATTAGTTATTAATTATTGTAATGTTTTGATTGAATATGTTTTAGTTGGCATCCCTTTCATTCTTGCCAAACATGTTGGTGATCGTCTTCAAAATTATCTTGATGTCAAGCAGGAATGTCCAGTTTTCGATGTACTCGATGTCCTTCTTCACACGTCCCTCCATTTGGTCAATATAACGTGTTTCACCACGATATCCAGTTACTTGAGCTAATCCTGTGATGCCAGGCTTAGCAAAGTGACGAACCATGAATCGGTTGATCAGACGACTATACTCTTGGGTATGTTTCAACATGTGTGGACGAGGCCCCACAACAGACATGTCGCCAATGAATACATTGATGAACAGGGGGATTTCGTTGATGTTTGCCTTACGCATGAAATCACCGAAGGGGAACTTTGGAGAATCGTCGTCGGTGCCCTGAACTGTATCAGCATTGTCATGCACATGCATCGAACGGAATTTGATGCATTTGAAGATTTTCCCATCCAGTCCTGTGCGTTCCTGCAAGAAGAAGATAGGACCAGGGGACTGAATTTTGAGGACGATTGCCACCACGATGAAAATCCATGGGAAAATCAAGATGAGGACGAGACTCGAGATGATAAGGTCAAAAAGTCTCTTGACTATTTTATTCTTGGTCTGTCTGAGTGGCTCTTCGCGACGTGCAATGACGGGAATGTTTCCTACCATATTGAACGTCATGTTGCCTTTGAACACGTCGATGGCGGGTATGTAATAGAAACGGATCAGATGATTGTCACAGAATTTGCTGATCATGTTGATGGTATCATGCTGATCCTTTGGGAAATAGCCGTATATTTCATTGACTTTGTGATTGGACGTGAGCCATCCGTATATGTCACCAACTCCTCCGATGTGTTTCCCTGCCATGTCCGGATTGGTACACTCTCCGTCATAAAAGGTTCCAATGATGTCATATCCATAGGTAGGCGTACTGAGAATGTCATAAAGCTGGTAAACAGTTGGCTCATTGCCAATCAAGACAATCTTCTTTAGATTACCTTTGTTTGCACGGATGTACATCAGTATTTTCCGGAGAATCAAACGCACTATAAGGAGGAAGATGGCATACGCGATGATGGAGTATGCCATAAAGGCTCTGGGAAATGGGATAGCAGGACGTACAAAGAAAATGATGAGGGAATTGAGCAAGAACATCATCGCACATGTCGAAAAGACACGCAGGAACACATCTTCCCATCTGACAAGTCTGAATCCGATGAGTGCGGGGAACAGGATATAGCTGATCGTGTAACTGAGGACATACATCATAATCAGCGATGGCAGATTTTGGATACCTACAACCGATTCTGGCGAGAACCACTTCATGAGGGCGTGAAATCCCACCATGAAGAATGCCAGTAAAATGATATCCAAAATAAACACTCCGATTTGGAGGTTCTTTTCTGTTCCCATAAAAGAATGTATGTAAAAAAGCTATTTCTGTGTGCAAAGTTACGTAAAAAAACGGATAGCTTAAAAATATTTCACATTTTATTTTCAGTTTTGATGTCCCTTTTGTGATATTATGTGAAAAATAATCTATATCTTTGCATCAAAATTTTGAAACTCATGAAAATTATCAATTTTGCAAAGCAGAATACTGTCATCAATCAGTATGTGGCAGAGTTGCGTGATGTGAACATCCAGAAAGACCGTGCTCGCTTCCGCTACAATTTGGAGCGTATCGGTCAGATGATGGCTTTTGAGGTTAGCAAAACGCTCAAGTATTCTGAGAAGGCTATCCAGACTCCTCTCGCCATGGCGAAAGCTTCTACGGCGGATGACGATGTGGTGCTCACCACGATTTTCCGTGCAGGCCTTCCTTTCCATCAGGGCTTCTTGGATGTGTTCGACCATGCAGGCAATGGCTTTGTCTCCGCCTATCGTTATTATAAGGACAAGGAGTGCAAGAATGTGGGCATCAAGATTGAGTACATCGCTTCGCCCGATTTGACGAACAAAACCCTCATCATCGCTGACCCGATGCTTGCCACAGGTGGAAGCCTCGAACTGGGGTACCATGCTTTCTGCACGAAGGGTGTTCCAGCCACCGTGCATCTTTGCTGTGTGCTGGCTGCCCAGAAGGGCGTTGACTACATCAAGAAGTCTTTTGCCGATTATGACAATGTGACGCTTTGGTGCGCAGCCATCGACCCCGAGCTCAATGAGCATTGCTACATCGTGCCTGGTTTGGGCGATGCTGGCGACCTCGCCTATGGCGACAAACTTTAGTATTAACTAATATCCTTCATAATGGACGCAGATAGTTATCCGGCGGAAAACAGTGGCCGCCTTATAAATTCTGTTGCAGACAACACGATGAACGACACTTTAATTGGTAGGAGCGTATGGACTCGCAGATAAGCCTATTGATTACCTACATGTTGCTGTCGTTAATCATTTCGGCACTATGTTCGGTGCTTGAAGCAACAATTCTTTCTACCCCTATGTCATACGTGACCACGCTCGAGGCGCAAGGTGCCAAAGGCTGGGAGCGTCTCAAGCAGTATAAGACGAATATCGATCGTCCTATCTCTGCCATTCTTGTGGTCAACACGATTGCGAACACCGTCGGAGCGTCGCTGGTCGGTTCGACGGCGGCGAGTTATGCCTCTTCCCATTTTGGCACTTCCGACCAGACGAGCTTGTTCGTCGGCATCGTGTCGGGATTGTTCACCTTCCTCATTTTGGTGTTCTCCGAGATTGTTCCGAAGACCATCGGCTCGACTTATTGGCGCAAACTCGCCTTGCCAGCCAGCAACATCATACACATATATATAATAATAACGTATGTGGTGGTGGTCATCTTAGAGAAGCTCACCCACGGATTGGGCAATGCGGCCCAGGAGTCTGTCACCCGCGACGAGGTGGCGGCATTGGTGTCGGTGGGCACAGAGGAGGGAGTCCTCGAGAAGAAGGAGAACCGCATGATTCAGAACCTGCTGAAGCTCGACAGTGTGGCGGCTCACGAGATCATGACGCCCAGCGTGGTGGTAGCGATGGCCGAAGAGGAGATGACCCTGCGCGAGTTCTATCACGACGAGGAATACAAGAACTTCTCGCGCATCCCTGTCTATAAGGGCGAGGAGAGCGACTACATCACGGGCTATGTGCTTCGTCAGGAGATTCTGGAGCGTTTGGCCGAGGACAAGTTCGAGACCCGTTTGGGCGAGTTGGCACGACCCATCCTTTCTTTCTCCGAGGATGAGGACGTCTCCACCATCTGGGAGAAGTTGCTCGAGAAGAAGGAGCACATCTCCATCATCATCGACGAGTATGGCACCTTGCGAGGCATCGTCACGCTCGAGGATGTCATCGAGACCATGCTTGGCTTCGAGATTGTCGATGAGAAAGACGAGGTGGTCGATATGCAGGAACTCGCGAAAGCGCAATGGAAACAGATGCAAAAAGAGCAGCACAAATAGGCTGCTCTTTTTCTTTTCTTTAACTTCCCTTTAATAGCATCGCACATCCTCAATCACTTGGGCGCCGACATATTCGTTCAGTTTGCGGGCCAGGGCACGATGCTCCATCATCAGGTTTTGCTTCACGGCGGGTGAAGTGATTTGTACGTGGAGCGTCTGGTTCTTGATGAAGATGTTGGCGGTATAGCTCTGGATGAGGGGTCCCATGACGATGGGCCATGCCTGAATCAAGCGGTATTGATTGTAGGGAGTTTCAATGCCGTTGATGCGCATGAACTGTCGGATGACGTCGTCTATTCGTTCGCTGTTACTTCTTCTCATGTTTTAACCTTAACTCTAAACTCTCAACTCTCAACCCTCAACTCTCAACCCTCAACTCTCACCTCACCTCTCCTCCTTCCACCTGGAATATCTTATAGTTTCCTTGCGAGCGCTCCAGTATCTTGTCGAGGTGCTCGCGGTTGGTGTCGGTGATGAAGATCTGGCCGAAGGCATCGCCGGAGACCAGGTTGACAATCTGCTCCACGCGCTGGGCATCGAGCTTGTCGAAGATGTCATCCAGCAGGAGTAGGGGAGTGGTCTGGCTGCCCGTCCGCTTCAGGAAGTCGAACTGTGCCAGCTTCAGCGAGATGATGTAGGTCTTGTTCTGTCCCTGCGAGCCTTCCCGCTTGATGGGATAGCCGCCGAGCGACATCTCCAGCTCGTCCTTGTGGATGCCGTGGAGCGAGTAGCCCATGATGCGGTCCTTCTGACGGCCGGCGCGGATCGTGTCGAGCAGCGGACCGCGCTGTCCATGGCTCGTGTAGTGGAGCGACACCTTCTCGTCGCCGCCCGAGATGAGGCTGTAGAAGCGTTGGAACACGGGGATAAACTCCTCCACAAACGCCTGCCTCTTCCGGTAGATGCGCTCGCCGTTCTCCGCCATCATCGCCTCATAGATGCTGATGATCTCCTCGTTCGGCTCCTCCTCCGCCTTCAGCATCGCGTTGCGCTGTTGCAGGGCCTTGTTGTAGGCCGCGAGCGCCGTCATGTATTCCGAGTCGTATTGCGAGATGACGATGTCCATGAGCCTTCGGCGCTCGTCGCTGCCGCCCGAGATGATGTCCGAGTCGTTGGGCGAGGCGATGATGATGGGCAGCAGGCCGATGTGTTCGGTCAGCCGCTTATATTCCTTCTTGTTGCGCTTCACGTGCTTCTTCTGATGCGCCTTCATGCCGATGGAGATTTCCTCCTCCGTGCCGTTCAGGTCGTAGATGCCCTGTACCATCATCATCTCCTCGCCGTGGCGGATGTTCATCGAGTCGATGGAGTTCGCCATGCTCTTGGTGAGCGAGAGGAAGTAGATGGCGTCGAGCACATTCGTCTTGCCCTCGCCGTTGTGTCCGACGAAGCAGTTCACCTTGGGCGAGAACTCCAGTTCCGCCGTCGCGATGTTGCGGTAGTTCAGTATGGTCAGCCTTTTCAGAATCATGGCCACAAAGGTACGAAGATTTTCCCTTCCTTCCATCTTCTTCCCCAAGTTTTCTCAAAAAAGGGGGCAGAATTGTTTCCATCCAAATCATAATTGGCAATAATTGGCTCTAATCCTTATTTTGTGGATTGTTTGTTTTGAGGTTTCGGGGAAAGGATCTATCTTTGTATCTGAAACAATAAATAATTGCATACTAACATATGGTAAAGGACCGCATGAAAAATATTGATTGCTTAAAAGGCATTGCAATATTGTTGGTGGTATTGGGGCATTCCATTCAATATCTATATGGAAATGAGGTGGCATTTCATAACAGGCTCTTTAATTACATCTATAGCTTTCATATGCCTCTTTTCATGTTTATTAGTGGCTTTGTCAGTTATAAGATATATGTATCTTGGGATAACATAAAAAAACGGGCATATCAACTATTACCACCTTTTTTCATTTGCCCACTTATAGCATCATTGCTTTTTGAAGGGAAATTCGAAATTAATAGCTTTTTGCGTCTTTTGAAGAATCCAGATAGTGGTCTTTGGTTTTTATATGTATTGTTCATAATATCGACCTATTTCACGATTGTTCGTTTGACAACTCAGAGAATAGGAAGAGGCATATCTGAGAATGATATAACAACTCAGAAATGGCAAACTATCATATTGCTAGTTTCTGGTCTTTTTCTATTTTTTGCATGTTCCATTGTCTCGATTAAACTTAGTAATAATGAAGATATTAATTTTGATTGTGGAACACCCCTTATTGCTCTACATTCCGTCTTCTACATGTCAGGTTTGATAACAAAGATTTACTATGAAAGATTCATAGATTTGTTGAAGAAATCATGGATGTTCCTAATGATAATATGGTTTCTACTGGCTTCATTTTGGGAATTTGGCCACAAACCAACATTTATCGCAAATCCAAATTTGATTGTTAGAGTGGCGTATTATTATATCACGGCTTTTGCGGGTATCTTTATGATGATAGCAGCGTCTTTAAAGTTTGTGAAACAAGAAAGAGATGATTGGATGTTGAAGTCTATTACTTCTTTAGGAACCATGACGCTTGGTATATATGCATTACACTTGTCATTTATTATAGGTGTTGTCCGGGACTGGGTAGTCCTTTTCGAGTGGAATCACGAGTTAAGTGTTTTGACGGTTTTTGTGTTAACTACCTTGGGATCCGTCTTACTTATAAAAATTGTTGAATTGGGGAATTTGGCACCCCAGTTAATATTAGGAAAAAATCAATTCTGATTTGTTGTAATGGACAATTGAAAGGCGATAGTGTGCGGATTCGTTGGATGCAGGACTAAGCACGTCCTTGAGCGCATCGTAGATTTGCGGTTTCTTCAGGATGAGAAACTGGCTGGCTGTTTCGCGCACCCAGAATGTGGATTTGGGATTGATGTGCATCGACGCCTTCTCGAAGACAGGAATGAGGGTTGGGTTGCTGCGGATGATGTCGAGCGCCTCCTTCAGTTCTTGCAGCATCGGGAACTGGTAACACAGATAACGGGTGCTTGTGAAAAGTTCATCCCTCGCATCTTTACAGAAAGGTTCTCCACCCACCACTTGGACATACTCCGCTGGCACTTTACCCAGCACCTTCACCAAAATGCCGTACTGGCCTTCCGATGCCTCACGGATGCAGATGTAGCGCGAACCAATATAGTGTCCGTACGCACTCAACCCGTTCTTTTTCAGCGGTCTTTCCGTTCTTGGGAGGGTGGCAACCTCGCCAACGCTCCAATGATTGGTGTTCAAATCCATATACTGATTGATGTATTGTTATAGTCAGTTAGTTCTTTTTTAGATGATGACAGCGCTGCATTTTGGAGTTAAATAGAAAGCGTAGGCTCACCACGCTCTGACACAGGCCTGCTACAGCCCCAAATATACAATGATGAAGTCTACGCTTAAAGCGCAGCTTCAATGTATATTTGTTTGCTCGATTCATCTCTTGTCGAGGTAGCAGTTTCGTGTCAGAGATTGAGCAATCTGAAATGTGTTTCATGCAAAACACGTTGCAAAGGTAGCACATATTTGGGAAATGACAAAACTTTCATCGATTTTTTATAGCTACTGGCAGGACTCTCTTTACATCAAAGACGCTCCACCAAGTTTTTCCTGGAGTTTTTTGGCTCTTCTTCAATTTTGTTGAAAGTATATGCGTCTTTTCTTTTTTCTTGCTTGGATATTTTATGTTTCCAGTGCAGAAACTTATGTTCTCAGCCCGAAAACATGTGTTTTCAGTGCGGAAACACATGTACTCAGTACAGAAACAAGAAATTCCTTTCTTGATAAGAACTTTTTCTTAAAGGCATCAACTAAATTGCAGAAGAGCCAGTTTTTTTATTATTCTTTTGACGATGTCAAGAAAAGGTTGTCTTTTTGCCACGACAACTAAAAAGTATCAAACAAGGATTGTCTTATATTTTTCGATTACAGCTATACGAATTGCATTCTTTTCATACCCAATAATTCATAAAAGGTAGGAAAGTAAGAAAGTAGGAAAGTGGACATTAAGGGTTTTGAAAGAAGGAAGAAGACAACATAAGAATTATAATCGTATTAATAATATTATAATTTTAAATTAGAAACTTATATATATAATGTCGTATGTCCGCCTCCAAACCCACTCATGTCCACTTTCTTACTTTCCTACTTTCTGTATTTCCAGCAGAGGCCCCTTATTTTCCAATAATGAACGCTTATTTCCCAATAACCCAGCGTTATTGGAGGAGACCATCTCCATAGCCACCATGACACTATCGCCAAAGCGGTTCCATTTCCCATCCTGTGGGAAAGCCCATGGCGGCAAGGTCGATATTGGAGAAGTGGACGAAAAGCCAACGAAGTTTGGAGAGCATGTCGGTATGTGGTTGGCCATAATCGTGGGTGTGTAAATACAAAAAACGCCTCGCACGATTTGAGCATTGTTAAGAGGCTTGGCGAGGACTGACGATGCAAATGTAGGGATAAATGATGGAACATGCAAACTTTTTCAGAAAAAATGATGTACACCCTGCTCTTTTTTAACAAAAAGCGATGGCGGTTTGTGCCTCAGGAGTAATTCTTCCGGGAAAAAATGACGCATATATCTTCGTTATCCAATGAACAAATTTATCCTGCCAGATAGACTATGATGGCTCATGTGACTCTCCCTTGTTATCCCTTAAAAATAAATCCAAAATACTGAAAAATAATTGGTTAAATGCTTGTGTGTTTCAGATATTTTTCGTAACTTTGTAGCGTGAATGAGATAAAGTTGAGAGGTTAAAGATTATAGGTCTAAACCTTAAACTTTAAACCTTAAACCTTACAGAGATAGCGGGAAGTGGTCACCCGATGTAGCTGGCCACACACAACACAGACACATTATATAACACAAACACAACTATGATTGAACTTTATTTGAGTAAGGTGACCGAGAATTCGGAAACCGAGCAGGCGGGCAAGCTTTATGCCCGAGTGAGTTACAATCAGGCGATGACCATTCAGGACATGGCTCGCCACATGGCAGAGCACAACACGGAGGCGACAACAGCGGTGACAATGGTGGCGACCCAGACGCTGGCGACTTCGGAGGATAGCCCCCCGACCCCCGAAGGGGGAGGGCTGACGCAACGTTGGAAAAAGTGAAAAATCTATTTTACCTGCCATCCGGATGGTTAGTAACTTAGATTTTTCACTTTTGACTACGTCGAGCTAAAGGTTCACTTTTAGTTTTTCACTTTTGACTTTTCACTTAAACTATTAATTATTCTTATTTTTTTCGTGGATTGGGTAAAATGTCGTATCTTTGCAGTCGAAATCAATCAAAGCACTTAAAATAGAAATGAAAAAGATAGCAGTATTGGCCATGATGATGGTGGCGGGTCTCTCGGCTGTGGCTCAGTCGGCAGACCCTGTTATTATGAAAATAAATGGCAAAGACATCACGAGGAGTGAGTTTGAGTATTCGTTCAACAAGAACAACTCGGATGGGGTGATCGACAAGAAGACGGTGGAGGAGTATGTGCCGCTGTATGTGGACTTCAAGCTGAAGGTGGCTGAGGCAGAGAGCCAGCGTCTGGACACGTTGAGCGCCCTGAGCAAGGAGCTGGACGGATACAAGGAGCAGATGGTGATTCCGACCATCGTGGATTCGGCCTACATTGAGCGTGAGGCTCGCCGCACGTATGACAACACGGCGTCGCGCTTTGAGGGCCAGGACTTGCTGACGGCGAGCCACATCTTGGTGCTGATGCGTCAGGACGCGACGGATGAGCAGCAGGCAGCGGCGAAGGTGAGGATTGACAGCATCTATGCGGTGCTGAAGGCGGTGCCGAAGGAGCAGCTGGCTGAGGCTTTTGCGCAGATGGCTACGGAGAAGAGCGACGACAAGGGGTCGGCTCAGCGTGGCGGTGCCCTAGGTCAGTTTGGCAAAGGAATGATGATTCCTGACTTTGAGGCTGCGGCCTACGCGCTGAAGGCTGGTGAGATGTCGGCTCCGGTGAAGAGCACGGTGGGCTGGCACTTGATCTACATGACGGATAGGCATCCGTTTGAGTCGTATGAGTTCCACCACGACAATATCATCAAGTTCTTGGAGCAGCGCGGCATTCAGGAGGCTGCGGCGAATGCGTATCTGGACTCGGTGTCGAGCGAGCGTCAGATCACGAGGGCTCAGCTGGTGAATGAGCTGCTGGAGAAGCTGATGGCGGAGGATGCGGAGTTGAGGAACTTGTCGCAGGAGTATTATGACGGTACGCTGATGTATGAGGTGGCGAAGAAGGATGTGTGGGACAAGGCTCAGGAGGACACGGCGGGTCAGGAGGCTTACTTCAAGGCGCATAAGAAGGACTTTGCTTGGGATTCGCCCCGATTTGTGGGCATCGTGATTCACACGAAGGATGCTGCCTCGATGGACAAGGTGAAGAAGCTGGTGAAGGGTGCGCCGGAGGAGAAGTGGGCTGAGACGGCGGTGTCGGTGAACTCTGACTCGGTGAAGGTGGTGCGTGTGGAGCGTGGCCTCTTCAAGCAGGGTGACAATGCGAATGTGGACAAGCTCATCTTCAAGCAGAAGACGGAGCTGAAGCCGATGGCGGATTATCCCGTGACGGACGTGTGGGGCAAGGTGCTGAAGGCTCCTCGCACGGCGAAAGACACGCAGGGCCAGGTGGCTACCGACTTCCAGAATGAGCAGGAGAAGCTGTGGGTGGAGAAGCTGAGGAAGAAGTTCCCTGTGGAGGTGTATGACGATGTGGTGAAGACGGTGAATAAGCATTGAGAAGGATTGAAAAATTGAAAAATTGAAGAGTTGAAGAATTGAAGAATTGAAAGATGGTTCGAAAGATTTTCATAGGATTGATGGGCTTGTGCTCGTTGACAATGGGGGCACAGAGTCAGAAGAATGTGATTGACGAGGTCATTTGGGTGGTCGGCGATGAGGCGATACTCCGTTCGGACGTGGAGAATGCGCGCATGGAGATGATACAGATGGGTGAGAAATGGGAGGGCGACCCCTATTGCGTGATTCCGGAGCAGCTGGCGGTGCAGAAACTCTTCTTGCATCAGGCTGCCATCGACTCGATTGAGGTGTCGGATGCTGACGTGTTTCAGCAGGTGGACGATGACCTGCAACGTCAGATCATGAATGCGGGCTCGAAGGAGAAGATTGAGGAGTATCTGGGCAAGACGATGAGCCAGATCCGCGAAATGATGTTCAACAACTATAAGGACAGGATGATCGTGAGCGATGTGCAGCGCAATCTGGTGAAGGGCATCAAGGTGACGCCTGCTCAGGTGCGCCGCTACTTCAAGGATCTGCCTGAGGACAGCATCCCGTTCGTGCCCACGAAGGTGGAGGTGCAGATCATCACGAGAAACCCGAAGATTCCTCAGGAGGAAATTGACCGCGTGAAGAACAAACTGCGTGAGTACACAGAGCGCATCAACAGCGGCTCGACACAGTTCTCGACGCTGGCGCTGCTGTATTCGGAGGATAAGGAATCGGCCAAGAACGGTGGTGAACTGGGCTTCGCTGGACGTGGTTCGTATGTGCCTGAGTTTGCCAACGTGGCGTTCAATCTGACCGACCCGAAGGCGGTGTCGAAGATTGTGGAGACGGAGTATGGCTTCCACATCATCCAGCTGATTGAGAAGCGTGGCGACATGGTGAACTGCCGTCACATCTTGCTGAAACCCAAGGTATCGACAGAGGCTCTCCAGCAGGGCATCAACGACCTGGACTCCATCACAGCCGAAATCAAGCGTGGCGAATACACATTTGATGAGTGTGTGTCGGTGGTGTCGTATGACAAGGACACGCGCAACAACTATGGCTTGCTCTTCGACAAATATACGGGCGAATCGAAGTTTGAGATGAAAGACCTGCCTTCGGAGGTGGCTCGTGCCGTGGCTGGCATGAAGGTGGGTGAGATTTCGGCGCCTTTCATCATGGTGAACAGCCAGGGCAAGGAGGTCGTGGCCATCGCGAAGCTGAAGAACCGAATCAATGGTCACCGTGCCACGATGGCTGACGATTATCAGGAATTGCAGAACGTGGTGGAGGACAAACTGAGGGAAGAGAAGCTGCAGCAATGGATTCGTGAGAAGCAGCAGACCACATACATCCATATCAATGATGACTGGAAGAACTGCGAGTTCCAGTATCCGGGATGGATTAAGTAAAGTTTAGAGTTTAGGGTTTAGAGTTTAGAGTTTAGGGTTTAGAGCTAAAGTTAGGGTTAAGGTTATCATATGCCAAAGAAGCATGGGAACATACGGGAAAGAATGTTGATAGGCACGATGTGTCTATCAGCGTTTTGTATGCTTTGTGCTTCGCGGCCCGATGATAAGTCTCGTGTGAAATCGAGCGAGCAGGTGAAGCTCATCCACAGCGATGTGCTCTATAAGAACTACCAGGATGTGCGTGCCGATGTGCTGGTGGGACATGTGAAACTCTACCACGACGGCATGTATCTGGATTGCGACAGCGCCAGATTCTATAAGGAGGACAACACGTTCAAAGCCTACGGACATGTGAAGATGGTGCAGGGCGACACGCTGACCCTGACCAGCGACACGTTGGAGTATGACGGTCCGATGATGCAGGCCCATGCACAGGGACATGCCGTGCTGATCCATCGGAAGACCAAGCTCGTGACATCCGTCATCGACTATGACCGCTTGGAAGGCGTGGGCTTCTATCCTCAACATGGCACGCTGTATGACGAGGATAATGTGCTGGACTCGGACTATGGCCAATACACCCCTGCGCTGAATGAGGCCATCTTCAAGGACAATGTGGTGTTGGTGAATCCGAAGTTCGACCTGAAAACCAATGAGTTGTATTACTATTCGAACACGAAGAAGGCCAGAATCGTGTCGGAAACCAACATCGTTTCGTCGGACAGCACATTCGTCTATGCCTTGCGTGGCGACTATGACACGCAGACGGGACAGGCATGCCTGATGGACCGGTCGCATGTGTATAAGGACATGCGCGACATCGTGGGTGACAGTCTGTATTGCGACAATGAGACGGGAGTGAGCGAAGCATTTGGCAATGTGGTGCTGACGGATGTGGAGAACAAGTGCATGCTGACAGGCAACTACTGCCGCTATGAGGAGAATACAGGTACAGCTGTGGCGACCGACAGCGCTGTATGCTATGAGTTTTCGGAGGTGGATACGCTCTATGTGCATGGCGACACGCTGAGGATGGTGACCTACAATCAGAACACGGATTCCGTGTATCGCGATCTGTTTGCCTACCATAAGGTGAGAATGTTCAGAAGGGATTTCCAAGGTGTGTGCGACTCGTTGGTATCGCATGAGCTGGATTCCTGCACCTATCTGTACGGTCAGCCGATTCTCTGGAACGAGGGTCAACAGGTGTTTGGTGAGGAAATCCGTGTGTACAACAATGACAGCACGGTGGAATGGATTCATATCATCAATCAGGCGATGACCATCGAGCAGATAGATTCGGTGTCGTATAATCAGGTGGCATCGAAGGAGATGTTCTGCTACTTCAAGAATGGCGTGATTGATCGCAACAATGCGAAGGGCAATGTGTATGTCAGCTACTTCATGGAGGAAGATGATGGTGCCCGCATCGGCATGAACTATACGGAGACCCCCGAACTGAATATCTTCATGAAGGACAAGAAAGTGGAGAAGATCTGGATGTCCACCTCCAATGGCGTGATGTATCCTCCCTTTGCCATCCCCGAAGATAAGCGCTACTTGACGGGCTTTGCGTGGTTTGACTATGTGCGTCCGAAGGATAAGGATGATATCTTCGAATGGCGTAGCAAGAAGAAGGAACAGGAACTGAAGAAGTCGGAGAAGAAAGTCGTGCCGAAGCAGAAACTGGATAATCTATAGGTTTGGCACTTTGATTATATAATAATGTATACATATAATATATAGACTATGGGCTTATTTTCGGTCAGAAAGCCTCGTGGCTTCCAACACAACTACATATATTACGATCCTCGGAAAGAAAAACTGAAGGAAATTGATGAGCGAGCCAAGCGTGAATTGGGTTTGCTCCCTCCGAAGGAATTCACTCCAGAAGATATACGAGGAAAATTTGTGCAAGCGACCAAACATGTGAAGCGTAGGAAGGAGAGTGGACGGAAACCACTCTCATATGGTGTGCTGATTACAGCCATCGTGTTGCTCCTCCTGCTGATGCATTATCTCATTACGGGCAAGCTCTTCTTCTGAACAGGAAGGGACAATGGCTTGTTGACCAGCTCAAAGTAAGAAAGGATTTTGTTTTGAACGATATTATTCATCTTTTACCGGATTCCGTCGCTAACCAGATTGCTGCTGGTGAGGTGGTTCAGCGTCCTGCTTCCATCATCAAGGAGATGGTGGAGAACTCGATTGATGCGGATGCGGAGAACATCAAAGTGCTGGTGACGGATGGTGGCAAGACAACGGTGCAGGTGATTGACGATGGCAAGGGAATGTCGGAAACAGATGCCCGACTCTCCTTCGAACGTCATGCCACATCGAAGATTCGGAAGGCTTCAGACCTCTTCAACTTGACGACCATGGGCTTCCGTGGGGAGGCTTTGGCGAGTATTGCTGCCGTGGCGCAAGTGGAACTCAAAACCCGCAGGCGTGAAGATGAACTGGGCACGATGATTCGGATTTCAGGGTCTAAGATGGAATGCCAAGAGCCTGTTGCCTGTCCTGCTGGTAGCAATTTCTTGGTGCAGAACCTTTTCTTCAATGTGCCGGCAAGAAGAAAGTTCTTGAAATCGAATCAGACGGAATTGACGAATGTGGTGGCTGACTTCCAACGGATCGTCTTAGTGCATCCCGAAATCTCCTTTATCCTCTATAATAATGGGGTGGAGATGTACAATCTTCCTAAGACAACGGTGCGTCAGCGTATTCTGGATGTTTTTGGAAAAAAACTGAATGCCGATTTGTTGCCTGTGGAGGTGGAGACTTCGTTGGTGAGCATTTCAGGTTATGTAGCCAAGCCTGAATCCTCGAAAAAGAAAGGTGTGCATCAGTTCTTCTTCGTGAACGGTCGTTATATGCGTCATCCATATTTCCATAGTGCGGTGATGAAGGCATACGAAAATATGATTCCTGTAGGAGAACATGTCTCTTACTTCTTGTACTTCTCTGTGGATGCGTCATCAATAGATGTGAATGTGCATCCTACGAAGACGGAAATCAAGTTTGACAATGAGCAACCTATTTGGCAGGTGCTTTCTGCGGCGGTGAAAGAAACCATAGGGCAATTCTGCAATGTTCCGATGATTGATTTTGATGTGGAAGGGAAACCCGAAATTCCAGTCATGGGCCTTTCTACCACGATTCCCCATCAACCGAAATTGTCGACATCAAACTATAATCCGTTCAAGGAAGCGCAAGGAAAGACGTATGCACATTCGAATGGATGGGAAAAACTGTATGATAAATACACCTTATCACATCATGGAGAGGATGCGGAAGGCGAGATGAACATGGAAACATCAGCGCTCTTCTCTGCAGGAAAGGATTTTGACAGCATTGAAAACATTCCTGAGGAGGAAAATTTGCAAGGTTCCATCTGGAACACGTTGGCAGTGGGGCAAGGCACTCCGTCCATGTCTTTCGATGCCTCTGTCCCTAAATTCCAGTATAAAGGTAAGTATATTGTGGTGCTGAGCAGCAAGGGGGTGATGATTGTCAATCAGCATCGTGCTCATGTGCGTGTGCTGTTTGAGCAGAACATGCAATGCATGAACTCCATCAATCGTCCTTCTCAAAAGGAACTGTTCCCTGAGATCATTCAATTTGACAAAGACGACGCATTAGTGGTGGAGGATTTGATGGATGATCTCAGCGGCTTGGGCTTTGATTTGTCTAACCTTGGTGGCGGCGCTTATTCCATCAATGGCATCCCTTCTGGTATTGTTGGGGTGGATGTGGATAAGCTGTTGCATGAGATGGTGGCATCAGCCAAGGCAAAAACTGGTAATATCAGAAGAGAAGCTCAGGAAGCGCTGGCTTTGTCTTTGGCGGAGAATGCAGCGATAGTATATGGACAAGTTCTGTCTGCTCTGGAGATGGAGAGCCTCCTCAATGACCTCTTTGCTTTGAAGGCCTCCGCAAGGACGCCTGATGGGAAATTGATATACACGTTAGTGGAGGATCAAGTGTTTGATGAAGTTGGCTGATTTTTTGTGTAAAAGAGGCCGTTTTAGGGTCAGAAAAGTGAAAAAACTCTAAAAAATGCATGTAAAAGCCATTTTTTTTACATTTTTTTTGTTTTTTGTTGTGCTCGTATAAAGTAAAATGTTTAACTTTGTGCCGAAATTAGTGTGAAATATGCCTTCAAATTGGATTTTCAAAAGTGAAGAAATGAAAAAAGGGGGTGTATGGATTCTAATGAACAAGTAATAAAGTAACTTAAAATATTAATTATTGTTTTACTAAAAATTGTATTTATGAAAAAGTTAATGATGGCGTTGGCCTTTGTAGGCTTTGGTGCTGTTGCAGCAAACGCACAGTGCGACGAATTCGCAACTCCAACAACTAACAAGTACAGTGTGGCAACAAACTCATTCTGGGACAACTGGTTCATCCAGGCTGGTATTGATGCCAATGTAACAAGTGTGTACAGTCAAGGTGATCTCTTAAAGTATGACTGGCGTCATGGTCGTTCATACGGTTTTGATATCGCTGCTGGTAAGTGGTTCTCTCCAGGTCTTGGCGTACGTCTGAAGCTCAACTGGGAGAATGGTGCATTCTATCACGCTTTCCGTCACACAGAGCAGATGTGGGAAGTTCCAAACCCACACAAGGGCGGTTATGCAGGTCTCTACTTTGACACTGAGTTCAACATGAGCAACATTTTCTGTGGCTACAGCGACTCTCGTGTTTGGAACTTGATCCTCTACCCACGCATGGGCGTTATCCGCAACTTCGCTCGTGACTCTTATGCTCCAGCATTGGGTGCAGGTTTCGAGTCTGCTTGGAAGATTTCTGACCGCGTAGGTGTTTACTTCGACTTCGCGTGGGTATTCACGACTGCTGACTACATGCCTTATGCAGGTGATGGCAAGGCTTTCTCTGCTAACAGCATCGCTTCTCTCGACCTCGGTATCACTTATAACCTTGGTAAGGTGGGATGGTCTAAGGCAGTTTCTCTCGAGGACTACGAGGCTCTCTCTGCTGAGGCATGCGCTAAGCTCGCTGCTCTCCGTGCACAGCTGAAGGCTGAGCAGGACGAGAATGCACGTCTCCGTGCTGAGCTCGCTAAGTGGAATGGTCACAAGTGCCCTGTTAACCCAGGTAATGTAACAACTGGTGCTACTTCTGTATTCTTCGACCTCAACTCTGCTAAGATCAACTCTAAGAAGGATCTTATCAACATCGAGGCTGTTGCAGCTGCTGCTAAGAATGCAAATGCTAAGGTTGTCGTAAGAGGTTCTGCTGATAGCAAGACAGGTTCTTCTGCTTACAACCAGAAGCTGTCTGAGGCTCGTGCACAGGCTGTTGCTGATGAGCTCGTTAACCTCGGCGTTAACCGTTCTAACATCGAAGTACAGGGTGTTGGTGGTGTTGACGAAGTTGCTCCATTCAACCTCAACCGTCGTGCTGTGATCACTTTGAAGTAATTCAAGTTTGATAAATAATTAATAGGTCATCCTCTTCGAGGGTGACCTTTTTTTGTTCCTGTTTGCTTTCTACTTATGCGTCTTTTACCCTTTGAAACCCTTTCTTTCCTCATTTTTAGAGCTGAGAGTGAAAAAAGTTGCTTTTTCCTTTGCCAATTCAAATAAAAGTCGTACCTTTGCAGTGCTTTTCGAGAAAGGCATGCCTAAAAGGCATTGGAATCGGGATGTAGTACAGTTGGTAGTATACTTGGTTTGGGACCAAGGGGTCGCACGTTCGAGTCGTGTCATCCCGACCAACAAAGGGCGCTTAGCTCAGCTGGTTCAGAGCGTCTGCCTTACAAGCAGAGGGTCGGCGGTTCGAATCCGTCAGCGCCCACATAGAATGGAGATGACGGTTCGTTGAAAACACTCCGTCAGCAACCACATAAGTTAGGAAAGACTTGAGTCTTTCCTTTTTTGTTGATGTTATTCCTCCTCTTTTGGGATTGGCGGTTACTGAAAAGTAAAAAAAGTAAAAACATTGAATGTTCCACATCTTTTTTTGCTGTTGTTCCACATAAAATGCGTATCTTTGCACTCAGAATTGAATGAGGGTTCAAATGGACTCAATAAATGTTATTTTGATATGGGAAAGATTATTGCATTAGCAAACCAGAAGGGTGGTGTAGGTAAGACAACAACGGCTATTAACTTGGCAGCGAGTATGGCTGCGCTTGATAAGAAAGTGCTTGTTGTGGATGCTGACCCTCAGGCAAATGCTTCATCAGGTTTAGGTGTAGATATTCAGCAAGTTGACTCTTCTATATATGACAGTCTCATTGGTGCGGCAGATCCCCATGAGGCCATTTATACGACAGATATAGATGGATTGGATGTGCTTCCTAGCCACATCGATTTGGTTGGAGCTGAGATTGAGATGCTGAATGTTGAAAAGCGCGAAACGATTCTAAAAAGGGTCTTAGATCCTTTGCGTTCAGAGTATGACTATATTTTTATTGATTGCTCTCCTTCGTTGGGAATAATTACAGTAAATTCCTTGACAGCAGCTGACTCTGTCATCATTCCTGTTCAGTGTGAATATTTTGCTCTTGAAGGTATCAGTAAATTGTTGAATACCATCAAGATCATCAAGTCAAAATTGAATTCACGTTTGGAGATAGAAGGGTTCTTGTTGACGATGTATGATTCACGTCTTCGTTTAGCTAATCAAATTTATAAGGATGTACAGCGTCACTTCCAGGAACTTGTGTTTAAGACGGTTGTACAGCGCAATGTCAAACTCTCTGAGGCTCCCAGTCATGGTATTCCATGCATTCTTTATGATGCCACATCAACGGGTGCGAAGAATTACATCGCTTTGGCCAAAGAGATTGTTGCACGTGATAGTAAGTAAAGGTATTAATAGTGGCAATTGTTGGTACTAATAGTAATCACAATACTATAATTGAAAGAAAGATATATGGCTGTAAGAAAGAAGTATGGGTCTGCTTTAGGAAAAGGATTGGATGCACTTATCTCGACGGAGGATGTGCGTACTGAAGGCTCGTCCACTATCAATGAGATAGACATTTCTTTGATTGAGCGTAATCCGTTGCAACCACGTCGTGATTTTGATGAGGAGGCGCTTCAAGAATTGGCTGACTCAATTGCTGAAATAGGTATCATTCAACCTATCACCCTTCGTGAGATGGAGAATGGTCGTTATCAGATTATTGCTGGTGAGCGTCGTTGGCGTGCATCCCAGAAGGCTGGTTTGTCTTCTATTCCTGCCTACATTCGAACAGCCAATGATGAAAATGTGATGGAGATGGCGCTGATTGAGAACATCCAACGCCAAGACCTCAACTCCATCGAAATTGCTCTGGCCTATCAGCACTTGATTGATGAATATAATCTGACTCAGGAGAAACTGAGTGAACGAGTGGGGAAGAAGCGTGCGACGATTGCTAACTATCTCCGTCTCTTGAAGTTACCAGCTCCTGTACAGGTCGCCATTCAGAATCATCAGATTGATACGGGACATGCGCGTTCGTTGCTTGCTTTAGAAGATCCCAAGGCGCAAGTGAAATTGTTTCAAGAGATACAGAACAAGGGGTATTCTGTACGTCAAGTGGAGGAACTGGTCAAGAATTTTAATGAGAAGAATCAAGTTAAGATAACTGATGGAAAGTCTTCAGCATCTCCAGTGCTTACAGACGAAATGCAGGGGCTTCTTGGGGAGTTTTCTCGATTGTCTGGGACAACGGCTAAGATGTCTTGTTCTCCGAAGGGTGGGGGACGCATCTCCTTCTCTTTCAAGGATGCTGATGATTTGCGCCGTATCATCTCTCTCTTCCAAAAATAGAATAGAATTTGAGACGCCTTGACTTGACATATCACCTGTTGGGCATTATCATGCTGTTGTCGCTTTGCTTCCTCGACGTTCATGCGCAAGAAGTGGAGGACGGAGAGGTTGTGCCCTTGGCTCGTGTTCATCGAGAAGGCACTCTCCAGCAACCTGCGGATTCTTTGTCCGAGGACACGTTACAGGTTGGTGATACGATTGTTTCCCATGTCACCTTGACCGTTGATTCTTTGATGAAAGGTTTGACGGTGGATTCTTTGGTGGCAGGAAGGGATTTGAAATTGTCAGGCCATTTCGTTCCGGATCCAAAGAAGGCTTTGTGGTTGGCGATAGTGATTCCAGGCGGTGGACAGATCTACAATCGTAAGTATTGGAAATTGCCGCTCGTCTATGGTGGATTCTTGGGATGCGTCTATGCCATGACTTGGAACAATACCATGTATCGTGATTATTCTCAGGCATATATCGACATTATGGATAGTGACGAGAACACGAAAAGTTACGAAAATTTCATTCCATCCCATTATGATGTGAAGGCCAATGAGCAGCGCTTGAAGGATCTATTCAGAAGAAAGAAGAATTACTATCGACGTTTTCGCGATTTGAGCATGTTCTGCATGATTGGAGTGTATGCTTTATCCATCGTCGATGCCTATGTGGATGCTGAGCTTTCGAGCTTTGATATCAGTAGAGATTTGACTTTGAGGGTTCATCCAACCGTTATTAATGAAAAATATTCTGCCTTGCGTGCTCAAGGGATTAGTACCCAATCTTATGGTTTGCAATGCAGCCTTGTTTTTTGAAATCATTTATAATTATATACGACATGAAGAAGAAAATAATAATTGCAAGTTTATCAGTTTTATGTGCATCCTATGCCGTTGGACAGGAGGACGTTACTTCTGTAGCTGATAGTATCAATGTTGAAGCTACCACCGATGTGAATGCAGAGTCTTTCGATATGCCCGAAGGTATGCTCATTAGTGATGAAGAGCTGATGAAGGATTACACAAACAGTACGAATCTGACTGAGGGAACTACGGTCAGTAGGGTTCTTTCCTATGATGATTCTGTGCTTGTCAGCCGTCTCTCACGTATCCCCACCACGATTGAGATGCCTTTGAATGACGTGACTCGTAAGTTCATTGACACTTATAGCAACCGCATGAAGAGTTCTGTGGCGATTATGTTGGGTTCAGCCAATTTCTATAACCCCATTTTTGAGGAGGCTTTGGAACGTTATGGCTTGCCACTTGAACTGAGGTACTTGCCTGTGATTGAGTCTGCTCTTCGTCCTTCTGCCACTTCCAGAGCAGGTGCTGCAGGTCTTTGGCAATTCATGATTGGTACGGGTAAACGATATGGTTTGGAGGTGAATACGCTGGTTGATGAACGTCGAGACCCTATCAAGTCCAGCGAAGCGGCTGCTCATTATCTGAGTGATCTTTATGACATGTTTGGCGACTGGAGTTTGGCCATCGCTGCTTATAACTGTGGTGAAGGTAATGTTCAGAAGGCCATTACTCGTACGGGCAATCAAGAAGGGGCGGATTTCTGGTCTGTCTATAACAGGTTGCCACGTGAGACTCGTGGTTATGTGCCTGCCTTCATTGCTGCTACCTACATCATGAACTATTATTGTGAGCATGGCATTGTTCCTCATGAGGCCAATCTGCCTTTGGAATCTGATACGGTGATTGTGCAGCGTGAGGTTACTTTTGCGCAGATTGCATCTAAGTGCAATGTGACGGTTGATGAGCTTCGCGCCATCAATCCGCAGTACCGTAAGGATATCATTCCAGCCAATTACACGTTGCGTCTGCCAGCTGGTTCTATCGAGGACTTCCTTCTTTATGAGGATAGCATTTATGGTGGCAAGGCAATCGCAGGCACATTGGTTTCCAACACGCGTAGAGCATTTACTGACGATGTGGAAACTGTTGTTCAGCCTGAGCAGACCACCACGACCAGTACCCGTAATACCCGTTCGACGAGCAAAAGGACGCGTTCTACCCGCTCGACTACAACCCGTCGTCAGCAGACACGTTCTGTGGCAGTCAAGAGTGGCGATACTTTGTCAGGCATTGCCAAAAAGAATGGAACGACCGTTGCCAAACTTCGTCAGATGAATGGCATCAAGGGCAATATCATACGTCCAGGACAGAAGATTCGTGTGAAATAGCGAAGGCTATTGAGGATGAAGGAGAGTGTGTAATCAATTCAAAAAGGAGGCTTTATGGAGACAACGATGGCTAATTCGGAACTTGAGGAGAAGCTTATCAATGATGAGTTTCAGAAGTTGATTGATGCATATCTTGCCAGCAAGCATCGTAAGAAAGTCGATATCATCACGAAGGCTTTCAACTTTGCCAAGCATGCCCATAAGGGGGTTCGTCGTTTGTCTGGTGAGCCTTATATCCTGCATCCGATTTCTGTTGCCCAAATCGTCTGCATTGAGATAGGTCTGGGTTCCACCTCCATTTGTTCAGCCCTCCTTCATGATGTGGTGGAAGATACCGATTATACGGTTGAGGATATTGAAAATATGTTCGGTCCTAAGATTGCTCAGATTGTGGATGGATTGACCAAAATCTCTGGTGGAATCTTTGGTGACCATGCTTCGGCTCAGGCGGAGAACTTCAAGAAGTTGTTGCTGACGATGAGTGATGATATTCGTGTCATCCTCATCAAGATCGCTGACCGCTTGCACAATATGCGTACGTTGGGCAGTCAGGCAGTCAACAAGCAGTACAAGATTGCTGGTGAGACGCTCTATATCTATGCTCCGCTTGCCAATCGTTTGGGATTGAACTCCATCAAGACTGAGCTGGAGGACTTGAGTTTTAAGTTTGAGCATCATGATGAATATGAGGCGATTGAGAATAAGTTGAAAGCCACGAAGGAAGAGCGTGATACGGTTTTCGAGGAGTTTGCTGCTCCCATCCGTGCAGAGCTTGATAAACTCGGTTTGAACTATGAAATCAAGCAGCGTGTCAAGTCGCCGTATTCCATCTGGCACAAGATGCAGACCAAGCATATTCCTTTCGAGGAAATTTACGACATTCTGGCTGTACGTATCATCTTCGACCCAGAGGACATCGATACGGAACTGAATGATTGCTTCGACATCTATGTGAAATTGTGTAAGATATACACCTCCCATCCTGACCGCACCCGTGATTGGGTGAGTCATCCGAAGGCCAATGGTTATCAGGCGCTGCACGTCACACTTATGTCGAAGAAAGGTGAGTGGATTGAGGTGCAGATTCGTTCTCGTCGCATGGATGACATCGCAGAGAAGGGATTTGCCGCACATTGGAAATATAAGGATGGGGAAAAGTCCGAAACAGCTTCGGAGATTGAGCTGGACAAGTGGTTGGCCACCATTAAGGAGATTCTGGATGACCCACAGCCCGATGCGATGGATTTTCTCGATACCATCAAGCTCAACCTCTTTGCTTCCGAGATTTTCGTTTTCACACCGAAGGGTGACCTCCGTACGATGCCTGCTGGCAGCACGACACTCGACTTTGCCTTCAGCATCCACACGTTTGTGGGCAGCCATTGCATTGGCGCCAAGGTGAACCATAAGCTGGAACCCATCAATTACGTGCTTCAGAGTGGTGACCAGGTCGAGATTTTGACTTCCAAGTCGGCGCACCCCACCCGTGAGTGGCTGAATATCGCCACGACAGCTAAGGCAACCACTAAGATTCTTTCCATCCTTCGTAAGGAAGAGCGCGACATGTGCAAGCGAGGGGAGTTGATGATGGATGAGTTCTTGGCGAACAACGACATTCCGAAGGATACGGCCATCATCGACAAACTCTGCAAGTTGCATGATTATGTCAAGCCCGATGCTCTGTATGTGGCCATCGCCGAAGGCAAGGTTGTGTTGGGACGGATGGATCTGGATGCCTTGAAGGAGAGAGAGGAGTCAGCCCGTTGGAGGAAACTCTTCTCGTTTGGCAAGAAGGCTGTGAAGGAAGACAAGACAATGGCGAAAGTGGATGCCAAATTCGATAAGAAGAAAGCCATCAAGTTGACGGAGGAAAGCATACAGAACCAATACACGCTGTGTGATTGCTGCAAACCGATTCCTGGCGACAAGGTGATGGGTTATATCGATGATGACAAGCATATCGTTGTTCACAAGTTGCAATGTCCTACAGCCGAAAAACTGAAGGCTAACCATGGTAACCGTGTATTGGCTGCTGACTGGCAGATGGGCAATGTCATCCTCTTTCCTGTGTCTATTTACGTGAAAGGCTTTGACAAACTGGGACTTCTGCACAAGATGACGCAGGTCATTTCTCAGTTGCACGGCATCAACATTCGCAAACTCGAAGTGGAATGTGAGAATGGCATCTTCGAATGCAACATCCAAATGTTCGTCCACAACACCAAGGACGTGGATGAAATCATCACCAGCCTCCTTGAAATCCAAGATGTAAAAGAAGTGGCAAGAGTTTGATGCTCATGCCACTTCATTGTTTATTCCTAAGTGCTAATGCCTTGAGAGTGTGTTAGATGGAGATGTTGTGCAAGATATCAAGCAGATTGCGGTCGATAGCACGATTTTCTTTGATGGCACGTGAGAAGGGGACATAGACAATATCATCGTTGTCGATGCCAATCATCACATTACGCAGTCCCTTGAGGATAGCTTGGATGGAAGCGGCACCCATGCGGCTGGCGATGATGCGGTCGTGGGCTGTCGGATGGCCACCACGCTGAGCATGTCCAATGATGGAAACACGCACTTCGAGGTCAGGATATTCACTCTTCACCAAGTCGGCATAGTGCATGGCACCACCTGTCTGTTCGTTGGCGGCTACTAACACGATGGCAGAGCCTTTGGTTTTGCGGAATCCTTTCTGAATGAAATGTTTGAGCTGGTCATCCTCCACTTCGATGGTGGGCACGATGGCCTCCTCCGCACCAGCAGCAATACCGCTGTTCAGGGCAAGGAAACCTGCTCCATCACCCATCACCTCGACAAAGAAAAGGCGTGAGTGGCTGGTGGCAGTATCACGGATCTTGTCCACCGTCTGCATGATGGTGTTGAGGGCTGTGTCATAACCAATGGTCGTGTCTGTGCCACAGAGGTTGTTGTCAATGGTGGCAGGGATGGCGATGCATGGGAAATCATATTCTTGAGCAAAGATGCGTGCACCTTGAATCGTGCCGTCGCCACCCATGACGATGAGGGCGTCAATCCCTTCCTTGACCAGATTCTCGTAGGCTTTCTTTCGGCCTTCAGGATTCTTGAACTCCTTCGAGGGAGAGGACTTGAGGATGGTGCCGCCATACTGGATGATGTTGCTGACGCTTTGGGTTTGGAACTCAACGATTTCTCCGTCGATGAGTCCCTTGTAGCCATGATAGATGGCCTTCACTTTTAACCCGTTATAGATGGCTGCTCGTGTCACGGCACGGATAGCGCTGTTCATACCAGGGGCATCGTTGCCCGAAGTGATGATTCCGATACATTTGATTTCTGCCATAATGTAGCCCCCTCCTAACCTCCCCCGAAGGAGGAGGAATGCCATGCGGGGTGTGGGCATTATTATTCCTTTATTTGATTTCTATTTCCAATCGTTCAAAGCCTTCACCACCCACATTGCTTCTTCTTCCGTCATCGTTGGGTTGAGTGGTAGGCTCAGTTCCTCTTTTGCCAGCTTCTCTGTGATGGGCAAGGACTGCTGGTTGTATTCCTTGTAACATTCCTGCTGATGGGGAGGGATAGGGTAGTGGATGAGGGTGCCGATGCCTTTGTCCTGCAGGTATTGCTTCAAGGCATCCCTTCTCTTCGTGAAGACAGGGAAGATATGATAGACATTATTCCCCTCGTCCATCAATTTGGGCAGCCGTATCGTCTCATTCTCTATTTTATTATAATAGAGACGAGCCAAGTCGATGCGTCGTTGATTCTCCTCATTCAGGTGTCGAAGTTTCACATTCAACACCGCTGCCTGGACCTCATCCAGTCGGCTGTTACGTCCTTGATAGGTTGCCACATATTTTTCCGCAAAGCCATAGTTGGCGATGGAGCGAATCATCTGTGCCAAGTCCTCATCGTCAGTAGTCACAGCACCACCATCGCCCAAAGCGCCCAGGTTTTTCCCTGGATAGAAACTGTGGCAAGCTGCTTGTCCTAACGAGCCAGTCTTCTTGTCTTCGTATTGACATCCGTGGGCTTGGGCATTGTCTTCGACGAGTAACAACCGATGTTTCTCACACAGCTTTTGGATGCGTTCGTTGTAAGTGCATCTGCCATAAAGGTGAACCAGCATGAGCACTTTCGTCTTCGAGGTGATGGCACGTTCGAGGGCTGCAAGGTTGAGGTCTAAAGTGTCTTCCTCCACATCCACAAACACAGGCTTCAGCTGATTTTCCGTAATGGATAAGACCGTTGCGATGAAGGTGTTGGCAGGAACCAAAACCTCGTCACCTTCTTGCAGTTTCCCCATTTCCTTATAAGCTCTTAGCGTCAGGGTCAGCGCATCGAGTCCATTTGCCACACCGATGCAATACTTCGTTCCGATGTACTCCGCATAGTGCTGTTCGAATTGCTGCAAAGCCCGTCCTTGCAGGTACCATCCGCTACCTACCACCTCTGCCACAGCCGCCTGAATCTCTTCGCCATGCAGAGCCGTCACCGCTTTCAAATCAAGATAGGGTATATTCATAGGTATCATAACAGATAGCTCTGCTGCCAAAGCCTTCTTTTTGGAAAATGAGTTTGTGGTTGAGATCAGCACTCTCGCTGACCGTTGATTTGCCAAAGTCAATGTACTGATAGTGGGCATAGACCTCGTTGATCAGCACGTCGAACAGCAGGTCGATGGCACCATTTGCCTTTCCTGCGGCATTAGCTGAGATGTACTGCGTATGCAACACCTCTGTGGTCAAGAACAGAAGGGTTCCTCCCATAGGTTCTGTGCCATCGTACACCATATACAGGCGTATGTTCTCAGGGAAGCGGGCGTGCAATAGTTCCAGCTCATCCACAGAATGCACAGGACGAACAGCGTATTTCGACAATAGATTATCGTGAAGGATGTGCCAGAAAGTAGCGAAATCCGTGCTCTCCCTTACCACCAATCCCTTTCTCTGAGCTTTACGGATGCCAGCCTTTCTGGATTCAGTGAACTTCATCCGATGGTTGCGGAAAATGGCTGAGGAAATGTCGCGTATTACCAGACGGGCACGACAAATACTTGTCAGCGCGTAGAGATCTTCTTCCGCAGGCATCGAGCTGTAGATGTGAGGAATGGGCTTATACACCACCTTCTTCACTCCTTGTCCTTTCAGCCACTCGTTCATTTCCTCGAAGAGTTGCAGGATGTTGGCTGCCGTACACTTCTCGTTCATCACCAACCCTCCGTAGGTTAGTCCTTGATGCGAATAGAAAGTGTCGCCACAGATGTTGGCGGGGATGACAGCATACAGCTTTTCTTTCAGATAGAACATCAGGGAGCAGTCAACGAATCGGTCAGAGTGATAATCCATGTATCCTCTGTACATCAGGAAGGTGCCGTTTTTGCTCTTGGCGATGAAGGCATCCCATGCTGACTGCTTGTCCGATGAGTATCTATAGATGGTGAACATAGTCGAGAAATTCGTCATATTCGTAGATGTAGTCATCCAAGTCAAACAGTTCGCTTGCCAGCACCATGCAAACGGCTCCGCTGGAGAAGTCATCCAGCGTTCTCCATGTGTTGGGCTTGATGAGCAATCCCTGCCAAGGATGATTGAGCAGGATGGTCTCACGTTCCTCGCCATTGTCGAGTGTGACCGTAAAACTGCCGCTCATTGCCACCACCAGCTGATAGAGGTTCTTGTGGGCATGACCGCCTCGGCTTTCTCCACCAGGCACATCGTATGTCCAATACACTCGTTTGATGTCGAACGGCACGTTCTTCATCTGCTCAGCCACGGTGAGGTTGCCGCGTGGGTCGGTAATCTTGGGCAATTCTATGAGTTCGTAATCCAGCTTCTTCATAAGGATCCTCCTGTACTGACAATTTCTTCTTCGATTCTTTGCTTGCAATCCTCCATCAGCCATTTAGGTGTGCTCGTCGCTCCACAGATGCCTACTGAATGGACACCCTCAAACCATTGGCTCTCAATCTCTTCAGGGGCATCTATCATGTAGGTGTGCGGATTGACCGACAGGCACTCGTTGTAGAGCACCTTGCCGTTTGAGCTTTTTTTGCCACACACGAAGAGAATCATGTCATGCTGTGCGGCAAAGTTTCGAATGCTGGGGATTCGGTTGGCGACTCTTCGGCAGATGGTGTCGAAGTAGTTGAAACAGGCACCTTCCTGCATGTTCTCCTCGATGTATTTGACAATCTCTCGGAAACCTTCCAGCGACTTGGTTGTCTGCGAGAAGAGTTGGATATCGTGGCTGAAGTCCAGTTTCTTGGCATCTTCCAAGTTCTCGATGACGATGGCGTTTCCATCTGTCTGACCCACCAATCCGACCACTTCTGCATGTCCGTTTTTGCCGTAGATGACAATCTGACCGCCTTCTTCGTAGGCTTTCTTGATGCGCCTTTGCAGGTTCAGCACCACAGGACAGGTGGCATCAATCAGGCTGATGTTCTGTTCCTTCGCTTTGAGATAGGTCTGAGGGGGTTCACCATGCGCACGGAGCATCATTTTCGTGTCGTGCAGGGTGTCGAGATCAGCATGTTCGACAGTCATCAAGCCCATCTTCTTCAGTCGCTCCACCTCTCTGCCGTTGTGCACGATGTCGCCCAGGCAATAGAGCGACTCGCTCTTTGCCAGCTCTTCCTCTGCCTTCTTGATGGCTGTTGTCACACCAAAGCAGAAGCCCGACCCCTCGTCAATCTCTATCAGCATTGTACGATTTCCTTGTATCTTTCCAACAGCCATGCGCTCTGCTCTTCCCTTGTCAGTTCGGAGTTGTCCAGCACGATGGCATCTTCTGCCTGACGGAGTGGAGCCACCTCACGATGCGAGTCGATGTAGTCACGCTCCTCCACATTCTTCAGAATCTCCTCGAAGTTCAGCGCGTCTTTTTCCTCCTGCGTCTTGGCTTTGCCCATCAGCTCATCGAAGCGGCGTTGTGCCCTCACTCTGGCTGTAGCTGTCACAAACACCTTCATTTCTGCCTGTGGGAAGACGGCTGTGCCGATGTCGCGACCATCCATCACGATGCCCTTCTCTTTGCCCATCGCCTGCTGCTGTTCGGTCAGCAAAGCACGCACGAAGGGTAGGGCGGCAATGGGGCTCACACGGTTGCTCACGTCCATCTGACGGATTTCATCCTCCACCTTCTCTCCATTCAGGTAGGTGTCTGGACGTCCTGTCTCAGGGTTGAACTTGAAGCTGATTTGGATGTTTCCTGCGTCAATCGCCGCTTTCAGTTCTGCCTCCTTGATGCCCTCGTCAGGATAAAACCCATGACGCATCGCATACAAAGTGACGGCACGATACATCGCACCTGTATCTACATAAACATAGCCAATCTCCTTGGCCAACTGCTTTGCCATCGTGCTCTTGCCGCAACTGGAATGGCCATCTATTGCAATGATAATCTTCTTCATAATGAAAAACCTGCGTTGATAAGTAGGGAAGATGAGGCCACGTGATACTTTCCGTATGCCACACCCACCTTGAATTTCTTTACGTTCAGTCCTGCACCGATGCTGAATCCAGCCCAGTGGCTTTTGTCCTGCACCTTCATCTCATGGGCTCTACGGAAGTTGTAACCCAGCGCAATCCATGTGTTTTTCGATGGCAAGATGTCCACACCCAACACAAAGTGCTGGATGAACTTCACATCCTCCCAGTTGGTGATGTCATCAGCTGTCAGCGACACTCTCAGAGGCGCATTCTCAAAGTCCTTGCTGAAGCCTAAAGCCAAATCGAAGGGCAAGGATTGGCGGTGGTCATCCTCATGGAACGTGCTGATTTGTCCACCCAAGTTTCTGCCCACAGCCGAGAACGAAATCCCTTTGTCCTCATGGAAGTAGTTAAGTGCCAAGTCAGCGCCCAAGGCTGTGCTCGAATAGTTGGCGTAGTTGCTCACCAACACCTTCGCCACGAGGGCACCGCTCCAACGTTCACTCAGCATATAGGAATAGGAGGTTTGGAAGTTCATGTCCTTAGCGGTGAAACTGCCCAGCTCATTGCCCAGCTCGTCCGTCTCGTCCATCTTGCCATAGTTCAGCATCTGAGCACCCAGTGCCCAAGTGCCACGTTTGCCGATGGCTTTGGTGTAGCCAGCCGAAAACAGCGAGCTGGAACGGATGTATGAGTTGAATCCCAAAGCGATAGTGTTGTCTGACACGTTCGTCATCAGCGCGGCATTCGTCCACATCAGCGTGGCATCATCCTCCACAATGCTGATGTTGGCACCGCCCAACGCTGCTGAGTGTGCGCTCACAGGGATGTGCAGAAACTGATAGCCCGTCCTTCCGTCCTGCGCAAAGGCGGCGACCGACATGGTGGCCATCATCCACAGCATCCCCATTTTCCTTTTCATTCCCATTCTATCTATTTTATTTAATGTTCTCATAATAGGTGTCCAGCAGTTTTTTTGCTGCCACAAACGACGTGATCTGTCCGCCCAGCACCTCTTTCTCCATTTGCCCAATCATGCCCTTGATGGTCTGATTGTAGTAGAAGCTGTTCTTCAGGTGCTCGTTGATGCTCTCATACATCCAGTATTTCGACTGCTCATTCCTGCGATACTGGAAGTAGCCGCTTTCCTTCACTTGGTCGATGTAGCGGAAAATCATGTCCAGCACCTCGTCGATGTTCAGCTCGTAGAAGCCCGAATAGCACATCACCTCAGGCACGATGCCACTCTCAGGCACAGGGAACAGATGCAGGGCGTTCCTGAAGTGCGAAGCCGCCAGTTGCGCCTTGTCCACATTGCTGCCGTCGGCCTTGTTGATGACGATGCCATCGGCTATCTCCATGATGCCACGCTTGATGCCTTGCAGTTCATCGCCCGTGCCAGCCAGCTGGATGAGCAGGAAGTAATCCACCATCGAGTGGCAAGCCGTCTCGCTCTGCCCCACACCCACAGTCTCCACAAAGATGTTGTTGTAGCCAGCCGCCTCACACAGGATGATGGTCTCACGTGTCTTGCGAGCCACACCACCAAGGCTGCCAGCCGTGGGGCTGGGACGGATGAACGACTTCGGATGCACGGCCAACTTCTCCATGCGGGTCTTATCGCCAAGGATACTTCCTTTTGTCTTTTCCGACGAGGGGTCGATGGCCAGTACAGCCAACTTGCCACCTCGGTTCTCCAACAGATGCACACCAAAGGCGTCGATGCTGGTCGATTTGCCAGCGCCAGGCACACCACTGATGCCGATTCTGACCGAATTGCCAGAGTAGGGCAGACACTTCTCAATCACTTCCTGCGCAATCACCTGATGCTCAGGCAACACGCTCTCAATCAAGGTCACCGCCTGACTCAGCATGCTCACATTGCCCTTCAGGATACCCTCCACATACTCAGCCGGTGTGAACAGCTTCTGACGCTTCTTCCGCATCTGGCTCAGATACGGATTCACAATCGACGGCTGTGCCACACCTGCATTCACTTGCAAGCCAGCGTATTCCGCACTATTCTCTGGATGTTCCATGATTTTGTATTCTTATTGTTGTCCTGTCTGTCGCAATGTCATTGCGGCTAACTTACCTTTCAAAGCTCACATTCACCACCTCCTTCGGATGGTTCGGGTCGTTCGTGATGATCAGCACACGAGGTTGCGCCTTCGACATGCCCAAGAATCTCGCATCCACCGTCACATCCATCGTGATGGCCTCACCAGGTTGCAGTTCCGTCTTCTTCAGCGCCACCGTCACAGCTTGGTTGAACGACTGAATCTTACTCAGCTTCAGCACGCCACGACCTTTGTTTGAGATGGTCACACGCCCCTTCAGCTTCGTCTTCGAGCCCATCTTGCCCAACTGCAGCTCCGTGGTCGAGATGTGGAAGTTAGGCTTGCGCGTGAACTCCTCCGCAAAATGCAGGTCAGGCAGCAGCACCGCCGACACTGCAATCTCATTGTTCTGACCCACCTTGTCGCCCGAGAAACGAGCCAAGTAGATGCTCGTCTGGTTCAGACCCAAGTCTTTCAGCTCCTTGCTGTGCAGGGTCAGCTCAATCTTGCCACGTCTGCCACGGGCAATCATCTCAGGCTTGTACTCAGCCGTCAGATACGAAGGCAAGTGCATCAGCTGAGGTGTATAGACATTGTCGCCATTGTTATAAATCTCAATCTCAGCCGTCACTGAATCGCCCGAACTCACATCGAGGAACTCCACAAAGTTCGCACTCAGCAGGATATCATCGATGCTGTAGGGGTACATGTCCTCCATCGACTTCTTCTCTCCGTTGCTCACCAGCGCCTTCATCCGCACCCTTGTCGGTTTCTCGCTGGCATTGGTATAGACATCGATGTAGCGGTCGAAATGACCCAGCAGCTGCGCATCGTAGGTGACACGAATCTCACCCTCCTCACCCTTCATCACGGCATCCGTCCTCCACTCAGGCTTCAGGCAGCCACAGCCGGCATCCACCTCCCTGATGAACAACGGGTCTTTGTCCTTGTTCGTAAACTTAAACACGGCCGTCACAGGTTTCTTCCACAAGGTGTTACCAGCGTTGACGGTATTCTTCTCAAAAGAGATTCTCTGTGCCTGCATGCTCAGCGACACTGCCAATCCCCATGCACATATAATAACGTATTTCTTCATCTTTATATTGTCTTGAAAATGCTAATATGTTGCAAAGGTACAACTTTTTACCCAAACCACGAAAAAAATAACCTTTCTTTTACCACTTCATGAGCTTTTTCAGGTAGGGAGTGAGTTCGCCTGCCATCTTCTCGTGTTGGCGCATGGAGGGATGCCAGTCGGCTCCATAGCCGAGGCTGCCGTCGTGGGGCGTGAAGTCGAAACGATAGACCTCTGCATCGCCTTGCTGGTGGGCATAGTCGGTGGTGGCATCGAGGGCTTGCTGGGCTGAACGGAGTTGGTCACCTGACATCATGCAGCCACAGAGGAATACGATTTTGGCTTGGGGATAGTGGCCGCGCACCTGGTGGTAGAGTTGCTTGAAACCGTTGAGTAGGAGGGTGGGGTCAGCTCCTTGGGTAGAAGTGTCGTTTGTGCCAAGGTTGATGCACACCACATCGGGGATGTAGCGTGAAAAGTCCCACAGGTGCTGGTTATTGTATAATAATGTGTAGGGGTATTCGGTGTTCATGTTCACCTTGTCGCCTGTCTGAGGACCATTGTAGCTGCGATAGACACCGATGCCGCTGCGTGCCACAACGAGTGCCTGTGCATTGAGGTTGCGGGCAGTACGTGCAGCGTAGGTGTAGTAGTAGTTAGCGGTCTTCTCCTCGTAGTGTTCGGCTTCGGACTTGGCTTCGATGCCGTAGCCACAGGTGATGGAGTTGCCGATGAACTCTATCTTGCGCTGGGGCACGTTCGTGGCTGGGGCGAGGGTCTTGCCTTTATCGACGAAGAATCCGTGGAACTCGGGCAGGTTCTCATAACCTTCGCCCACATAGGTGACAACGGCTTGGTGTGTGCCGTCCTGTAAATCGTGTGCCAACTTGACGATGGTGTTGCCGAGGAAGGAAACCTTGAAGGGTTCTCCACCATCAATCTCTGCCATGAAGTAGCCGCTGTGGAGCTTGCACATCATGTCGAGCGAGGTGCCTGTGAAGCCTGTGCGTATCTGCACTCCAGGGTAGGTGAAGGCAAGGTGCATGGGGTCGGAGTAGTCGATACGACCGATGTACTGGATATTGGAGTCGGTGGGGTGAAAAAGCTCACGATCAGTGCTTTTCTGTTGTGTGTGGGCACATTGGCTGACAAACAGCCCCATAAGCAGTCCAATGCAAAATCTCATCATTTCTTGTTCTTTTTGATTCGGAGGATGGATACTGAATAAGCTGGTATGTTGAGGTCGAACTGGTTGCTGACGCTGACGGCCTTGGTTTCGTTGGTCTTCCAGTTGCGCTCACTCTTGGGATTGCTGTCGCCAGCCATCACCGTGAGGGAGGCTGTGGTGCTGTAGCCGTTGAGTGTGCCTTCGCCCAAGTCGATGTTGAGGTGGGTTTCGAGCGGCAGGAGGCTGACCACCTTGATGATGAGGTCGCCCGTCTGGGAGTCGATGACCACAGACTTGTCGAGATAGTTGATAAGACGGTCGCTTTGGAGGGTCGGCTGACCATCAGAAGCGGTGTAGGAGGCCTGTATGTCTGAGTACACGTATTTGTCACCTGCATGCTGGCCGAAGGCGCGTTGCACGTAGTAGTTGGCGGTAGGCTTCACCTCCTTGTTGTTGAAGTAGATGAGGTCTGGGTTCCAATTGGTGTGTCCTTCCTTGGCAAGGAGTGGGGCATAGGAGGACATGACCACCACATCAGCGTTGCGCTCCACGTTGGTGAGATAAGCGCCTTCCATCAGCGCATTGATGACGTTATTGCCTTTGGAAGCCCATTCGCCCAGATAGACTTTGGTGCCTTCGCGGTCGTAGCTGTCGTAGAAGTCGCGATGGTGGAAGTACCAGTTGATGGAGTTGTAGTAGTGTTCATCGACGATGGGGATGTTCTTCACCTTGGCTTCACGCCAACCATATTCATAGTCGCTGCCTTCCCAGAAGGGGCCTACTGTGCCTACGATGGTGATTTCAGGATGAGCCTTTCGGATACCATCGATGAGGAATCGGTAGCGCTTCAGGAAGGTGTCGCCAATGAGGTCTTCATTTCCGATGCCCAGATACTTGAGGTTGAATGGTTTGGGATGTCCTGCTTTGGCTCTGATTTTGGCGAGTTCGGAAGTCTTGGCATCACCATTTGCCCACTCAATGAGGTCGAGCAATTCTTGCAGGTAACTCTCCATCGTGAGGGGCTTGCCTCTATAGGTGTAGGGCGATGGCTTTCCGTTCAGATCTGCCTCGAAGGGGATGCCGCCTTGCTGACCATGACCGCCCTTCCATGAGTTCTGACAAGGCACACCTGCAGCAAGGACAGGAAGTGGTTCAGCACCGATGTCTTCGCAGAACTGGAAATACTCGTAGAAACCCAGTCCGCGTGTCTGGTGATAACTCCAGATGTTCATGGCTGGTTCACGTTCCCAAAGCTCGCCCACAGTAGCTTGCCAATGGTAAATGTTGTCGATGCCCTGACCATGAGACGCACATCCTCCAGGGAAGCGTACGAAGCGTGGATGGAGGTCGGCAATCACCTCGGCAAGGTCTTTGCGAAGGCCGTTCGGATGCCCCTTGAAGGTCTCTTGTGGGAAGAGGGAAATGAAGTCAAGGCTGATGTTGCCTGCTTCAAGTGGCTCTATCACTAATACAGCTTTATCTGCTGAAGAAGAGGATGTTATGGTTTTCTTCTGTTGTTGCCATTCTTTGGTGGCTTTGAAGGTGACAGAAGCGATTGTAGATTCATCGCTCATCAATTTGACGCGGAAGGAACCTGCACCTTTGGTGAAGAGGGAGAGGTCGTATTTCTTTCCTTTCTGAAGGGGAATTCCGTCCCAGCCTTCGTTGATGAGTTGGGCACCAGGTTGGGTGGTGTGGAGGGTCATGTAATGAGGATTATTGGGATGGATGGGCGCCTTGGTGTCGATGCTACATTGGGTGCCTTCGCCCCCAAGTTTCCATGCCGTCCCTGCATTCCAATCACGATGGTCATCTTCTGTGTATTCGAAGTCTCGGTTCTGAATCAGCTCAGCATAGAGACCTCCATCGGCAGCATAACTGATGTCCTCGAAAAAGATGCCCATGAGGTCGGGCGAGATGTCCTTCACATCGTTCATGTTCACCTTGATGGTGGCATTGATGTTCCCAGCCTTCTCCTTCAGCACATCGGTAGGTCTTAAGAAATCGTCTCGTTCCCAAACGTTGTTGCGGTCAGCACGTATCTGCTTGGCCAAGAGGCTCTCCAAACCGCTGTAAGGGATGCGGATGACGTTGGTCTCTGATGCCTTCTGTTGGGTGGTCAGTATCTTCTGGAACTCACTCTCAGCGATATATGGATAGTCCTGAGGCTTCCAAAGAGCGAAGTCTTCTGATTCCGTCACAGCAATCTGTGTGTACTTGGGATTGGGGATGAAGACAGCTCGATAGGTCTTGCCATCGTAGGAGAGGACAGGGTAGAAGAGTTTCTTCTCGCTGCCCCAAGTGCCGAAGTCGCTCTCGAAGAGGTTGCAGGACACATGCGTCCAATGCTTCTTGTCGATGGAGTAGGAGATTTGCATGTCGCGTGTGCCGTTCTGCACATCGGGTCGCACCCACACAGAGTCTGGGTGATTGGCGAAAGTGGGCAGAGAGGCGAGTGCCATCCATGCCGCAAGGAAAGATTGTTTCATAAGTTTTGGTGGTAAGGATAAAGTATTATTCTGTCACTTCGAATCGGATAGCACCATTCTGAATGGATGTGCTGGAAGAAAGTGCGCCTCCTTGGAAGAGGGTAGAGGCCTGTACTGTGCCCATGCGAACCTGCAGGGTGTAGTTGCCCAAGGTGTCAGGAACCACGAACGTGAAGCTGGGTTCTTTCTGACCCACCGACTCTTCACTCTTCGTGAGGTAATAGTCATTCTTCTGTCCTGAACGGCCAAGAATCCAACTGTAGCTCACTTTATACCATTTCTTGCCCTCAGTGAGAAACTTGATGGTGGCTTTTACGGTGTCGCCTTTAGCAGGATGGGTGGGTTCAATGACCACTTCCTTGAAGGTGGGTGGTACGGAATCCATCTCTGGGTCGTTGCTGCAACTCATGAAAAACGGGCAAGCAATGAGTGCCATTGCTGCCAGCGCAAGCATGTTTCTTTTCATTGTCAAAATGTTATTTTGTTTCTTGTTTGTTCAATTTGTGTGCAAAGGTAAGAAAAAACTCTTAACTCTTGGTGCTTAACTCTTATTTTTTTCCTACCTTTGCATACATTAATCAATAAACGGACTGAATTTTATGTTTAGCGGAATCGTAGAAGAATTTGCCACTGTCGTGGCGATAGAGAAAGAACAAGAGAATGTGCACTTCACATTGACCTGCTCTTTTGTGGATGAACTGAAAATAGACCAAAGCGTGGCACATAATGGCGTGTGCCTCACGGTGGTGAAGATTTCGGGTGGAAATTATGTGGTGACAGCCATGAAGGAGACACTCGACAGAAGCAACTTGGGTTTGCTCAAGGTGGGTGACAAAGTGAATGTGGAGCGTTCGATGATGATGAACGGACGCTTGGATGGTCATATCGTGCAGGGACATGTGGATCAGACCGCTGAGTGTGTGGCGAAGATTGATCAACAGGGCAGTTACACGTTCCGCTTCCAATATGCTTTTGACAGAGAAATGGCCAAGAAGGGCTATATGACGGTGGACAAGGGAAGTGTGACGGTCAATGGCGTGAGTCTGACGGTGTGCAACTCGCAGGATGACTCGTTCGAGGTGAACATCATTCCTTATACCTACGACAACACTAACTTCCACGACATCGAGGTGGGCACGAAAGTGAATCTTGAGTTTGACATCATCGGCAAGTACATTGCCAGAATCCAATCATTCAATCAATAAAAGATTATGAAGAAAGCAAGTGTGCTCGTCCTCCTGATGGCGCTGATGATGGCAGTTCCTGTGCATGCCCAGAAAGTGCTGAATGTGATAGGCGACAGTTATGTGGCAAACCATAAGCGTCCTGCAGAAGAGGCTTGGCATAGCAAACTGGCGGCAGAACTGGGCTATACCTACCATAACTATGGGCGTAATGGTTCCTGCGTGGCTTTCGACCGGTCGCATGATGGCCAGTGGAACTTTGGTCCTGCATTGTGGATGAGATATACGGCCATGTCGCCAGATGCTGACTATGTGCTGATTGTGGCAGGTCACAACGATGCCGACAAGGTGAAGAACAATCCAGACTCGTTGCAGATGTTTGCCGACTCGTTGGAGGTGCTGCTGACGGGCATTGAGAAACTGTGTCCCAAGGCAAAGATTGGCTACGTCACTCCTTGGTATGTGGATAGTCCTGGGTTTGACGTGGTGTGCAAAGTCATTCAAAAGGCTTGCAAGCGTCATCATATCCCTGTGTTGCTGAACTACGACGAGAAGTGTGTCATCCAAGTGCGTGATGAAGCTTTCAGAAAGAAATATTTTCAGGCTCCGAACGATATGGCTCATCTGAATGCGGCTGGTCATGACCTCTTCTTGCCTGTGGCGAAGAAATGGTTTTTGAAACATGTCGCTAAGCCGTAAAGTGGTTCTCAAATTGCCACTTTGTGTGCATGAATGACAGACAAAATGGGTGGAAACCTAACGAAATGTAAGGTTCCATCCTTTTTTTATTTAAAATATGTGTAAGATGTCGCTAATTTTTTGTACTTTTGCACCGTTTTTCGTTCTTTCCCATCTGATGGGAGAGGCTTTTTTTCGCAAACATTCAAATATACGATATGAAAAATCAGTTACGAAGTGCTGTCTGCACGGAAGGTCGCCGCATGGCTGGAGCACGTGCTCTGTGGGTAGCCAACGGCATGAAACGTGAGCAATTTGGCAAGCCCATCATTGCTATCGTCAACTCGTTCACCCAGTTTGTCCCTGGTCACACGCATCTGCATGAGGCAGGACAGATTGTGAAGGAAGAGATTGAGAAGATGGGTTGCTACGCTGCCGAATTCAACACCATTGCCATCGATGATGGTATTGCGATGGGTCACGATGGTATGCTCTATTCGTTGCCTTCACGCGACATCATTGCCGACTCTGTGGAATATATGTGCAATGCGCACAAGGCTGATGCGATGATTTGCATTTCCAACTGCGACAAGATAACCCCTGGCATGCTGATGGCTGCGATGCGCCTGAATATCCCTGCTGTGTTTGTCAGCGGTGGTCCTATGGAGGCTGGTAAGTACAAGGGAGAGAACCTTGACTTGATTGCTGCCATGATTAAGGGTGCTGACCCTACTGTGAACGATGAGGAACTGGCTGAGGTGGAGAACAGGGCTTGTCCAGGTTGTGGCTGCTGCTCAGGCATGTTCACGGCAAACTCGATGAACAACCTCACAGAGGCCATCGGTCTTTCGCTTCCAGGCAACGGTACGATCCTTGCAACCCACGTGAACCGTAAGGAACTGATGAAGGCTGCTGCCCGTCAGATTGTGAAGAATGCTTTCGCTTACTATGAGGATGGCGATGAGTCTGTGCTTCCTCGTTCGATTGCCACTCGCAAGGCTTTCCTCAATGCGATGACGCTTGACATTGCGATGGGTGCTTCGACCAATACCGTGCTGCACTTGTTAGCTGTGGCTCAGGAGGCTGGAGTGGACTTCACGATGGCTGACATCGACAAGCTCTCTCGCAAGACTCCTTTCCTCTGCAAACTCGCACCTAACTCTCAGAAGTATTCTGTGCAGGAGTGTGGTCGTGCAGGTGGTATGCTGAACCTGCTTGGCGAACTGGCAAAGGGTGGGCTGATTGACACCTCTGTGAAGCGTGTGAATGGAGCTACTTTGGCAGAAGACATTGAGAAGTATTCGATTCTGAAAGACAATATCGACCCAGAGGCCAAGCGCATCTACTCAAGCGCTCCTGCTGGTGTGTTCTGCAATCAGTTGGGTGTTCAAAACACCAACTACGAGACCCTCGACACAGACCGTGTCAATGGTTGTATCCGTGATATCGAACATGCTTACACCAAGGACGGTGGTATGGCCATCCTCTTTGGCAACATCGCACAGGATGGCTGTGTGGTAAAGACCGCAGGTGTGGATGAGAGCATTTGGAAGTTCTCTGGTCCTGCTGTGGTGTTCGACTCTCAGGAAGACGCTTGTGAAGGTATCCTTGGCGGCAAGGTGAAGAAAGGCGATGTGGTGGTGATTACCCACGAAGGTCCTAAGGGTGGTCCTGGCATGCAGGAGATGCTGTATCCTACTTCTTACATCAAGAGCATGCACATGGGTAAGGAATGTGCCCTCATCACAGATGGACGTTTCTCTGGTGGCACATCAGGCCTCTCCATCGGACACATCTCTCCAGAGGCTGCATCAGGTGGTAACATCGGTAAGATTGTGGATGGCGACATCATCGACATCGACATTCCAAACCGCTCTATCAACGTGCGGCTTTCTGACGAAGAACTGGCAGCACGTCCACAGCAGCCACTCAAACGCAACCGTGTCGTATCAAAAGCCCTCCGTGCATACGCCCAGAGTGTGGCAAGCGCCGACAAGGGAGGCGTGAGAATTATTGATTAAAGTTTAGAGTTTAAGGTTTAGAGTTTAGAGTGAAGAAAATGGCAGAAAAGATAACAGGTGCAGAAGCAATGATGCGTGCCTTGGAGCACGAGGGGGTAGATGTCCTCTTTGGCTATCCAGGTGGAAGCATCATGCCTACTTACGATGCACTCTATGATCATAAGAAGACACTCAATCACATCCTTGTTCGTCATGAGCAGGGAGCTGTGCATGCCGCTCAGGGTTATGCACGTGTGAGTGGAAAGGTGGGTTGTGCCATCGTGACTTCGGGTCCTGGTGCCACCAATACAGTGACGGGTATCGCTGATGCGATGATTGACTCTACACCGATGGTGGTCATCTGTGGACAGGTGGGTGTTGCCATGCTGGGAACGGATGCTTTCCAAGAGGTGGACGTGGTAGGTGTGACTTCGCCTATCAGCAAGTGGAGCTATCAGATTCGTCGTGCTGAGGATGTGGCTTGGGCTGTTGCTCGTGCGTTCTATATTGCCAAGAGCGGACGTCCAGGTCCTGTAGTGCTCGACTTTGCCAAGAATGCCCAGACGGGTATGGTGGATTTTGAGCCTGCTAAAGTCGATTTCATCCGCAGTTATGACCCAGACCCCGATTTGAATCAGACGGATATTGAGCGTGCTGCCAAGATGATCAACAACAGCGTGAAGCCTTTTGTCTTGGTGGGACAAGGTGTGGAACTGGGCAATGCACAGGAAGAGTTGCGTACCTTCTTGGAGAAGGCTGACCTCCCCTGTGGAACGACCTTCTTGGGACTGTCTGCCATTCCTTCTGACCACCCTCTGAACATGGGCATCTTGGGTATGCATGGCAATCTTGGTCCTAATGTGATGACCAACCAATGCGACTTGCTCATTGCTGTCGGCATGCGTTTCGATGACCGTGTGACAGGCAATCTTGCCACCTACGCCAAGCAAGCTAAGATTATCCATTTCGACATCGACCAGGCTGAGTTCAACAAGAATGTGTCTGTGGACTTGACCGTTTGGGGCGATTGCAAGAAATCACTGGCGGCTGTCACGAAACTCTTGGATGAGTCCAAGCATACTTCATGGATTGAAGGTTTCAAACCATACGAGGAGAAAGAATATGTCAAGGTGATTGACAAGGCGCTCCATCCAACGGAAGGTCCCCTCCTGATGGGAGAGGTGATTCGCAAAGTGAGTGAGGCTGCCAACAACGAGGGCATCATGGTGACCGACGTTGGTCAGAACCAGTTGATGGCTTGCCGCTATTTCAAGTTCACCCAACCTCGTTCTGTGGTGACTTCAGGTGGTTTGGGTACTATGGGCTATGGTCTTCCTGCTGCCATCGGTGCCACTTTTGGTGCTCCTGACAGAACCGTTTGCCTCTTTGTGGGCGATGGTGGTTTGCAGATGACCATTCAGGAATTTGGCACCATCATGGAGCAGGGCGCACCTGTGAAGATCATCCTCTTGAACAACAACTTCTTGGGTAATGTGCGTCAGTGGCAGGAGATGTTCTTTGCACATCGTTATTCGTTCACACCGATGCTCAACCCCGACTATGAACTGATTGCCAAAGGATATGGCATCCCAGCCAAGACGGTGATTGAGCGAGCTGACCTCGATGCAGCCATCGCAGAGATGCTGGCCACACCTGGTCCATACCTCTTGCAATGTGCCATCAAGGAAGAGGACAACGTGCTGCCGATGACTCCTCCAGGAGCGAATATCGACGAGATGCTGCTCGAAATCCAGTAATGGCAAAGAAAACGTACGGAGGACAGTGTGGGGAGTGTTCCTCATGTGGCAAGTGCGACAGGCTCTTGAATCCAACAGTCCCAACAAAAGAAAAAGAAGAAAAAGTACAAACTCCAACAATGGAACAAGATACAACAAAACTCTATACCTTCCTGATTTACTCAGAGAACGTGCCAGGTTTGCTTTCGCAGATCACGGCTGTGTTCACACGTCGTCAGGTCAATATCGAGTCACTCAATGTGTGCGCATCCAGCACACCAGGAGCCCACAAGTACACTGTCACAGCCAATTGTGATGAGCGTATGGCTCGCATTCTTACGGCACAGATAGAGAAGCGCATCGAAGTGCTTCAGGCGCATTTCTATACAGATGACGAACTCTTCATCAATGAGACGGCGCTTTTCAAACTCAGTACGCCCGTGATGATGAAGAGTCGTGAGGTCAGCAGTTTGGTGCGCTCCTACGATGCTCGCATCATCGAGGTGAACAGCACCTATTCGGTGGTGGAAATCACAGGATTTACGGATGAGATTATCGCCCTCTTCGACAAGTTGCAGAAACTCGACTGCGTCTTGCAGTTTGTCCGTTCAGGACGCATCTGCATCACCAAGAGCCGTGTGGAGCATCTGGACGAGTATCTGGCTGTACGTGAGGCAAAAAGGGCAGAACAACAAAAGAAATAAAATAAGGAATTAATTAATAACCAGCAAGGAACTTCCTTGCACAATTAAAACAAAAGCAAAATGGCAAAAATGAATTTTGGTGGCGTTATCGAAGAGGTAATGACACGTGAAGAATTCCCACTCGAGAAAGCTCGTGAGATTTTGAAGGACGAGACAATCGCAGTGATTGGTTATGGTGTACAGGGTCCTGGTCAGGCTTGCAACCTCCGCGACAACGGTTTCAACGTGATCGTTGGTCAGCGTCAGGGCAAGACTTT
>JAFZVN010000089.1 GCA_017617805.1 Bacteroidaceae bacterium | reverse complement strand
GGCTTTGGCCCCGGTGTTCCACCTCTTCCCATCCCGAACAGAGAAGTTAAGCCCGGGCGCGCCGATGGTACTGCACCGCAATGCGGGAGAGTAGGTCGCCGCCTTCTTGAGGAGAGACGCTTTCAGGAGAAATCCTGAGAGTGTCTCTTTCTTTATTGTTATGAAATGTCAGAGGTTCTTTGGTTCTAATATACAATAATTGGATATGTTCTTTCGTTATTAATAATGTATGCAAATGTTTGATAGAATACGGAACATTAGATATGTGTTATTGCTGGTGGCTGTGGTGATAGCCATTGGTTCATTGTTGACGTCCAACTATTTGATTTCGGATTTGGAACAAGAGGAACGAAATCGAATGGAAGTGTGGGCAGAGGCGATGCGTTCGTTGAATGCAGCTGATGAGAACACGGATATGAATCTTGTGCTGAAGGTGATTAATGGCAATCACACTATTCCTGTGATTTTGGTGGATAAAGAGGGGGTGGCTTTATCAGCTCGAAATATCAATAATCACTATTCAGTTGGAGAGGATTCTGTGGCGTATCTTTCGCAATTAGCTAAAGATTATCGTGCGAATGGACGTGCTATCCGTATCGATTTGCCACAGGAGTACGACAAGGGTGATTATATCAGCATCTGCTATGACGAGTCTCTGATGTTGAAGCGGTTGGCGATTTATCCTTACATTCAGTTGAGTGTGGTGGTGTTGTTTGTACTGATAGCTATTTTTGCTTTGTTCTCAGCCATGAGGGCAGAGCAGAACAAGGTGTGGGTGGGTCTTTCGAAAGAGACAGCTCATCAGTTGGGCACTCCAATTTCGAGTTTGATTGCTTGGCATGAAGTGATGAAGGAAACCTATCCCGATGATGTGCTTTTGCCAGAGATGGAAAAGGACATCAAGCGTTTGGAACGTATAGCAGAGCGCTTCTCCAAGATTGGCTCTATTCCAGAACCAAAACCAGACGATGTGCTTGAGGTACTTTCTCGTGTAGTAGCTTATATGGACAAACGTACCTCGAACAAGGTGTCTATCCGTACGCATTTCCCTGCCGAACCAGTCATTGCAAATCTCATCCCAAGTTTGTTTGAGTGGGTGGCAGAAAATTTGTGCAAGAATGCTGTCGATGCGATGGGTGGAGCAGGTTCGATAGATATCAGTGTGGACGAGGATGACAAGTTTGTGTATGTGGAAGTGAAAGACTCAGGCAAGGGTATTCCGAAGTCTGATTTCAACGCAGTTTTCAAGCCTGGTTTCACGACTAAAGAACGTGGCTGGGGATTGGGCTTATCGTTGGCAAGACGTATTGTCGAAGAGTATCACAAGGGAAAAATCTTTGTGAAAGACTCCGTTTTAGGTGTCGGTACCACGTTCCGCATTGAACTTCCTAAGGGAACCTCTGAAGTGTAAAATGACTGATGAAATGACGATTTTGCCTTGATAAGAGAAAAAGTTGCGTTTTTTTCATCATTGTTAGAAAATAAATTCTTACCTTTGCAGTCCAAAAGCGTATTATGGACACTTATAAGATTGATTTGTTGAGTTCAGGGCTTGGAGGTAAAACCTTTGAGTACGAGATTGGCGATGATTTTTTCGCTCACATTGATGGACTCATACAGCGTGGCACCATCCACACAACTGTGGTTTGTCTCAGAGCTGGGTCGATTAACAAGTTCCAGATACATAGTGTTGGCACAGTCATCGTGCCTTGCGATCGTTGCTTGTCTGACCTCGAATTGCGGATTGAGACGACTGACGAGTTGAACGTGAAGTTAGGTGATGAATATGCCGACGAGGGTGAATGTGTGATAGTACCTGAGACTGAAGGTTATCTTGACCTTGCACAGTTCATCTACGAATTTATCGTGCTCAGCATGCCACTCACGTGTAGTCACGAACCTGGAAAATGTGACGAAACGATGATGCACGAACTCAGCCGTCATCAGGCCACCCGAAGTGGAGAAGAGGATGCGGAGCAGGAGGATTCAACAGATAGTGAGGCAGACAATGCGCCAATGGGGGAAGATTCCGACGAACCTGTTGACAATCGTTGGGCTGCACTAAAGCAATTTAAAGAACAACTAAACAAATAAAAGAAAAATGGCACATCCTAAAAGAAGACAGTCAAAGACTCGTACAAGAAAAAGAAGAACTCATGATGTTGCAGTAGCTCCAACACTCGCAGTTTGTCCAAACTGCGGCGAATTCTATGTGTATCACACCGTGTGTCCTGCATGTGGTTACTATCGTGGCAAGGTGGCTATTGTTAAGGAAGCTGCAATCTAATCAAAACAAAATCTCTCTTTTATGGGAAAGATAAATGCTGTTATTACTGGTGTAGGTGGATGGGTGCCGACCTATATCCTCGACAATGAGGAGATGTCCACCATCGTTGAAACGAGCGATGAGTGGATTATGGAGCGCATCGGTGTGAAGACCCGTCATATCCTGAAGCCAGAAGAAGGTGTAGGCACATCGTTCATGATGACCAAGGCGGTGAAGCAACTGCTTGACAAGACGGGTGCTGACCCTGACTCCATTGAGGCAGTGATTGTGGCTACCACAACCCCCGACTACCATTTCCCTTCAACGGCTTCGCTCATTATTGGCAACCTCGAACTGAAGAATGCTTTCGGATACGATATGGAGGCTGCATGCGCTGGTTTCCTTTATGCAATGGAGGCAGGTGCCAATTACATTCGTAGCGGACGTTATCAGAGAATTATTGTGTGTGGCGGTGACCACATGTCATCCATGACCAACTATCAGGATCGCAACACATGCCCCATCTTTGGCGATGGTGCTGCATGCGTGCTGATGGAGGCTACGGAAGAAGATTATGGCTTGATGGACAGTTACCTCCGTGTGGACGGTAAGGGATATGAGAACCTTCACATGGCAGCAGGTGGCTCAGCCAATATGCCCAGCCATGAGACCGTTGATCAGCGTCTCCACTTCGTTTATCAGGAAGGCCGCGCTGTGTTCAAGCACGCTGTGACTGACATGTCCGATGCTGTGGAGCTTGTGGCCAAGCGCAACAACCTGACCAAGGATGACATCGCATGGATTGTTCCTCATCAGGCCAACGTACGCATTGAGAGTGCTGTGGCTCGTCGCATCGGAGTGGAAGAAGACCACGTGATGATTAACATCGACCACATGGCCAATACTTCTGGCGGAACATTGCCTCTTTGTCTATGGGAGTACGAACCCCAGTTGAAGAAGGGTGACAAACTCATCTTCACCGCTTTCGGTGCAGGCTTCACATGGGGTGCAAGCTACATGATTTGGGGTTACGATGGCAGCAAATTTGCAGACACTCCAGCGGAGTTCTACAAAGAAGGCGTCATCAGCCGCGAAGAGTGGTATGCCAAAAGAGGCAGAAAGTAATACGTAAGTGAAAAGTTAAAGACTAAAAACTAAAAGTAAAGATTACTTGCATTCGAATGGCGAGTGACTTTAACTTTTAGTTTTTAGTTTTTAACTTTTAGTTTTATTAGATAATCTTATGCACAAATCAGGTTTTGTAAATATCGTAGGCAATCCGAATGTGGGAAAGTCCACCCTCATGAATCTTTTGGTGGGTGAACGTATCTCCATTGCCACTTTCAAGGCACAGACAACACGTCATCGCATCATGGGTATCATCAACGATGGTGATGCGCAGATTGTCTTTTCTGACACGCCAGGTGTGCTGAAGCCCAACTACAAGTTGCAGGAGTCTATGCTTGCCTTCTCTGAGGGTGCTTTGGTGGATGCCGATGTGCTCCTCTATGTCACAGATCCGATGGAGACGGTGGACAAGAACTCTGACTTCTTGCAGAAGGTTTCCCAAATGGACGTTCCTGTGCTGGTGCTCATTAACAAGATTGACCTTACTGATGAGAAGAACCTGGTGACATTAGTGGAGCAATGGCATGAAATCCTTCCTAAGGCTGAGATTCTGCCCATATCTGCTCTGCATCGTTTCAATGTGCAACCTGTATTGGATCGTATCAAGGAATTGCTGCCGGAATGTCCTCCTTATTTCGACAAAGACCAGTTGACAGATAAGCCAGCCAAGTTCTTTGTTTCTGAGATTATTCGTGAGAAAATACTTCTCTATTACGACAAGGAAATTCCTTATTCTGTGGAGGTTGGTGTGGAGAGCTTCAAGGAAGACAAGAGTCACATCCACATCAATGCCGTCATCTATGTGGAGCGTGATTCTCAGAAGGGAATCATCATCGGACATCAAGGCAAAGCACTCAAGAAGGTGGGTACAGAAGCCCGCAAGAGTCTTGAGAAGTTCTTCGGCAAGAGCATCTATTTGGAAACCTACGTCAAGGTCGATAAGGATTGGCGTAACTCCACCAAAGAGTTGAATCTGTTCGGCTATAATCCTGAGTAAAAACGTGAATAGTTTATGGCAAATTTAGTGGCGATAGTAGGTCGTCCCAATGTGGGAAAATCGACCTTGTTTAATAGATTGACGAAGACTCGTCATGCGATTGTGAGTGATGAAGCAGGCACGACTCGTGACCGCCAGTATGGCAAGTGCGAGTGGGGGAACAAGGAGTTCTCTGTGGTGGATACAGGTGGTTGGGTGGTCAACTCAGACGATGTGTTCGAAGAGGAAATCCGTCGCCAAGTGCTGATTGCCATCGAAGAGTGTGATGTCATTCTCTTCATGGTAGATGTGAGGGTAGGGGTGACCGACCTCGACATGGAGGTGGCAGACATCCTTCGCAGGAGCAAGTTGCCAGTGTTTGTGGTGGCGAATAAAGTCGATAGCAATGAACACCGTTATGGGGCGGCAGAGTTCTACAGCTTGGGACTGGGCGATCCTTATTGCATCAGCTCGCTGACAGGCAGTGGCACAGGTGACCTCTTGGATGCTGTGGTGGCAAGTTTCACCAAGGAGATGAAGGAAGTGATAGAAGAAGATATCCCAAGGATTGCTGTGGTTGGACGTCCGAATGCAGGCAAGTCAAGCATCATCAACGCTTTCTTAGACGATAATCGTAACGTGGTGACGGACATTGCTGGCACCACGCGTGACTCCATCTACACGAAATATGAGAAGTTTGGCTTCAACTTCTATTTGGTTGATACGGCTGGTATCCGCAAGAAGAACAAGGTGACGGAGGACTTGGAATACTATTCCGTGATGAGGAGCATTCGTGCCATCGAAAATTCTGATGTGTGTGTGCTGATGGTGGATGCTACAAGAGGCATAGAGGGGCAGGACATCAACATCTTCCAGCTCATTCAGAAGAACCAGAAAGGAATGGTGGTTGTGGTGAACAAGTGGGACTTGGTGGAAGACAAGTCGAACGAGGCGATTCGTTATTTCGAGAAGGCCATCCGCGACCGCTTTGCACCCTTTACAGACTTCAGCATCATCTTCGCTTCGGCTGTAACTAAGCAACGTATTTTCAAGGTGTTGGAAGAAGCTCAGAAAGCCTATCAGTCACGCACCAACAAGGTTTCTACAGCCAAACTGAATGAGGTGATGCTTCCGATTATTGAGGCAACACCTCCACCGTCGCTGAAGGGCAAATACATCAAGATCAAGTATGTGATGCAGATTCCAGACACGAGGGTGCCTTCGTTTGTGTTCTATGCCAACCTTCCTCAGTACGTGAAGGAACCTTACAAGCGTTTCTTGGAGAATCAAATACGCGAGCATTGGAACTTCAAAGGCACACCGATTAACGTGTATATCAGGCAGAAGTAGATGAGAGTTTAGAGTTTAAGGTTTAGAGTGGTATGCCGTTATATCGTTATATTGTGATCATCAGTATGCTGCTGTGTCTGGCATCGTGTGAGGACAAGACACGTGAACCAGCAGGTGCGTTGGAGATAGCATTGGAGGCGCTGAACCGTGGGGACTACGATACCTATTTGCAATGGGTGGATATGGGTTCGGAGATGGATGCAGCTCAGAAATCCATGATGCGCCATGCGTTGAAGCAGCATCTGGAATGGCGACGTGCCGAACGTGCTGCTGTGGCGTCTATCGACATGATTGATACTCAGATGCAAGGCGACACCATCTGCACCGTCTATTATCAATACACTTTTGCTGACAGCACCAAGGAGGTGGCATCACAGAAGATGGTGAAGCACGGTGAGACTTGGAAACTCAGATTGAGAAACTGATGAAGAGCAGTAATAAAAACGTGTTTGCATCGAAGATGGGTGCTATCTTAGCGGCGGCTGGAAGTGCGGTCGGCTTGGGTAACGTGTGGCGTTTCCCCACAGAGACAGGAGCCAACGGAGGTGCAGCATTCATTCTGATTTATGTGCTGTTCATGTTGCTGTTGGGAGTGCCCATTATGGTGACTGAGTTTGCCATTGGCCGTCATGGTGGTCAGGATGTTTCAGGCGCTTTCGAGAAGATGAGTGGTGGCAGGAAAGGATGGCGTTGGATGGGCCTGATCCCTGTTGTCAGTGGCTTCTTGGTACTGAGCTATTATGCAGTGGTGGCTGGTTGGACGCTCTATTATGCCTTCGAAGCCCTCATGGATGGCTTTGTTGGTAAGACGGCTGAGCAGTTCAAGACCGATTTCGCCACGTTTTCTTCCGATTCCCTTCACCCTGTTTTCTGGACAACTCTTATCATCGCCCTTACCTGTGGTATCGTGGCGTTGGGTGTGCAACGAGGCATCGAACGGGGTTCCAAGATCATGATGCCCCTTCTGTTTCTTTTCATCCTTGTTTTGGTGGGTTGTTCACTCTCGTTGCCAAAAGCGCATTTGGGTTTGCAGTTCCTGTTTCAGCCTGACTTTTCCAAGGTCGATAGTTCTGTGATTCTTAGTGCGATGGGGCAGGCGTTCTTCTCTCTTAGTGTGGGTCTGGGATGCCTCTGTACTTACGCATGTTATTTCCGCAAGGAGGTGGATCTGATGAAAGATGGTCTGAGTGTAGCCAGCATCGACACCTTGGTGGCATTGCTCAGTGGACTCATCATTTTCCCAGCCGTCTATTCCATTCCAGATTTAAGTCCAGATGCAGGTCCCTCGTTGGTGTTCGTCACCTTGCCCAACGTCTTCCAGCAGGTGTTTGGAGGAATGCCTTGGCTGGCTTATATCTTCTCGTTAGTGTTCTATCTGTTGCTTGTCATGGCAGCCCTCACCAGCAGCATCTCTATGTTGGAGATGTCAGCAGCCTATTTCCACACCACATTCCGTTTGCCTCGTCCCTTGGCAGCCGTGATGGTCAGCGTGGTGTGTGTGGTGTTGAGCATATTCTGTTCGTGGTCTTTTGGCGATTGGCAAGACGTTCACATCTTCGGTTTGAACTTCTTCGACCTCTTCGACTTCCTCGTTGCCAAGTTCATCATGCCTATTGGTGGAATGCTCATGTGTGTGTTCCTTGGATGGGTTGTCGATGAGAAGGTGCTACGTGCCGAACTCACCAACAATGGCACCATCAAGAGTCCTCTTTATCCCATCTTCCGTTTCATCATTCGCTACTTTGCACCCCTCTGTATCTTCCTCATCTTTGCGAATGAACTGGGACTGTTTGCTTTTTGAGGAATCATTTAGCATATTGCATAGAAATTAACTCAACCTTTCACAAAACTGAAAATCCAATAATAATACGAAATTTATGAAACAGCTTTTTCTAACTATCGCCATGATGGCGGGGGCTTCGATAGCCCAGGCTCAGGTAAACGTCAATATCGATGCTCAGCAACGAGGCCCTGAGATTAGTCCGACGCACTACGGCATCTTCTATGAGGACATCAACCATGCTGCCGATGGAGGCATCTATGCAGAACTGATTCGCAACCGCTCGTTTGAGGACGGCCCAAGATTTGGTGCTCCTGCTGATATGCAGGGTTGGACAACAGAGGCAACAGAGGCAGGAATCATCCAGGCGCAACTCATACAGCCTACCAAGCAGACTCCGTTGCTGAACGCTGTGCAGCACAATGCGTTGGAATTGACTATCAAGGCCACGCCACAGAATCCTGTGTTTTTGGTCAACAAGGGCTTTTGGGGCATCAACGCTGTACAAGGCCGCACCTACCGCCTCTCTTTCTGGGCTAAGGGTCCGAAATATAAAGGTTCTGTGCAGGCGATGCTGCGAAATGAGGCTGGTGACGAAAAGCTGGCACAGGCACAAATTGTTCTCGATCCCAAAGCGAAGGGATGGACGAAATACGAGGCTGTGCTGCAGTCGGAAGGGAATGACGAGAAGGCTCAGTTTGCGTTGGTCTTCGATGGAGTGGGTGTGATTGACCTTGATGTGGTTTCTCTCTTCCCACCTACCTTCAAGAACCGCGAGAATGGCATGCGTCCCGACCTTGCCAACATGCTGTGGCAGATGCATCCGAAGTTCATGCGTTTCCCTGGCGGCTGTTTCGTGGAGGGGCAGGAGAGTCCTGAAAATGCTTTCCGTTGGGAACGCACTATTGGCCCCATCGAAGAGCGTGAAGGACACTGGAACGTGAACTGGGGTTACCGCACCACCGATGGCCTCGGATTCCATGAGTATCTGCAGTTGGCAGAGGACTTGGGTGCCAAACCGCTCTATGTGGTGAATGTCGGCATCTGGCATGGTGGTTACACTCCGCTCGACTCGCTGAAAGACACATGGTTGAAAGAGTGCCTGGATGCCCTCGAATATGCCAATGGCGACGTGAACACCAAGTATGGTGCTCTTCGTGCCAAGAACGGACACCCTGCACCCTTCAACATCGAATATCTGGAGATTGGTAACGAAAACTACAACTTCCACATGGACAGCAACCGCGACCAGTCACACCAATATCCAGAGCGTTACAAGCTATTCTACGATGCCATCAAGACCAAGTATCCCAACATCAAACTCATCGGCAACGTGGAGTCATGGGGCACAGACGATCCCTCCTGGCGCAACAACTATCCTGTCGATCTCTTGGATGAACATTATTACCGCACTCCCGCATGGTTTGCCAACAACTTCCACAAATACGACACTTATCCAAGAACGCTGCCCAATGGCAAGCCCGCTCCCAAGATTTATGTGGGTGAGTATGCTGTGACCAACGGATTTGGCAATCTTGGCAACCAGAACGCAGCGCTGGGTGAAGCCGTCTATATGATGGGTATGGAGAACAACAGCGACATCGTTCCGCTGAACAGTTATGCCCCCATCTTTGTGAACGAGAACGATGCCAAGTGGCGTCCCGACATGATACGCTTCTCATCGAGCCGTGTGATGGGCACTCCCTCCTACTACGTGCAGATGCTGATGGCTCAGAATGTGGGCAAGCAGGTGGTGAAGGTGGAGCAAGACGGCTTCTACAAAGGGCAAAAGCCAAAGCGCATCACCCCCAAGCAGAGCCGCGTGGGTTATTCCTCATGGGGCACTCAGGCCAGCTACACCCACTGCGACCCACTGCCCAAGACGGGCAAGCCCGAATTTGTCAGCGGCCATTGGGAGGTGAACGATGGCATCCTGCAGCAGAAGGGAAATGAAGAAGCTCCGCTGGCCATTTGCAATCAAGTCATCGACTCCGACCACTACACCATCCAGTGCCGTGCTCGCAAAGACAGCGGTGCAGAAGGCTTCATCATCGTGTTCAACTATGTGGATGAGAAAAACTACTGCTGGCTGAACTTCGGTGGATGGGGGAATACGCAGCACGCCATAGAGCAAGTCAGCAGCGGAGGCAAGACGCAGACCGCCATCAAGCGTGGACATGTGGAGGAAGGACGCTGGTATGACGTGAAGCTGCAGGTGAGTGGCGACAGCGTGAAAGCTTGGCTCGACTCAGATTTGGTGTTCGACACCGTCTTGAAGAGTGATGAGTCGAAGGGTATCTTCTCTTCAGCCACCATCGACGATCAGAAGGGCGAGATGATTGTGAAGATTGTGAACAGCGGCGATGAAGGCACTACCGCCAACATCAATCTGAAGAATTTCGATGCCACATCAGCCCACGTCATTCGTCTCAAAGCCAACGATGGCATGGACGAGAACACACTTCAGTCTCCCACGCATATCTCTCCTGTCGAGCAGCTTCTGTCGCCTGAAAGCGGTCGCGTTCAGCTGGAAGTGCCCGCTTATTCGCTCAATATCGTGCATATCAAGAAATAGAATGAAGATGAAAAAGATTTTTGCTTGTTTGTTGGCAGCATTCGGGCTGACAACGGCTATATCCTGACCCTCGACGGGCTTCGCATCTACATCGCTGGAGATACGGAGGACATTCCAGAGATGCAGGCCATCCACGACATCGACATCGCCTTTATGCCTTGCAACCAGCCATACACGATGACAGTAGAGCAATTGGTGAAAGCCGCCAAGACGGTCAACCCCAAGGTGCTCTTCCCTTACCACTATGGCCAAACGGACGTAAAAGGAATACCCTCGCTGTTGAAGGACAATCGCATCGATGTGAGAATCAGACACTATGAATGATTCATCTCCAAAATGTTAGGTGTTTGTTAGGTGTTTGAGCAACACCTAACGTGGGTTAATCTATTGAATAGCATATAGATACGGTCGAAAATGTTAGATGTTAGGTGTTTTTGCAAGAAAAGTCAAAAATTGGGCCATAGTTAAGCAAAAAGATTTCCATAACTAAGCAGAAAATTTGTTTCCCCTAAGGGTAACAAGTGTAACCCTTAAGGGAAAACCAACCTGCTTCTTGATGTTTGACCGCTCTCTTACCTTCTTGCAGGCGACCTTCTTGCTTCCTGCTGCTGTTCTGTCGCAGCGTCAGCCCTCCCCCTTTGGGGGTCGGGGGGCTTGATCACCCCTCAAAAAATAACGCCGTTATCGTCGCCTTCATACGCCGTTAGATTGAGCCACTAACGCCGTTATTTTAAAGTAGGTACGTTGGCTCCCAATAACCCTCGCTTATTTCAGAATAACCCAGCCTTATTGGAAAAAAACCTGCCTTTACCCTAACACTAAACGCCCTCTGGTATGATACTAAAGGGCGTTTAGTGTGATACCAGAGTACCTTTGCCATGAAGACAGTATTACCATAACCAATAAAAAATATTGATGAAAGTTTTGTCATTTCCCAAATATGTGCTACCTTTGCCCCTGAGTATTGGCAAATCGTCATTTTGACGCCTGCCTCGTGCAGGAAGGAGCTTCAGCGGAGGTGCCGGTACGAACATATTGGTAAATTATAGCGTTTGCTGTTTATAAGACATTCCGAAGTTTGGTCGCAGAAGAAGTCAAAGAACAAAACATGCAGACGTTCACGTTATACGTGGACGTTACTTGTTTTTCTTTGAAGGTCTGACCAAACACCTGGAATGTGGATAAGTAATCGTCCACGTTTTGTGTTGTTGGGTCAGGCTTTGTTTTTTAGAGAGCAGCGCATAAACGATAAACGCTTATGCAAGCTAACAACGACAATCCCGTACTCAACAATCCGTACGAGGAACCTAAGTACTATTACGATACCGATGCAGATGGGAACATTGACTATGAGAAGGTAATCAATGGGCGTCGCCCCTTTGGTTATGACATCAGCATTGTGCCCAAGAAACGCCAGCGCAACATTTTTTCTGTTGAGAATTTTGAAGCTATCGAACCAAACGCTGAATTCATCAATGGCATCCGAAAGGAAGTGAAAGCATGGCGTGAGGCTGGTTATCCTAAGGCCTCACGCATCACAACAGAACTCCTCAATTTCTGGTTCAACAACAAAGAACGCCGTTCGAATCTTCGCTTGTTCTTCTGTCAGCGTGAAGCTGTGGAAACGGCTGTGTGGCTGAATGAGATTGCAGAACGCGACCCCAATGTGGGTGTTTATATTCTCAATCAACTCTCAGAACGTCGGCATTCCGTTTCATTGGAAGATGCGAATGTGCTGCCTCGCACAGCTTTCAAGATGGCGACAGGCACAGGAAAGACCGTCGTAATGGCGATGCTGATACTCTACAACTACCTGAACAAGCGTGCTAATCCGATGGACACACACTATGCTGACCATTTCTTGCTGTGTGCCCCAGGCATCACAATTCGAGACCGTCTTGCAGTATTGCAGTTGGACTTTAGCCAGCGTAGTAATAATTTCGAACGAACGGACTATTATCATCAGCGTGGTCTGATTCCACCTCAATTTGAAAAAGAATTAGGCGGCCTTAATTCATCCATCACAATTGTCAACTACCAGCAATTCCTTCCTCGTGTGTTCTCTGGCAAGCATGCTTCTCCGTTGGATGGTAAGCAGAAATGGGTGGACGGTGAATTGGTGCAGCAAAAAGAGACAGAAGACTACAGTGTGTTGCTCAGCCGCATTCTGGAGAAAGGTGTGAAAGGAAAGCGTATTGTAGTCATCAATGATGAAGCCCACCACTGTTATCTCCCCAAAACCAATGCGGACAAGACGTTGACAGCAGAAGAGAAGGATGACCTGAAGAATGAGAACGAAGCCGCTATGGTGTGGTATGAGGGATTGCGTCAGATGAAACGGCTGGGCTACAAGTTGCAACACGTATATGACCTTTCGGCTACTCCATACTATCTGAAAGGCTCTGGCTACCCTGAATACTCTTTGTTCCCTTGGGTGGTGAGCGACTTTGGCTTGGTGGATGCGATAGAAAGTGGCTTGGTGAAGATTCCTTATCTTCCTGCTTACGACAACACAACCGATTTGGACGAACCCAAACTTCGCAACATCTATCAATACGCCAAAGACAAACTCCCCAAGAAGGGTATAAGAGGTCAGAAGAAAAAGGACAAGGAAGATAATGTTGATCGTAATGCGATGGGAGTGCAGCAACCCAATCTTCCCACCTTGCTCAACACAGCTTTGGAACAATTTGTCAGCGACTACGAAGATTATAGCAGAGGATTGCGCCAAAGTTATGAGGCAATGGGAACATTACTCACCTCACCTCCTGTATTGATTATTGTATGTAACAACACAGCGGTTTCTCATGAGGTGTATCGTGACATCGCAGGCTATCAGGATGGTGTGAATGAAGAAGGTGAACCTCGTTATCGTAGTGGACGTTTTGAGGTCTTTTCCAACTACGATGGAATGGGAATGCCAAAGAGCAAGTTTCCCACTTTGCTGATAGACTCCTCAGCCATTGATGATGCCGGTATCACCATCGACGAGAACTTCAAGAAAGTCTATATGAAAGAAATCGAGGAGTTCAAGCACGAATATGCCAATCTGCATGGAGCTGGCACAGCAGACAAGATAACAGATGCAGACATTCTTCGTGAGGTGGTGAATACCGTTGGTAAGCCAGGCAAATTGGGTGGTGACATCAAATGTGTGGTCAGCGTTTCGATGCTTACAGAAGGATGGGATGCCAATACGGTTACCCATGTTTGTGGTATTCGTGCGTTTGGTAGTCAACTGTTGTGTGAGCAGGTGGTGGGTCGAGCTTTGCGCCGTCAAAGCTACGATTTGATTCCATACGATCCATCAGGAAAAGAGATAGAACGCAAGAACCTGTATCGTTACAACCCAGAAAACATCACTTACAAGTTCCCACCCGAATATGCTCGCATCATCGGCGTTCCTTTCAACACATTCAAAGGCGGAAAAACGGTGGTGACTAAACCTGTCAAACCCAAGAACATCCTTCGTGCTTTGTCTGAACGGCAAGAAATGGAAATCCGTTTTCCAAATATCACTGGCTATCGTTCAGACAATGTGGAGGGGGCATTGACAGCGGACTTTACGAATTTGCCCAAATTTGTACTAGACTTCAATAAGATTCCAACAGAAACCGTTTTGGAAACTGTTGTGAATGACAATCAGAAGATGATGAAGACAGACTATAAGGAACTGCGCGATAGTCAGGTCATTTATTACTTCGCTCATCTGATGATACGTGAATACTACACCAGCAATGAACATGGGCAACAATTCCAGAAGTTTCCTGAGATTAAGCGCATTGTGGAAACATGGTATCAACAACAATTGCAAATCGTTGGTGGTGATGGAAGTGATGAACAGAAACGCTTGGTGATGCTGTGGAACTACAAGGCGGTATTGAGTAGCATCAACGAGGGAATCCATCAAGCCAATGCCAACAAAGAGATGATTTCAGCCGTGCTGAACTATTACAATCCAGAAGGTAGCACTCGTTATGTGTTCCGTCCGACGAATCGTCTCGTCTATTCCACCCAACGCAGTCACGTGAATTATGTGGTAGCAGAGCCTGATTCGTGGCAAGAGATAGCCGCCCGGACATTAGACCAAATGGAATGTGTGGTGGCATACGTAAAAAACACCTACTTGGGATTCCGTGTGCCATATACCATTGGGGATGAAAGTAAAGAATATCAGCCCGACTGGATTGTGAAATTGAAAAAGCCCGATGGTGAAGTGCTTCACCTTATTGTGGAATGTCAAGACTTCGATGGCGACAAGTCAGGCAATAAAGAGACGAAGCGCCACTATCTGAAAGACTATTGGATTCCTGCAGCCAATAACCTCAAGACCTACGGAACTTGGGATTTACTGGAGGTGAGAGACATAGACCAATTAGAAAAACTCATTAACGATAAAATCAAGCAACTATGACATACGATAAGAATCGCCCCGTAAGTAGTATTAAGCACGACGACAAGCGTGTGGCAATCCCTGATAGTGCCCATCAGGGAGAGGAACAAATGGCCATTAGCGGAATGCCTGAGCAGAGTGAGTATGACATCTTCCGTCACGAATTCCAACGAGGCCGAGATCCTGAACTCTATTGGCTCAACAAATACAAGAACGATGACGAGGATAATCCCGACTATATGCCCCAACTGCGTACAGACATCCGAAGTCTGTATAAGCATGAGGACATTCGACCAGAGGCTATCATCGACAGCCTTTATGAATTGCATGAGCATAAGAGCGAGTCAGCCAAGATGCAGCTTGACCTCTTTGGCGATAACGAAGAGACAGAAGAGGATGAATTGGAACGATTGGCTGGTTACTACAAGCATAGCGACAACTGGCAGAACCGAATGATTCAAGGTGATAGCTTGTTGGTAATGAATTCCTTGTTAAATCGTGAGGGCATGAAGGGCCAGGTACAATGTATCTACTTTGATCCACCATATGGTATTAAGTATGCATCTAACTGGCAGATGAAGTTAAATAGCCGTGATGTCAAAGATAACGATTCAAATATTTCTGGAGAACCAGAAATGATTAAGGCATTTCGTGATACATGGGAGCTGGGAATTCATAGCTATTTGTCTTATCTTCGTGATAGATTAGTTATGGCAAGAGAACTTATGACTGAAAATGGGTCTATCTTTATGCAGATCTCTGACGAAAACGTCCATCTAGTTCGTAATGTGATGGATGAAGTATTTGGGAGTGAGAATTTTATCAGTCTAATATCATTTAAGAAAGCTTCCTCGCTTGGAACCAATTTTCTGGCGACTGTCAATGATTACATTATTTGGTATGCAAAAGATAAACAGAATGTAAAATATAGGCAAATCTTTATTGATAAAAACAAGGGATTGGTCTCTAGTTATACTGGGTTAGAATTCCCTGATGGTATTAGGAGGAAAATGACAAATGAAGAGAAGAGTGGAAAAGTTGATATTCCCAAAGGGGCAAAACTATTTACAACAAGCGATTTGGCTTCTTCTGGATACACCCCGTCTTGTATGTTTGATTTTGAGTTTAATGGAACGTTATATAAATGTGGAAGTAGGAGTTGGAAGACAAATAAAAAGGGAGTTGAACGATTGATATCGTTAAATAGAATAACTGATACAGGCAAAACACCCCGTTATGTTAGATATCTAGATGATTTTCCCGTTCAAACTCTTGATAATCTTTGGGATGACACAATAGGTGCATCTGACATCCAGTATGTTTGCCAAACATCAACTAAAGTTATCCAACGTTGTATATTAATGGCTTCTGACCCAGGCGACCTTGTTCTTGACCCAACTTGTGGTAGCGGCACAACAGCTTACGTAGCAGAGCAATGGGGTCGCAGATGGATAACAATAGACACAAGCCGTATTGCTTTGAATATCGCAAAAAAGCGATTGGCAACGGCACTATTCCCGTATTATAAGACTTACGATGATGGCGAGAATCCGAACATTCGTCGAGGCTTTGTCTATAAGAAGGTGCCTCATATCACCCTGAAGGCTTTAGCAAATGACTTGCCATTTGACGAAGAAATCCTTTACGATCAGCCTGAAGAGGATAAGAAGCGCATTCGTGTGAGTGGGCCGTTTACAGTAGAGACCTTGCAGAGCCTTGACGTTAGTTCGCCAGAGAGCTTAAATGATAAGCAGAATGACTACGATGAATATGCTCTGTTTACTGATCGTATCTTCAATAATCTGAAGTCAAACGGTATTCGTAATGGTGTGAAGCAGCAACAAGCTGTGATGCATTCGATGGAACATTTGGATGAACCTTACTTGAATGCCAAGGGATATTTTAAGATGGAAGACGGAACAGAGCATTGTGTCTATTTCATGATTGGCCCAAAGTTTGGAACAGTCAGCAAATATGCTGTGAACGAAGCCATCCGTGCTTTCCGTCAACATCTGAACGAATCGAATTGGCTCGTGATACTTGGTTTCTCTTTCGAGGACACCATTGAGTCTGGCGAGAATAAAGACTACAACTTTGGCACATTCCAAGTATCAAAGGTTCGCATGAGTGATGATCTGCTGCAAGATGGTTTGCTGAAGAAAGACAAGAAGGCAGGCTCTTTTATCATCATTGGTGAACCAGACATTAGCCTTGTGAACGATGGTGACGGAACCTGTCATGTGGAGATAAACGGTATGGACATGTACGACCCCATTCAAGACGAGGTGAAGGCTCGCAACGTGAACGAAATCGCCTATTGGGAGATGGACGACAACTATACGGGAGGTCTCTTCAAAGTTCGCAGCATCCACTTCTGCGGCGGCAACAAGGATGACTTTAAAGCATGGCGCAAGGGATTGGATATGATAGCAAAATCCAAAGCAAAAGAAAAGGCTGAGAAGACTCTCCGTCTGGAATTCAACGAAGATGTTTGGGACACGCTCTATGACTTCAAGAGTGAGCCTATCCCATACGAGAAGGGAAAGAAAATTGCTGTTCGAGTCGTATCGCAATTTGGAGAGGAAAGTACAAAGATTCTGACGATGGAATAATTATCAACTGTCAATTAGAATGAAATACTGGATAGTTCCAAGCAATGACCACATCTTCCGTATTGGTGATGCAATCAAGGCCCAAGACGGATTGGTGGATTGGAGAATGTCAAATGACTTCTCCAAGGGTGATATCGTGTTCGTATATAAGACAAAACCTGAGCAATGTATCCGCTATCGAATGGAAATCCAAAGTGTAGGCCTGAGTCTTGATGAGGCCTTTGATCAAGAAACCTATTGGCAAGACAAAGAAATCTATTATAGCAGACTTGGCTTTTACAAATACGCTCGTTTCAAATTGTTGGAGGAATATACGGATGATATTATGTCATTACATCATCTGCATGAGCATGGAGTATTAGGGTACATACAAAGCATCATGCAATGCAAGAATGAAGAACTGATTACATTCCTGTTAGACCCCTATCAAACAGTTAACGATGATGTCTATGATGTGGATTATCCTGAAGAAGATGAAAAACTGTATGAAGGAGCATTGATCAAAGTGATGGCCAACAAGTATGAGCGCAACCAAAAAGCTCGTAGAGAGTGCGTGGCAAGTAAGGGATATAAGTGCCTTGTTTGTGGATGTGACTTTGAGGCGACTTACGGAGAAATAGGAAGGGGCTTCATTCATGTGCATCATCTAACACCTATATCTTCCATCGGAAAAGAATATAAACTGAACGTTGATACGGACTTGGTGCCAGTCTGTCCCAATTGCCACTACATGCTTCATAGGAAAGACCCACCCTATACTATAGAGGAACTGAAGAATGCATTAAGAAAGAAGTCGCCTCTTATCCCCATTCATAGCAACGAGGGTTACTATATGCAGTTCGAAGAAGAGGAAAGAGGAGTTTCAAAGGTGGCAGAAGAAGATAAAGAGGATATATGATAAAACCAGTGAAGAAATATTATGGGATTTATATTCGAGATATTAGCATCAAAATAACCGAATATTATGGCAAGATTTCAAGTAGGTTCAAAGGTCATCAGAGTTGACACACAAAAGAAAGGTACTATTTCTTTTGTTTCAGACTATATTCGTGGTCGCCAATACTATATTGTGAATTGGGGCGACTACGAAAGTGAGGAACTTGAGACGGAATTGATAGAAGATTGTGATATTTCAAATGTTTTTGAGCGTTGTAAGAGAGGTTTGTTTGGAAGCTACTCTGAATTTGCCCAAAAGAATACTTCGTCAAAGATTCAGAGTTCCAACAACAGCACGATTTCATCACTCAAAGCTTCAAAAACCTTATTCAAAACTTATCAGTTTAAGCCTCTTCTCAAATTCATCAATTCTCCTTCTCGCAGACTTTTAGTTGCAGACGAAGTAGGTCTTGGTAAAACCATTGAGGCGGGACATATCATGCTTGAACTTAAAGCAAGGAGGGAGTTAAGGGATGTTCTTATCGTATGTCCGAAATCTCTGCAAGTAAAGTGGAAAGAAGAATTAAAGGAAAAATTTGGTCTCTTTTTTAAAATCTACGAATCATCCAAGGATTTAATTGCAGATTTTGAAAACATTAATAGTACTGTTCGTGCTATTATAAACTATGAGAAAATTCGCCTTGTAGATACTGATTCTAAGAATAAAGAAAAATCCAAATCAAAGCTTGATTCCAAGCAGAAATTGTCTGTTGCCAAAAACATACCAGAATATCTAAGACAATCAGACAGACCGTTAAGTTTTGTTCTTTGTGATGAAGCTCACAAGATGCGCAATTCCAATACACAGACATATAAAGGTGCAAAGATTGTTATGGAGAAAGCAAAGTCTGCTGTGTTTCTTACTGCCACACCAATAATGATTAGTACGGAGAATCTGTACAATCTGTTACATTTGCTCGATAGTACAAAATACTTCAATTACCAGATATTCAATGCTCGTTTGCAGGAAAACGTTCCTTTTGTAAAAGCCATTACAGCTCTGAATCATCACGTCCCATTGCAGCAAATAGAGGCTCAACTTATAAATGAGGAGATAAAGACCACTTTTATCAATAAAGATAAGGACATTATCTATAATCGTAGAAGTAGCGTTGAGGACGTTTATAAGAATGACCCTATATTCCAAGAAATCATAGAAAGAACCCACTCTGATGATACTAAAAAGAACAGGGCTCGACTACAGTATCTTCTTAATTCCATGAGTGTAATGAATAATATATTCTCACGAACCAGGAAGAGGGATGTCAATACGGATATGTCTCAGGCTCAGAGAAAACCCAAACCTCAGAAAATTGTCTTAACAAATGACGAACAAATAGAATTTGACAATGTTATACACGAGTACACGGAAGATAATTCTTATATTGATTATTGGGGCGAGGAGAAGTTGACACCAGGCGGTGTGTTAGGATTGATCCAGAAAAAGCGTCAAGTTGCCAGCAGTGTTTATGCATATCTAAATACTGAGGAAGATTTGGATAGAGGTGTGGATCTATATGAGGACAAGACAGATTCAAAAGTTGAACGTTTGGTTGAAATCATAAACGAGGTGTTTAATCATGGTACTCATAAAATTGTTATTTTTGCCAATTTCCGTAAAACTCTAAAATACCTAAACCTTCGGCTTGCGAAAAAGGGATTTAAGTGCCTTATGATACATGGCCTAATCAATGACAGAGCCGAAATACTTGATAATTTCAAGAACGATCCACAAAACCACATTCTGCTTTCATCGGAAGTCGGAAGTGAGGGTCTCGACATGCAGTTTTGCAACTCTATGGTAAATTATGATTTACCTTGGAATCCTATGGTGGTAGAACAACGTATTGGCCGTATAGACCGTTTCGGTCAAAAGTCCCCTGTGGTCAACATTTACAATTTTATTGTAGCAGGTTCAATTCAAGAGATTATCTACATGCGTCTGCTTGAACGTATTGGCCTGTTTCGTGAAACGATTGGAGATATGGAGGCAATCCTTGATTCTCCGATATCTGAGGGGTCAACCAAAACCATTCAAGATGTCTACAATCAGTTGGAGCGAGAACTATACACAAGCGAGTTGTCGGAAGAAGAGTTGAATGAGCGTTTGGAAGAGATAGGTCTTGCATATGAGAAAGAGAGACAAAGCATTGAAGAATTGGAGAAAGGATTGACAGATTCTTTAACGAACGATGCCTATTTCAAAGAAGAAATCGATCGTATTCGCAATAATAATGCTTACGTTACCGAGGAAGAGTTGAAGAATTATCTTGAAACTGTAATAGAAAAGCATCTTACGACCTGCAACCTAATTGATTGTGGAAACCAAATTTACGAGTTGGTTCAGCCTTTAAGTGACAAGAAAGTTCTATCCAGATTCCTTAGCAACTACCATCCTGGGGGGAAAGATAGTGATATTGCCCTCAGGAGATTCCAATATGTGTTAGAGGAGAAAGAAAGAATACTTGTTACATTTAATCAGGATATGGCCTACAATAATCATTCATTATTCTTCCTAAACATCTATCATCCTATTATACAGGCCTGTCTTAAATATTTTAATACTCATTCCGATGAAATCAATAAAACATTCTGTTATGCCTTGCATGCAGACGATTTACTCATAAAGGGGGCGTCTTTCTATATGTGCCTTTACAAATATATAACAACAAGAATGGTACAAGGGGTGTTAAAGAAGAGCGAAACTCTTCTACCGTTTGTTTATAATATTGAAACCAACGCTTTGGAGGAAGAAGATGTTTCAAACAGGCTCTATAGTGTAAGTCAGATCGAAGGATATGAGTATAATCCTTCCGAATCTCTATACACTCCCAATCTTATTGATGAAATGCGATTGATATTTCTTGACGCTTCAACCAAGGAACGCAAAAGCCGTATTAGCGAACTCAAAAAACAGGTTGAAAGCGAACGTCAGCACAATGAAATACAAACAAGGGAATTTTATAATATAAGAATAGATACTATAAGGCAACGAATCAAAAACAGGGAAGATATTCTGGAATTCCTTACTGAAAACACTGCAGAAAGACAAAACCTCGAAAGACTTATCAAAATGGATAAAGGTCTTTTAGATAGTCATATGCGTGAACTGCAAGAAAAGCTGGATATAATTAATGAGAATCCCCAAATTGATATTGATTGTATGCCTGTATCATTAACCCTAATAACAATTGTGTAGTATGAAAACTGTAGGATTAGATTTTGGCACCCATCAAACAAAAATCTGTATAGAGAACAAAAACAGAACAGAGACACATTACAATTTTCATCGGTTTGTGGATCTGAATGGTGAATTGCAATACACACTACCTTCTATCATCTGCATAACTCCCGACAGAAAATTGAAATACGGATTTGTGGAAAATATTCCTGGTGGTATCTATAAACGGTATTTTAAGCAGGCTGTCTATAGGGACACGAATTCCCCAGGAATGACACTGTGGGAAGCTGCTCGTTATTCTATTTGGTATTTGGCGTATATTCTTTTTGAGTTAAAGTCTGTTTATGGGAAAGAAGATTTTAATATCCAAATGGGAGCACCAAGCGATAGCAATGGAATAGATGATCGGAAAGCGATAGCTGTCAGTATAATGGCAAGTGCGTATAAGTTGGTGGAAGATGTTTTTCGAAATGACAGAAAAGCCTTCCTGCAGTCCTCTTATGAAGATCTGGTGAAACTTACAGATATTGTTCCTTATTCTGAGAAAATAAAAAAAGTCTATGGTATCTGGGTTTTTCCGGAAGCGTACGCATGCTTGATGCCTCTTGTTGGTAGAGGCAAAATTGCTCATGGCATGAATTTAGTAGTGGATATTGGTGGAGGTACTACAGACATCTCATTCTTTACCATAGAGGAAAAGGGGGTTAATTCAAAGCAATATTATCCTCAAGTGTATGATTTCTTTTCTCTTAATAAAGGACTAAACTATCTGACAGAAGCAAATAAGTCCAACCACATGGACATTCTTGAGATGATTCAGTTCTTTAGTGAAAAAGAAATCGACAAACATCGTTTAGAAATATATGTGAACGACATTCAGCATTATTGTAATGATTTGATAAACGAAATCATAAAACATTGGAAGTTAGGAGTTCCAGAGCCAGTTGCCAATTTGTTGAGATTCTTGAAGAATCGTCCGATAGTATATACAGGTGGTGGTAGTTCAATAAGAGAATTACAATCACCACATGAACCCTTTGTAGAACAAAAGATTATTTCATACGATACATGGAAAAGCAAAGAATTCGACGATAAATCGATTTTTGAAAACCCTTCTTTATGTCAGGTTCTTTCAACAGCTTATGGATTATCAATCAGTGTAAGTAATGACACAATTGAGAAGAAACCTTTAAAGGATTTATTTGATGAAATCAAAAAAGCATACGAACGGAGATATAAAGAAGAACAAATGAAAAGTTATGACAATTTTGATTATAGTTTAAATTATGATGCATGGAAATAAGGAGGGTAAGTATATGAAATTCAATAAGATTAAAAAAAAGAAAATTAAGATGTCGCCCGAAGAACGGGAAAGACAGCGTAAAGAAATTTCGGCGATAATAGCAGATTCTCGTAAAGAAAAAGAGAAAGAAGCAAGAGAAAGAGAGCGAGGCAAATTACCGTGGGGAGTTCCTATCAATGCAATACGGTCTTTTATTGGAGGCCTAAAATTCAAGACCAATTACTCGTCGCATAAAGAAGCGAACGAAACAACAGACAATCCTGTACCTCAATCAAATATGTCAACTAAAGCAGAACGTCCCAAACCTCCGACATATTATGAACGGTGGTATAAATTAGTAACAAATAATGGAATATAAAGAAGATGTAGGAAAGATCCTTCATTAGGATACTATGATAGATGGTTGACGTCCAGTGAGGATTGGTTGCGGATGTCTACAGTAGCTCTTGATTATTTGGGGCTCGTTGGACACAGATATGGTAATAACAATAGACGGTTTTGGAGAGTTGACATTTTGTTACCTTTCTGCTCCAAAGGCTGACTATCGTTTCCATCAGTCAAAGACTATCGTATTGTCCTCGCAAAGAGTGAGGCATTGTCATCGCACACACTAAGCTGTTGTGGGTGATGGATACGGAACTATTTCTCAAATGAAAGAGAAATGGAAACAATTTCCAAATCATCAAAAGGGTTTGGGAATGGACCTCTCAAAAAACCGTCATTTTTATATGTAATGAAAAGTGATAATAACTTTTTTACCCCGAATAGTAGAATAATGAGAAAAAGATTTGGAGCAATAATCAATGGCAAGTAAGCCAGAAATGCGGCTATTTGAGGGGAATGCAAGAAGGAATAGAATGATTTTTTGTGTGGAATGGACGAGTTATGATAAATTAATTTGTAGGGAATGAAAAAAAGACGTAAATTTGTACCCAAGAAATAAAAGAGAATGACTATGGCAGATTATCTCAACAAGCTGAATGAGTCAGAAGAACCATCAATCGTGCAGGAACCCGTGATTTCGATGAATGTACGACAGACGATGGAATTTTTTGACAAGCATTACGATGCCAATGCCACTATCGAAAAGGGCATGCCTATTCATGAGGGATTTGACTTGCTGCGTACAAGGATAGAGACCAAGATGTATGAAAAGGATCGTGTTGTCTCTTGAATTTGTGGACGAATTGGAAGATCTGTTCGATATACTCATTGAGCAAGGGTATTTCAGTTATGATGAATATGCTCTGAAATATATTGATGACATAGAGCAATTTATCACATCTTCCATTTATACTTACCCTAAACGAGAAGCCCCTTCTTTATTTGCTAAATATGGAAAAGATTTGCAGTATATAGCATATAAGAAGAATGCACGTACTACATGGTATATTTTATTTGAAGAGACTGATTCTGCTTTCTTTATACGCCACATTACAAACAACCATGTTTCTGGACAATATTTCTAAATTTTTTGGGGAGGAAAAACGGATGGGCTTCCTTTGACATTTTGTTAGCTTTCTGCCCCAAAGGCTGACACAGAGAAATAACAGCGTATAAGAGCGTCCAGTTTTCTTGGTTTTTCTTTTGAAAAGGCTGGAATCAAAGTATCTAAGTCATAGAGGGTATGGTTTTTTATCCCACACTTTTCACTTTTCACTTTCCAATGGAATAGATCCGAATTGTTCTGACCAATGGACGAAGCGCTGCACGCCTTCGTCGCCGAACTTGGACAGGGAGCGGATGGCTTGCTCCAAGGTCTTTTCTGTGGTCAATTTGGTCTTGGAGAAAAACTTGTCGGCATAGCAGATGATTTGTTCTTCGATGGTCTCTGGTAGGAGGTCATGGTGAGGAACGGGCAGATTCTGTTGGATGATGTCGTGGAGGGACAAGCCAGCTCCTGTATGGCGTTCGCACACACGGGCATGACGAGGATAACCTTCTGCACGCAGCAGTTCGGCTCCGAGGGTACCATGGCAGATATAGGGTTCTGTGCCAAAGCATTGGATGCCTGCAGCATCACAACGGAAAATGCCGATGTCGTGAAGCATGGCGGCTTCTTCCACAAACTGACGGTCGGCCTTCAGTTCTGGGTGCTGGTCAACAATGGCAAGCGCTTTGTCTGCCACACTTCGGCTATGCACCAGCAGGATGTGGCGCAGCTCGTTCTCTTCGGGGTAGTATTTGTCTATAATCGCTTGATAGTTCATAGGTAGAAATCTTTTGTTAGCATTGCGTAGTTAGTTGACAATTGAGAGTTGACAGTTGACAGTTGGTACAAAGTGAGGGTGGTGATTTCGGCTGGATGGAGATGCCGGCTGAACTCGAGGAGGGCGCGTTTGAAGGGTTTCCGTTCGTTGGCTCGCACGTTTGTCCGTCGGTTCAGATAGAGTTGGTGGATGGCGCAGAGACTGATGAAATCGGATGCTTCACCATATGGGATGATGACAGCGAAAAGTCCGTCATCAGTCAACAGTTTTGCTGCATTGGCGATGAGGATCTCGAAGGGTAGGGAGGTGGTGTGACGAGCGACATCACGCGCTTCCTTCCCGCTAAGAGTATCCTCTTTGTAGAAAGGTGGATTTGAGACAATTAAGTTGTATTGGTTGGGGGAATCATCGATCTGTTTGAAGTCCTGTTTCTTTAAGCTGATTTGTCCTCGGAAAGGGGATGCTTCCACATTCTCTTGAGCCTGTCCCAACGATGCCTCGTCAATGTCAATTCCTGTTATCTGAGCATCTGGAAATCGTTGTGCCAACATCAGGGCGATAAGGCCGGTGCCTGTGCCAACGTCGAGGTAGTTGAGAGTTGAGAGTTGAGAGTTGAGAGTTGAGGGTTGAGAGTGATGGTTAAGGTTAAGGTTTCCCCCTGCCCAGGCACCTAACAACACACCATCCGTGCCGACCTTCATGGCTGAACGGTCGTGACGGATGGTGAATTGCTTGAATCGGAAATCAGGAGTTCCCAATGCTCTAAACTCTAAACCCTTTATCGTATCTTTAGCACGCTTGGCTTGCCAAGAAACTCTAAACCTTAAAATTGGAAATAGTTCTTGGCGTTGTTGTAGGAAATGTCCTCAATCATCTGGTTCACACGCTTGGCCTCATAACCCGTGTAGGGCACTTCGCCATTCTCGATGTCGGTGGCAACGAGGTTGCAGAGGATGCGACGGAAGTACTCGTGGCGTGGGTAGGAGAGGAACGAACGAGAGTCGGTGAGCATGCCCACGAAGCGGCTCAGCAAGCCCAACAACGAGAGGGCGTTCATCTGCTTCGTCATGCCGTCTTTCTGGTCGAGGAACCACCAGCCTGAACCCCACTGGATCTTGCCAGGGATGGAACCATCCTGGAAGTTGCCCAACATGGTGGCGAGCACCTCATTGGCACAAGGGTTGAGGTTGTAGAGGATGGTCTTTGCCAACTTGCCCTCGGCATTGAGGCGGTCGAGGAACTTGGAGCACTTCTTGGCGGTGTTGAACTCGCCGATGGAGTCGAAGCCTGTGTCGGGTCCCAACTGCTTGAACATCTTGGAGTTGTTGTCGCGGATGGCACCATAGTGGAACTGCTGTGCCCAACCTGCCTCTGCGTCCTGCACACCAAAGATGTGCATCATGGCTGATTTGAACTTCAGCACCTCCTCTTGAGTGAGTTCCGTGCCGCCATAGACCTTGTCGAAGATTGCCTTGATTTCAGCGTCTGTATAATCTTCTGCATAGAATTCCTCGATGCCGTGGTCGCTCAACTTACAGCCCATAGAGGCGAAGAAATCGTGGCGTGCCTGGATGGCATCGATATAGTCGTTGAAGCCGTTGATGCTCTTGCCGCTTACGTCAGAGAGTTTGTCAACGTAAGCCTTGAAGTTAGCAGGCACTTCCACGGCCATTGCCTTATCAGGACGCCAGGTGGGCAGCATCTTGGTCTGCATGGTAGGGTCATCAGCCACCTGCTTGTGCCATTCGAGCGTGTCAACAGGGTCATCGGTTGTGCAGACGGTCTCCACATTGTAATACTTCATCAGGCCGCGTGGCGTGAACTTTGGGTCGTTCTTGATGAGGTCGTTGCAGGCGTCGTAAATCTCACGGGCATTCTCAGGATTCAGCGTCTTGTCGATGCCAAATGCTGTCTTCAGCTCAAGATGTGTCCAGTGGTAGAGAGGGTTGCGGAAGGTGTAAGGCACGGTCTCAGCCCACTTCTCAAACTTCTCCCAGTCGCTGGTGTCCTTGCCTGTGCAGAAACGTTCTGCCACACCGTTCGAGCGCATGGCTCTCCACTTGTAGTGGTCGCCACCCAACCAAATCTGCGTGATGGACTCGAAGCGCTTGTTCTCAGCCACCATCTGTGGCACGAGGTGACAATGATAGTCGATAATCGGCATCTTGGCCGCATGCTCATGATACAACTTCTGTGCAGTTTCGCTCTGCAGCAGGAAGTTCTCATCCATAAAAGGTTTCATAAAGTATGATTTTAGTATTTAAGTTATTTCTTGCTCACGACAATCTTGTCCTCCTGCAGGTCGGCAAAGATGGTGTCACCAGCTTTGACTTCCTCTTCGACAATCATCTCACTGATGCGGTCTTCGAGGTGCTGTTGGATGGCACGACGAAGCGGACGGGCACCGAACTGCTTGTCGTAACCCTTCTCTGCGATGAACTTCTGAGCAGCCTCTGTGATTTCAAGTTTCATGTCGAGGTCTTCGATGCGCTTGTAGAGTCCACGAAGTTCAATGCCAATGATTTGGAGGATGGCGTCGAGTTCGAGCTGGTCGAAGGTGATGATTTCGTCGATGCGGTTGAGGAACTCTGGTGAGAATTGCTTGTTGAGCGCCTTCTGAATGACAGAACGTGACACTTCCTTGTCATCCTTGCCCACCATGGCAGAGAAACCCACACCACGTCCGAAGTCCTTCAGTTGGCGGGTGCCGACGTTGCTGGTCATGATGAGGACGGTATTGCGGAAGTCGATGGTGCGTCCTTGCGTGTCGGTCAATCGGCCATCGTCCATCACCTGTAAGAGCAGGTTAAAGACATCGGGATGTGCTTTCTCTATCTCGTCTAAGAGCACGATGGAGTAGGGCTTGCGGCGCACTTTTTCTGTCAGCATGCCACCCTCTTCATAGCCCACATATCCAGGAGGAGCACCAACCAGTCGGCTGACGGTGAACTTCTCCATGTATTCGCTCATGTCGATGCGGATCAGGGCATCGGTTGTGCCAAACATGTGCTCTGCCAACTTCTTGGCGAGGTAGGTTTTACCCACACCTGTAGGTCCCAGGAACATGAAGGTGCCGATGGGACGGTTAGGGTCTTTGAGTCCGACACGACTGCGCTGGATGGCATTGACGAGTTTATCGACAGCAGCATCCTGAGCAATGACATTGTGCTTGAGCTCTTCGCGCATGCCCTTCATGCGGATGCCCTCGGCACTGGCCATCTTGCTGACAGGGATGCCTGTCATCATCGAGACGGTTGTGGCGACATCGGCTTCACTCACCTTCTGGCGCTTATCTTCAAGCGAGGCTTCCCAGCGTTTCTTCATGCGCTCCAGTTCGTCGCTCACAATTTTAGCATGGTCGCGGTAGGTGCTGGCCAAGGAATAGTTCTCGTCCCTGACAGCGTCTTCCTTCAATTTGTTGAGCCGTGCCACTTCTGCCTCCTTGTCTTCAATTTCCTTGGGTACGCTGATGTTCTTGATGCGAACACGTGAACCCACCTCATCGAGCACGTCGATAGCCTTGTCTGGGAAACTGCGGTCGGTGACATACCGTTCTGTCAGTTTGACACAAGCCATGAGGGATTCGTCGGTGTAGCTGACGTTATGATGCTCTTCGTAGCGGTCTTTGATGTTGCGGAGGATGGTAAGCGTCTCCTCTGGAGTGGTCTGTTCGACAATCACCTTTTGGAATCGGCGCTCAAGTGCTCCGTCCTTCTCGATGCTCTTGCGATATTCGTCGAGGGTCGTGGCTCCGATACATTGCAACTCGCCACGTGCCAAGGCTGGCTTCATCATGTTGGCAGCATCCATCTGACCTGCCTGATTGCCTGCTCCCACGAGGGTGTGAATCTCATCGATGAAGACGATGATGTTGGGGTTGTTGCGGAGTTCGTTGATGATGCTGCGCATACGCTCCTCGAACTGTCCACGATATTTGGTACCAGCCACGACGCTGGACATGTCAAGGCTGATGATGCGTTTGCCAAAGAGCACACGTGCCACCTTGCGTTCGTTGATGCGCGTGGCCAAACCCTCGACAATGGCACTCTTGCCCACGCCTGGCTCACCGATGAGCACAGGGTTGTTCTTCTTGCGTCTGGAAAGAATCTGTGCCAGACGCTCTATCTCGTTTTCACGTCCCACTACAGGGTCAAGTTTCCCTTCGCTGGCTGCCTTGGTCAGGTCGAATCCGAACTTGTCGATGGCTGGAGTATCAGCATTACCCTTCTTGGTGGTCTTGGTGGCGCTGCCGGCATTGGCGGCAGCAGCTGAAGCATCCTCGCTGGATGGAGGTGGTGCTTCTCCTTCCTCCTCATCCTCCTCGTCGAAGTCCACGCTGTTCTCGATGGATGTGGTGGCTGGCTGAGTGGTCAGGGAGTCATAGAGGTCCTTGTAGGTAACATCGCAATCGTTGAGAATCCGTGCCACAGCATTGTCGTGCTGCTTGAGGATGGCCAGCAACATGTGCTCGGCATCGCTCTCCTCACTCTTCAGCAGACGAGCTTCCAACACGGTGAGACGCATGATCATGGTGGACTTCTGATTCAGCGTAATGTCGCTTGAAAGCAGTTTCTCACCATAATTCCTGACGGTGCGTTCCAAGACATCCTTCACGTTGGGGATGTTCACGTAGAAGTTCTTCTTCAGCACTTCGATGGCACGGCTTTCGCCATCACGAATCAGTCCCAGCATCAGGTGCTCAGGCCCAATATAGTCATTGTTGAGCCTCAGAGCCTCTTCCTTGCTGTAACCCAGAATGCGTGTTACTCTATCGGAATATTTGTAATTCATTCAAATCTTAGAATAATCGTTAAGCTTTATGTTGGTTCTGGATGGCTATACCATCACAAACCTCAGAACGCCGACAAAATTGATGCCGAACGAATCAGTTAAGCCATTTTGTCAGTCGGTCGATGATTTCTTGCCTCATGTTGGAAGGCATGTTGTTGATGCGCGCCTTGTGGCTGCCACGTGGCTGCACATACACCCTCATGTTCTTCTTTTTCTTGCAGTTAAGCCATGTGCATACACCACTGGCGCTCCAAGGGTCGATCTCACCATATATAAATATATGTGTGGGGTCTTCCTCTTTGAGGAACTTCACGGTGCGTTGGTAGAGCGTCGGATCGAAGTCATAGCCACGCAGACTGTCTGGCAACATGATTTCCTTCAGGTAGCCCTTGGTGCTCTTGAGCGATGTCCACTTCTTGATAGGGGTGAGCGAATAGCCGTAGTAGCCGAGTTCACGGCTGGCCTGCACATCGAAAGGCTCGAAGCGGTTGGGGTAGGCGAAGTAGTCTGGACTTGCCACATCCATCAGGTTGTCGAACCAAGTCTGATCGCCAGCTGTCACAGAGGGAATGGTGCTCACAGGTGTGCCCCACTGCCACAAAGCAAAAGGATATTCCAGCACGCAGTAGTCGAAGATGTCTTCCTCTGGCAAGTAGTAAGTGAACTTGTGCTCTGTGTTGTATTCGTGGAACAATTCCATGAGTGCAGGCTTGCGTTGCATGAATTCCTGCATGGCTGCCTTGATGGTCTTGCGTTCTTCCTTGGTGCCCACCTGCTTCGCCAAGAACTTCTCATGACGTCCATCCTCCACAGCACGGTTGAGAGGAGCCACGTAGCTCACACTCACATCCACATCGTTGGGGTAAGTGGCACGATAGAACATCGTGGTCTGACCACCCTTGCTGATGCCAGTGCTGATCCATTTGCCCGTGAAGAGCTGGCCAAACACCTGACGTACATGGTGGTAGTCAGCCAAAGAGTTGTCCACCGTCATATAGTCCCAGTTGGTAGGCACAGGCACACTCTCCGCAAAGTAGCGGTATTCGCACAGCACCACGTTGGCATCGAACATCTCACTCAGCTCTTCCTCGTAGTCAGTCCGCAATCCGTAGTCGGCAAAGTACCCCTCAGTCACCAGCACAGTGGGCTTGTCCAGCCCCTTGATGCCTACGATAATGCGTTCACCAAACGTGCCTTGGCTCTGTGACTTCCAATCCACCTGTTGTTCCATCTTCAGGACGTACTTCTCCTTGAACTTGCTGGTTTCTAACGGTTTCACTTGGCTCACACCATTCAAGGCCGTGAGATGCTTCATGAATGTGGTGGGGAGGGTCTGTGCTGACAGGCCTATGGCTGCCAACACGAACAGGATGGAGATGGTCAACTTCTTCATGGATAGGGTTTATCTACTTAATTCCTATTTAATATGCTCTGGCAATCAACACACGGTGCTTGGCAGGCTTGCCGCTCACCATATCTACACCAGGTGTTTGCTCAAACATGAATGGCACACAGCGAATCGTGGCTTGTGTCTCTTCCTTGATCTGAGCCTCCGTCTCTTCTGTGCCATCCCAGTGGCAGAGGAAGAAACCGCCGTCCTTCACACGCTCCTTGAACTCATCGTAGTTGTCGCACTCGTAGATGTGTGCGTCGCGGTATGTGACAGCCTTCTTGTAGATGTTCTGCTGGATATCGTCCAAGAGGTTCTTGATGTACTCCTCGATACCCTCGATAGAAACGTTTTCCTTCTCCAAGGTGTCGCGGCGCATCACCTCTACAAGACCCTTCTCCAAGTCGCGGGCTCCCAACACAAGACGTACAGGAATACCCTTCAACTCGTAGTCAGCGAACTTGAAGCCTGGACGTTTGTTGTCGACGTTGTCATACTTCACGCTGATTCCCATAGCTTTGAGGTTCTTCACGATGGCTTCTGCCTTCTCGTTGAGCATGGCCATCTGGTCGCCCTTGCCGATAGGAATGATGACCACCTGCAGTGGAGCGAGCTTTGGAGGCAAAACGAGACCATTGTCATCGGAGTGGGTCATGATGAGCGCACCCATCAGACGAGTTGAAACACCCCAAGAGGTAGCCCAAGCATATTCCACCTGATTGTCCTTATTGAGGAACTGCACATCAAATGCCTTACCAAAGTTCTGTCCGAGGAAGTGGCTCGTACCGCTCTGCAAAGCCTTACCGTCCTGCATCATCGCTTCGATGGTGTAGGTGTCGAGGGCACCAGCGAAACGCTCGGTCTCGCTCTTCACACCCTGAATGACAGGTACAGCCATGTATTCCTCTGCAAATTTGGCATACACTTTCAGCATCTGCTTGGCACGGTCTTCTGCCTCCTCACGAGTGGCATGAGCTGTGTGACCCTCCTGCCAAAGGAATTCGGAGGTGCGCAGGAACAGACGTGTGCGCATCTCCCATCGCATTACGTTACACCACTGGTTGCACAGGATGGGGAGGTCGCGATAGGATTTGATCCAATTCTTATAGGTATTCCAAATAATTGTCTCGGATGTAGGACGGATGATGAGTTCTTCCTCCAGCTTGGCGGTAGGGTCAACCACCACACCATCGTGTGTTTCGTTGGTCTTTAGGCGGTAGTGGGTCACCACAGCACACTCCTTAGCGAATCCTTCTACGTGTTCAGCCTCCTTGCTCAGGAAGCTCTTGGGAATGAGCAGTGGGAAATAAGCGTTCTGCACACCTGTCTCCTTGAACATGTCATCGAGCACACGTTGCATCTTCTCCCAGATTGCATATCCGTAGGGACGAATCACCATACATCCTCTCACATCGGCCTGTTCAGCCAACTCTGCCTTCACGACCAGTTCGTTGTACCACTTCGAGTAGTCTTCTGCACGCTTCGTGAGGTCTTTCAGTTCTGTTGCCATATTGCTTCTATGTTGTTTTTGATGTTGTTAAATCCAATTCAAGCTACAAAAGTACGGATTATTTATGAAATTGACGTGATTTTTTCATTTTATTTGCTTCAATCCTATATTATATCGGCGAAAATCCCGATATTTGCACTTGAAGACTAAAAACATTCACATTAAAAACGGTAAGAATATGAAAAAAATGAAGCTTTGCGCGTTCATCATGTCTGCGCTTATGATTTTGTCAGGTTGTGGTATGAACAATACTGCAAAGGGTGGTATTATCGGTGGTGGTGCCGGTGCTGGAATTGGTGCCATGGTTGGTGCGCTTATAGGCCATAATGCTGGTGGCACTTTAGCTGGTGCAGGTATCGGTGCAGCAGTAGGTACTGCGGCTGGTGTGCTGATTGGTAAGAAGATGGATAAGCTGAAGGCTCAGGCAGAAGCTGCTGTGGCCAACGCACAAGTGGAGACCGTGAAGGATGCCAATGGCCTGGATGCTGTGAAGGTGACATTAGCATCAGGTGTGCTTTTCCCAAGTGGCAAATCCACTTTGAGCAAAGAGTCTATGGAAAGCCTCACCACATTCACCAACAATGTGTTAAAACCCAATCCTGATTGCGATGTGTCCATTCAGGGTTTTACCGACAACACGGGTTTCAAAGGCTCTACTGTTGAGGAGAGCATTCAGAAGAACATCAAGCTCAGCCAGGATCGCGCTGATGCTGTGAAGTCTTTCCTCCTCGCCAAGGGTGCAGGCGTGAACCAGATTAAGAGCAGTGTAGGTTTTGGTGAAGAGAATCCTGTGGCAAGTAACGAAACAGCTGATGGTCGCCAGCAGAACCGTCGTGTGGAAATCTATCTCTATGCTTCAGAGTCAATGGTGCAGTCTGCTGAGGCTGGCACACTTCAGTAATGGGAAGATTCTTTTCTAAAATAGGGAACTTTATCAAGTGGATGCTCATCGTCATTGTGGCGGGGAGCATCCTCCTTGTTTTGCTATTCCGTTACGTTCCCGTCTATACCTCGCCACTCATGTTCATCCGTGCTTTCCAGCAGGTGAGCCGAGGTGAACAAATCCGTTGGCATCATGAGTGGGTACCGCTCGACGAAATGTCAGCAGACCTCCCGTTGGCCGTCATGTCGTGCGAAGACCAGAACTTCCTTATTCACAATGGTTTTGATTGGGATGCCATCAAGAAGGTAATGGAGGAACGAGAGGAAGGAGAACGTTTCCGTGGGGGTTCCACCATCAGTCAGCAGACAGCTAAGAACGTGTTCCTTTTCCCCACATCATCCACAGGCAAACTGGCTTGGTTCCGCAAGGGAGTTGAGGCCTATTTCACGGTGCTGATGGAATTTATGTGGGACAAGCATCGCATCATGGAGGTCTATCTCAACACCATCGAGATGGGTGATGGCATCTATGGTGCCCAAGCTGTGGCGCAAGAACATTTTGGCTGTGATGCCAGCAAACTGACGCGTAACCAGTGTGCCATGATAGCCATCACGCTTCCCAATCCCCTCAAGATGAATTCTGCTTCTCCCACTCGTTACATGTACAAACGCCAGTCTTGGTGCTTGCGTCAGATGAGGTGGATTGGACATTTCCCCACAAGGGAAGAATTGAATAAATAAAAGAGAAGGCAGCAACCCCAAATGAGTCCCCCATCACCATTTCTGATGATGAGGGACTCATTGTTATATATGTGTGGGATTACTGCTCGAAGGTGAGTTCGTCGCCAGCGGCTTGGACAGTGACGGGCTTGTCGTGCTCGATTTCGCCACTGATGATGCGCTTGCTGAGCTCGTTGAGGAGCTTCTCTTGGATGGCACGCTTGACAGGGCGGGCACCAAACTGCGGGTCGAAGCCTGCTTTGGCAATGAGACGGATGGCATTGTCGGTGACTTGGAGCGTGATGCCGTTCTGAGCAACCATTTTGACCACTTTCTCAACTTGCAGACGGACAATCTGCTGGATTTCTGCCTCGTTGAGGGGCGAGAAGGTGATGATGTCGTCGATTCGGTTGAGGAACTCGGGTCGGAAGATGCTGCGGAGCTGTTCACGCTGGGCATTGCTGGTCATGATGATGATAGTGTTCTTGAAGTTCACCACACGTCCTTTGTTGTCAGTCAGACGTCCATCGTCAAGCACCTGCAAGAGGGTGTTGAATACATCGGGATGTGCCTTCTCAATCTCGTCGAAAAGCACGACGGAGTAGGGCTTGCGGCGTACTGCCTCCGTGAGTTGGCCACCCTCTTCATAACCGATATATCCTGGAGGCGCTCCGATGAGTCGGGTGACGCTGAATTTCTCCTGATACTCGCTCATGTCGATACGGGTCATCATGGTCTCATCGTCGAAGAGGTAGTCGGCGAGTGCTTTGGCCAGTTCGGTCTTACCGACACCCGTGGTGCCGAGGAAGATGAAAGATCCGATGGGGCGCTTAGGGTCTTGAAGCCCTGCACGGCTACGACGCACAGCATCGCTGACGGCTCGGATGGCTTCGTCCTGGCCAATCACACGCTTGTGGAGTTCTTCTTCCAAGTGGATGAGTTTAGTGCGTTCGGAGGTCTGCATCTTGCTCACAGGAATGCCAGTCCAACGGCTCACCACATCGGCAATGTCGTCGCTATCAACTTCTTCCTTCACGAGTGCTGTACCTCCCTGCGCCTCGATGAGTTTCTCTTGCACGGCCTTGATGTCCTCCTCGTAGTGCTGGAGTTTGCCATAGCGTATTTCAGCCACACGTCCGTAGTTGCCCTCACGTTCGGCTTTGTCGGCTTCGAACTTAAGTTGCTCAATCTGCTGCTTGTCGCTCTGGATTTGGTTGAGCAATGCTTTCTCGCCTTCCCACTTGGCACGCTGTTTCTGTTCGTCGGCACGCAGAGTGTCGATGATTTTGTTCAGTTCGGTGAGTTTCTCCTTGTCACCCTCACGCTTGATGGCCTCACGTTCAATCTCCATCTGCTTGAGACGGCGGCTGAGTTCGTCAATCTCTTCAGGCACAGAATCACGTTCCATGCGAAGCTTGGCGGCTGCCTCGTCCATCAAGTCAATCGCCTTGTCGGGCAGGAAACGGTCGGTGATATAACGGTTGCTGAGTTCGACAGCTGCGATGATAGCTTCATCCTTGATACGCACCTTGTGGTGGTTCTCGTAACGCTCTTTCAGACCTCGCAGGATGGAGATAGAAGAGGGCACATCAGGCTCATCGACCATGACCGTCTGGAAACGACGCTCCAAAGCCTTGTCTTTCTCGAAGTATTTCTGGTACTCGTCGAGCGTGGTGGCACCGATGGAACGCAATTCGCCGCGTGCCAAGGCTGGCTTCAGGATGTTGGCGGCATCCATCGCTCCACTCGTCTGACCTGCACCCACGAGAGTGTGAATCTCATCGATGAAGAGGATGATCTGCCCCTGACTCTCCACAACGGCCTTGACCACAGCTTTGAGTCGTTCCTCAAACTCTCCTTGATATTTGGCACCTGCAATCAGCGCACCCATATCGAGGGAGTAGAGTTGCTTGTCTTTCAGGTTCTCAGGAACATCACCACGGACAATACGTCTGGCGAGACCCTCCACAATGGCGGTCTTGCCCGTACCGGGCTCACCAATCAAGATAGGGTTGTTTTTGGTTCGACGGCTCAAAATCTGAAGAATCCTTCGGATTTCCTCGTCTCGGCCGATGACAGGGTCAAGCTTTCCGTTCTTGGCCCTCTCCACGAGGTTCGTTGCATATCGTTCAAGAACCTCTTTACCAGTCGGCTGCTGGTTCTGATTGTTCTGATAGTTGTTGTTCATAATGGCACTTGGTTTTTAGTTCTACATTTCTGACCAAGTGCCTCCGCAACTATTGTTCCACCTCTCCGTCTTCTGTCGTTTTGTCCGATTCTTCCGCTGATTCGCTGTCATTTTGGCTGATTAGGCCAAGAATGTGCTGAAGGGCTCTGTATAACAAAATCTCATCTGTGGAACCGTAGTCGCCCAAGGTGAGATAGGAGAACTCGTCTTCTTCGAGGGTGGGGGAGAGGCTACCGTAGTCGTAATTGCCAGCGCCATCAGCCACGTATGCTACCACAGGGAAGAGATGCACATGATTCTGGCTGCCTACCTCTTGTGTCATCACATATTGACCCTTCGTGGCGGTACCAATCAAGATGACGTTCTCTTCGCCCATCGAGTACTGCAAGGCATGAATGAGCCACTCGGCAGCACCTTGGGTATAAGAGCTGGTCAGGATATAGATACGGCTCAAACCGAGATTGCCCAGACTGGAGTTGTAGGGTAGGGTCTGATTGTTGGCTGAATGCTGCTCGTTCCAGAAAGTCTTTGTGAACGTGCTGTTCAAAGCCGCAGGGCTGACCACATAACTGGCCAACCGCTGTGCCATATCCAGCGTTCCGTAGTTGCAGAGACGCAGGTCGAGCACCAGTTCGTCCACACTTGCCGACTTCAACTGTGTCATGATGTTGTCGAGGTCATCCTCGTATGCAGTTTGATAGCTGATATTCCGTTCCGTTGCATAGGACAGCAAACGGGTACACATTAGATAGCCCACACGCACATTCTCCGCATTGACAATCGATATGGTTGGAAATGCCACATCCTCCACATATTCCGATGCCTGCATAGACACCTCTACGGTGTCCTTCCAATAGAAACTGCCATCTTCCTCATTCATAGCCATGTGGCAAATCTCCAATCGGCGAGCCACTCCTTTCTGCATCTTCGAGATGTTGTTGGACGAAATCTTGTTGCCATCGACTGAACAGATGAAGTCGCCACGCAGTAAACCAGCCCGATCCGCAGGACTTTTCGGATAGACGGTCAGAACTCTCAGCATCGACTTCGTGGTTTGTCCCGTGGGGTCTGTCATCATCGTGAAATCCAATCCGTAGGAATTGATGTGGTTGAAATAACCTCGCTCGTGGCTGTCGGACACCAACGTGTCCACCTCTACATACGACCACGAATCGGAGTGTCCACTCTTGCTTGTCAACTTCGAAAGGAAATCGCTGGGTGTCGCAAAAAAATCCTTCCAACTCGGTTCCATTCTCGCCACTGTGTCTGCCCACAAGTATTGGTCAGACATCAGTTCGTGAATCCAATGATTGTGCTGCGTCTTTTCCTCATACTGCCATGTGCGGTCTTCACCACAGGAAATGAGCATCAGGAGACAGCAAATCGTAATAATATGTGTTAAAAATCTCTTCATGGATGCGATATTTCGTTTCGGGTTGCAAAGTTAGTAAAAAACTCTCTATCTTTGCCACGGTTTAGTGAAATAATTGTTTAACTTCTTAAAACTTAAAGCAAAATGAAAAAGATTTTCTTTGGTATCGTGGCTCTTGCAGTCATCACCTTCACCGCATCATGCAACGGCACTGGTAAGGGCGACGTGAACATTGACTCCATCAACGCAGACACCATCGTGACTGATGTAACTCCTCCTGAGGCTAATGTGGATGCAATGATCTCATCGCTCTCTAAAGCTGTTGCCGACGATGACGTTGAAGCAACACAGTTTTTCCTTCAGAAGGCTCAGGCTTACATTGCCAAGCTCCAGGAAGAAGGCAAGCTCGAAGAGGCTCAGGCTTACATTGCCAAGTTGCAGCAGTTCATCAACGAGAACGAGGAGAAGATTGCCCAGTTCACGGCTAACAACGAGACGCTGAACAACATTGTTTCTGCTGTGAAGGCTATTCCAGTGAATGTAGCAGATGCTGCAACAGACGCTGCTGAAGGTGCCAAGAACGCTGTGGTTGGTGCTGCCACTACTGCCAAGAGTGCTGCTGCTGACGCTGCCAACAACGCTGTTGAGTCAGGCAAAAAGGAAGCAGGTAAAGCTATCGACAATGCCGCAGGTGCTGCCAAGAATGCACTTGGAATCTAAGAAGAATTGACAAGAAGACCCTCTCTGTCCTGCGGACATCTCCCCATTACGGGGGAGGGTCGGGGAGAGGGTCTTTCTTCTACCCGCCAAATCCTCCTGTCACACCCTCTCCCATGACAGATGACAGTTTCTTTTCAGCATGGAAGAAGAGGGTTGGACAAGCATCATCATAGATAGATAATTATATATGAATCTAAATAAAACTAATCATATAGATAAAAAAAAGAAGAACTCATAGACAAATGCGCCCATGAGCACCACAAAAACAAAACTGTCATCTGTCATTTGTCAGAGGCTCTTTATTTCCCAATAACCAACCCTTATTTTCCAATAACGCTGGGTTATTGGAGGAGAGCATCACCATCGCAATATGACACTATCGCCAAAGCGGTTCCATTTCCCATTTCAGCACTCCAGAAACATAATTTGTTGGCTATGGGAGCGGAAATCGCAAATAAATTTTGTTATTCGCACAATATGTTGTAACTTTGCAGCGCATTTGGTTCTCCTTCCACATCTTATTTGGGCGGTGTGGCGACGGAGCTAAGATGGGAATGGGGTGAAAATCCCCGACATTACCCGATGCTGTGAGTCCTTTTTTGAGGGTGCTGCCAACAGGGTCACTGAAGTCAAGGCGAAGTCTGACGGACGGGCTTTGAGATTCTTCGGGAAGACCGAGCAGCGAACATAGGACGAGTCAGAAGACCTGCCATTTGCCGATTGAGACGCGTGTCTGCGGGACTACGGACATCGACGGAAACCTTATACATTATTTATATATATCAATTCACAAAAAGTGTTGTAAATGCCGGAGAGCTCTGGCAGCGATGTCGGGGCGCTCCTTTATCGAAAGTTCTAATTATAATTAGTATATGTCGATTTTTAACAACAAACTGTTCCACCTGCATTTGTTCAACAGGCTGGAACCTCAGAGAGGAAGTAAGTTCGTCAACAAGATGTCGAACAGGTTCAACAACAAGGAATTCATCGCGTCGGTCATCTCGATCATCGCGACGGTGATTGTGGCGTGTCTGCCCACAGAGTCGTTCGGCATCAATGGCCTGACGGTGGTGCAGCAGCGCATCATCTCCATCTTCGTGTTCGCCACCCTGATGTGGCTGACGGAGGCGATTCCTGCATGGGCTACGTCGGTGTGTGTCATCTGTATGCTGCTGTTCGCCACTTCTGACAGTGCCTTGAGCTTCTATTCTTCGGGCTTGGAGAAGAGTGAGCTGTTGAGCTACAAGGTACTCATGGCTACGTTTGCCGACCCTATCATCATCCTGTTCTTGGGTGGATTCGTGCTGGCCATCGCTACGACGAAGAGTGGTCTGGACGTGGTAATGGCTCGCTATCTGCTGAAACCTTTCGGCAAGAAGAGTGAGGTGGTGCTCTTGGGCTTCATCCTCATCACGGGTCTTTTCTCCATGTTCATCAGCAACACGGCTACGGCTGCGATGATGCTCACGTTCTTGGCTCCTGTGTTTAAGGCTCTACCTGCCGACGGAAAGGGGCGTGTGGCACTGACATTGGCCATTCCATTGGGTGCCAACATCGGTGGTATCGGCACTCCTATCGGTACGCCTCCTAACATGATTGCGCTGAAGTATCTGAACGACCCTGAGGGCATGAACCTCAACATCGGCTTTGGCGAATGGATGATGTATATGGTTCCAATGACGCTCATCCTGCTCATTTTCGGTTGGTGGCTGCTCTTGAAGCTTTTCCCCTTCAAGCAGAAGACCATTGAACTGAACATCGAGGGCAATATCCAGCACAACTGGCGCACCACGGTGGTGATTGTGACGTTCATCGTAACCATCCTCTTCTGGTTGCTCGACAAGGTGACGGGTGTGAATGCCAACACGGTGGCCATGATTCCTATCGCTGTATTCGCTGCCACTGGCGTCATCACCGCCAAGGACTTGCAGGGTGTGAACTGGAGTGTGCTGTGGATGGTGGCTGGAGGTTTCGCTCTTGGTGTGGCGCTGAACGAGTCGGGCTTGGCTGAGAACGCTATCCAGAGCATTCCATTCGACCAGTGGTCTCCACTCGTGATTCTCATCATCGCCATGCTGGTGTGCTACGCCATGTCGAACTTCATCAGCAACACGGCCACAACGGCTCTTCTCGTACCTGTGCTGGCAGTTGTCTGCAAGGGTATGGGCGACCGTCTCGACAGCATCGGTGGCGTTACAACCATGCTCATCGCCATTGCCGTTACAGCATCCGTTTCGATGTGTCTGCCTATCAGTACTCCTCCTAACGCCATCGCCCACTCTACGGGTCTGGTGAAGCAGAACGAGATGCTGAAGGTGGGTATCGTGATTGGTGTTGTGGGTATGCTGCTGGGATACTTCACTTTGAGACTCATGTAAAATTAAAGGATTGAAGATTTGAAAAATTGAAGTTTAGGCTAACGCGATGTACACGAACCGCAGGGCAACTTCAATTTTTCAATTATTCAACTTTTCAATTCTTATTCTATGATAAGAAAGATATTAGTAGCCAACCGAGGGGAGATTGCCATCCGTGTGATGAGAAGTTGCTACGAGATGGGCATCCGTTCGGTGGCGGTATATAGCACGGCTGACCGCCTCTCTCGCCATGTGCTCTTTGCCAACGAAGCGGAGTGCATCGGTGGAGCGGCCAGCAGCGACAGCTACCTGAACATCGACCATATCCTTGAGGCTGCCCACAAGCACAAGGTGGATGCCATCCACCCTGGCTACGGCTTCCTCTCCGAGAACTCGGAGTTTGCCCGTCGATGTGAACAGGAAGGCTTCATCTTCATCGGTCCTCGACCTGAGACGATGGAGGATATGGGCGACAAGATCAGCACACGTCGCAAGATGATTGAGGCAGGTGTGCCTGTCGTGCCTGGCACAGAAGAACCCCTGAAGTCGGCTGAAGAGGCTGTCGAAGTGGCCAAGAAGATTGGCTTCCCCGTCATGCTGAAGGCATCGATGGGTGGTGGTGGCAAGGGCATGCGCCTCATCGAACGTGAAGAGGATGTGGTGGAGATGTACAATGCCGCCCGTAGTGAGGCGATGTCGGGCTTTGGCGATGACACCGTCTATATCGAGAAGTTTGTGGAGGAGCCTCATCACATCGAGTTCCAAATCTTAGGCGACAAACATGGCAACGTGGTGCATCTGTTTGACCGCGAATGTTCTGTGCAGCGCCGCCATCAGAAGATTGTGGAGGAAAGTCCAAGCCCCTTCATCGATTACAACCTGCGCATGGAAATGGGAGCCAAGGCTGTGGCTGCCGCCCGTGCCGTGGGATATGAAGGAGCAGGCACCATCGAATTCCTCGTCGATAAATACCATAAGTTCTATTTTTTGGAGATGAACACTCGCTTGCAGGTGGAGCATCCTATTACGGAGGAGGTGGTGGGCATCGACCTTGTGAAGGAGCAGATTCTCATTGCCGACGGACAGCCCCTGCGCTATCGTCAGGAGGACATCCGCCAGCGTGGTCATGCCATCGAGTGCCGCATCTGTGCCGAAGACACGGAGCACAACTTCATGCCTTCGCCAGGTGTCATCAAGCAGTTGACCGAGCCCCATGGCATTGGTACCCGCATCGACTCCTACGTGTATGAGGGTTATGAAATTCCCGTCCACTACGACCCGATGATTGGTAAGCTCATCGTTTGGGCTACCAGCCGCGAATATGCCATCGAGCGTATGCGCCGTGTGCTCTACGAATACAAAATCACGGGCTTGACCACCAACATCCGCTACTTGCGCCGCATCATCGATGTGCCCGACTTCAAGCAGGGTAACTACAACACCTACTTCATCGAGCGCAACCAAGACCGCCTACGTCCTCGTCCAGGTTTCAAGAACGACTCAGAACCTATGGCAGTCATTGCGGCCTACATCGACTATCTGATGAACCTCGAAGAGAATAAACCCACCACGCCCACGGCTGAGAACACAGCCATCAGCCGTTGGAGAGCATTCGGATTGCAGAAAGGAGTGTTGAGAGTATAATGGAAATACAAGTTGGAAATAAGACCTTGGAAGTGACCCTGCTGAGCAAGGAGGGCAACCAAGTGAAGATAGACATTGACGGAAAGGTGTTTGACGTGGATGTGGCCATGCTACAAAACGGTACTTGTTCCCTCATCTACGACGGCAACTCCTACAATGCCGAACTCATCCGTGAAAGCGGGGAGAAGCACTATCGTGTGAACCTTAACTACTCTACCTATCAGATTGATATGCTCGACTCGCAGGCAAAGTACATGAAGATGCGTCGTGGTGGTTCGCTGGAAACAGTACAGGCCGATGTCATCGCGGCTCCGATGCCCTGCAAGATTGTGAACATCTACGTGAAGCCAGGCGACGAACTTAAAGCAGGCGACACCGTGCTCACGATGGAGGCCATGAAGATGCAGTCGAACTACAAAGTAAGTGCCGACTGCGCCGTGAAGGACATCTTAGTGAATGTGGGCGACAGCGTCCGTGTGGAACAAGCGCTCATCCGATTAGAATTAAAAAAGAAAGACAATGAATAAGCTTACTGCAAGAGAAAGAATAGAGACGCTGCTCGACCGCGGCACTTTTGTCGAACTGGACAAGCACGTGGTGCATCGCTGCAACGACTTCGGCATGGAAAACAAGCGCATCGAGGGCGACGGCGTCATTTCAGGATATGGCAAGATAGACGGACGCATCGTCTTCGTCTATGCCTTCGATTTTGCTGTGTTGGGCGGTTCGTTGTCGGCAGCCAATGCACAGAAGATAGCCAAGGTGCAGGATCTCGCCTTGAAGAACGGTGCCCCCATCATCGGACTGAACGATTCGGGTGGTGCTCGCATTCAGGAGGGTGTCGAGTCACTCACAGGCTTCGCACACATCTTCAGAAGGAACGTGATGGCATCGGGCGTCATTCCCCAAATCAGCGCCATCCTCGGTCCTTGTGCCGGTGGTTCCTGTTACTCACCAGCCCTGACTGACTTCATCCTCATGGTGAGGGAGCAGAGCCAGATGTTCGTGACAGGTCCCAACGTGGTGAAGGCTGTGACCAACGAGGATGTTGATAAGGAAACCCTTGGTGGAGCCATGACCCATAACTCTGTGAGCGGTGTGAGCCACTTCATCTGCAACAGCGACGAAGAGACGCTCATGACCATCCGCGAACTCATTGGCTTCATCCCATCGAACAACATGGAAGATGCGCCTGTGCATCCCGTCACAGACGAGGTTACCCGCATCTGCCACGAACTCGACAATGTGGTGCCCACCGACCCCAACATTCCCTACGACATCCGCAACATCATCGAACCCGTCTGTGACCAGCAGTACTTCTTCGAGATTCAGCCCGAATTTGCCAAGAACATCGTCATCGGCTTCGGACGCATGGCAGGACGTACCGTCGGTTTCGTCGCCAACCAACCCAACTTCCTTGCTGGAGCCCTCGACATCGACGCTTCCGACAAGGCTGCCCGTTTCATCCGCTTCTGCGACTGCTTCAACATCCCCCTCATCGCTGTGGAGGACGTGCCTGGCTTCCTGCCTGGCGTGCAGCAAGAGCACAACGGCATCATCCGTCATGGCGCCAAGATAGTCTATGCCTTCGCAGAGGCAACCGTACCTAAGATTACGCTCATCACCCGCAAAGCCTATGGTGGTGCCTACATCGTGATGAACTCCAAGTGCATCGGAGCAGACGTGAACCTCGCATACCCAACAGCCGAAATCGCCGTGATGGGAGCCGAAGGAGCCTGCAACATCCTCTATCGCAAAGCCACTCCCGAAGAGCGTGCCCAGAAGATCGAGGAGTATCGTCAGAAGTTCGCCAACCCCATGCCAGCCGCACAACTGGGCTACATCGACGAGATCATCTCACCGTGCGACACCCGCATCCGCCTCATCCAGGCATTGGAGATGTCGCGCAACAAGAACCAGAGCAATCCTCCGAAGAAACACGGCAACATGCCCCTATAAACATTACTATCATACTTATCAACTTAATCTTACAAACTTATGAAAAAGATTCTTTACTCTTTCGCCGTGCTGGCAATGAGCATGGCAGTGTTCACATCCTGTAGCGATGATGACGAAAACTTAAAAACCTTGAACTTCGAAGGCGACCAGTGGACTGCCAAGATTGACAATCCTCAATATGGTGGTACACTCCTGTATGGTGATGGTGGCACGACGCCTGTGTCTTATTCTTGGACAGATGCCAATTCGCAGCTCTCCAGCTCACTCACAGCCGCTTGGGGCGGTCTCTATGGTTTTGCTGAAGGTGGTGTAGCTGTGAGCAACTACATTGATGCCGACATCGAGAATCACGCCGCTTACAACTATCAGCTGGCTGTGCCTGTATCTAACGGTTCTGCCAATTTCGCTGTGGTTTATTGCGATGCTTCCATCTCTTTCGCTGATGGTAAGGCACGCACGATCAAGTCAATGGATGTGTCTCCCACTACTTATCAGTTGGGCGCTACAAAGAATGGTGACGGTTATGCGAAGGCGCTGACCGAACAGGGTGATTTCCTGACTGTGACCATCACGGGTTACAAAGGCGACACTCAAACTGGCACTGTGACATTCGACTTGGCCAAGGACGGTGAGATTCTGGAATCGTGGAAGAAGATTGACCTCAGCCCGCTGGGCGAAGTGAACAAGCTTGAATTCACGATGGATGGCAGCGACAAGTCCGACTGGGGTGTGAAGCATCCTAAGTACTTTGCCTTCGACAACGTGGTTGTCAAGTTCTGATCTCATCCATGCAACGCTCATTGAGACAACTTAAGAATATCTTCACCTACATGCTGCTGTCGGCTTCCATGCTGACGGCAGCATGCAGTGGTTCTGACGATGGGACGGAAGAGGAGCACTTCTCTTCGTCAGGTCAGGGTGTGTTCATCCTCAATGAAGGTAACTTCAACTCAGGCAATGCGACCCTATCCTATTACGACCCAGAGAAGAAGCACGTGGAGAATGGTGTGTTTCAGCGAGCCAACGGCAGAAAGCTGGGAGATACAGGTCAGTCCATCATCATCAAGAATGGAATTGCCTATATCGCTGTGGAGAATTCAGGCATCATCTGGGGCATTGACGCAGAGACATTTCGGGTGAAGGGACAAGTGACCACCTTGGGCACACAAATCATCAATCCCCGTTATGTGCATTTCGTCAGCGACACCAAAGCCTACGTGACCGACCTTTATTCACCCTACGTCAATATCATCAATCCGAAGACCTTCATGTGGACAGGTGCCATCGCCACCCAACAAGAGGAGAGCCGAGGCTATTGCTCCACAGAAGAGATGGTGCAGGTGGGCAGGTACGTCTATACGAACTGCTGGTCATACAGCAACAAACTCCTGGTCATCGACACGGAAACAGACCAGATGGTGAGGGAAATCACCCTGAGCAGTTGGCAACCCAAGTCGATGAAAGCCGACAAGAACGGCAAACTCTGGGTCATCACCGATGGCGGCTATTCGATGGAGGATGAAAGTTTCAGCGACAACATCCCCCACCTCTATCGCATCGATGCGGAAACAGGTGCTGTGGAAATGGATCAGGCGCTCGACTCCGACGAGGCGAACGTGCAAATCGAGATGAATGCCACCAAGGATGTGCTCTACATTATTAATAATGACATCTACAAGATGAGCATCACCGCCACTCATCTGCCTGTGCGTCCCTTCATCGAGGCTCCCAAGGATGCCAACGGACGTAGGCACAAACTCTACGGCATCGGCGTGAACCCTCGCAACGGCGATGTTTATGTGGGCGATGCTGTGGATTACAGCCAGGCAGGTGTCGTGTATCGCTATGATGCCAATGGCACGCTGATTGACCAGTTCCGTGTCGGCATCAACCCCAATCATTTCGCGTTCAAATAATGAAGAAAATAGGTGTATTGTGTCTGATGACACTCTTGTTGCTGACAGCTTGCAGCGACAATGATGGAAGGGACGAGAACGGTCTGCCTCCCACCATCGCATTTCCTGTGGCAAGTGCTCGCTATCGCATGGAACAAGGCAGCGAATTGGAGATTGTGCCCCTATGTGAGTATGTGGACGAGAAAACCACCTACGAATGGAGCATGGATGGACATGTCATCGGCACAGGAGCTTCCTACATCTTTGTGGCAGAGACGCTGGGCGAATACTACATCACGTTGAAAGTCACCAACGCATTCGGAACCACAGAAGACGAGCTGAAAATTACCGTCATCAAGGTAGATACGCTGGAAGAGAACCTGACGGGCGAAGGACTTTTCACTCCTAACGACTCCGTATTTGCTTGGAAATTCCCTTGGACAACCATCAACATCCCACAAGGCAGAACGCTGAAGGTGAAAGCCTACATGGTGGAGAACGACTTAGACGGCACCTACACATGGACACTCGATGGTAAAGCGGTTTCTGAACCTGTGCATCAGAATGATGTAGCAGAAATATCGTATATCTTCGACACAGCAGGACTTCCGTTGGGAGAACACCTTTTATTGCTCACCATGAAGAACGACACCTGTGAGGTGAGCCAGACCTTCACCATCACGGTTTGTCCAGCAGAAGGAACCTATCGACGTGCGACCACCTCGACAAGTCAGTCATTGGTCAACAAAGTCTATGAATATATGCCAGCCCCAGGGCATCAAGTTAATGGTTATACGATTGTGGGGGACTTGATTCGTAGTGGTGCCTCGATGGAGGAAGCCTGCGACACGGTGTTGAGCCATTGGAAGAAGATGTGGTCAGTATCGATGGGCGCACAAGGTGGTTATGTTGTGGCTGGTTTCGACCACAGTGTGGAGAATTCAGGCAATTACGATTTGGCCATTAAGGGGAATCCTTTCAGTTATCAGTCTGAGCCTGGCATCATCTGGGTGAGTCAGGATGTGAATGGTGATGGACTTCCCAACGATCCTTGGTATGAATTGGCTGGCAGTGAATATGGCACAGCCAACAGCACAGCAGAGTATGCCATCACCTACTACAAACCCCAAGTGCCCCAGTCGCATACAGCATGGAAGGATTGTTTGGGCAACACAGGCATCGTGCCTTATATGTCGCTTTGGAACACCCACGCCTACTACTGGCAAGACTGGGTAGAAGGAACGGAACACACCTATTTCGGCACCCGACTGAAGGACACCCACACCTACGAGCGTGGTTACACGATGGAACCTCCGTTCGATTGGGGCTATGTGGACAATCAAGGTTCCGACTATTTCAAGAACGATGCGTTCGACGCCATCAATGCGATGGGCTATTATAAAATCAGCAATGCCAAGACTTGGGACGGAAAAGCAGCGAACCTGCAGTATATCGATTTCGTGAAGGTGCAGACAGCTCAAACAGGTTATTCCCCAAATTTGGGAGACATCTCCACAGAAGTCTATGGCATCTACGATTGTCATCTCCAAAAATAAACTTCTTATGCGGTGGTTGTCTCTCCTGTTAGGCTCAATGCTCAGCTTGCCGATGCTGGGGCAAGAGGTGGTGCATCTGGACGATGTTCAGGTGGTGGCACATCGCCGTCTGAAAGATGTGGGCGTGGAGATGACCAAACTCGACACACTCGTGTTGCACGAGAACATCTCCCTCTCGATGGCAGACATTCTGTCGAAAAACTCCACCGTGTTTGTGAAGAGTTATGGCCGTGCCACCGAATCGCTGGTTGAATTTCGTGGCACATCTCCTTCACATACGCAAGTGACTTGGAACGGCATGCGCATCAATTCGCCCATGCTGGGAACACTCGACTTCTCCACCATTCCTGCCTACTTCATCGATGAAGCCAATCTCTATCATGGGGCTTCGTCCCTCAACCTCTTAGGAGGTGGTTTGGGTGGTGCTGTGGAGATGGTCAACAAACCGATTGAGAAGAACGGCCTTGGTTTGCAGTTGGTACAAGGCATTGGTTCTTTCAACACCTATGATGATTTCCTTCGTCTCACCTATAAAAACCAGCGTTTGTCCTCCTCCACAAGGGTGGTCTATTCCACCTCGGACAATGACTACAAATACACCAATCGCGACAAGAAGACAGATGTGTATGACGAGGCAGGCAATTGGGCCTCTTCCTATCATCCAGAGGAACGCAACAAGAGTGGTTATTTCGACGATGTCCATCTGTTGCAGGAGGTTTACTACTACGCAGACAATGGGAACAAACTAGGAGCATCAGTGTGGTGGAGCCACATGAAGCGAGGACTTCCATTCCTGAGTGTGGATTATAAGGATGACAGCGATTTCAAGAATGAGCAGCGCAACAACACCCTGCGAAGTGTACTCTCTTGGGATGCCATCGGCGAGAAGACCAAATGGGCGATGAAAGCAGGATATACCTACGCAGACATCGGCTATGAATACTTCACGACGCGTCAGGAGATGAAAAACTCCGTCACCAGTTCACGCAGCTATTCCAACACGGCTTTCTTCCAAGCCAATGCCGATTGGATGCTCTCACCACAATGGCTGCTGATGGGAGGCTTGGAAACTTATTACACGCATGTGAACAGCCACGACCGAAGCCCTTTCCATATCGGCAAGAACTTTGACAAGGGACGTCCTGAGTATCACGCCAATGTACAGGCGAGATGGCGTCCTGTGGAGGTCTTTTCTTTGGCTGCTGTAGTCCGTGAGGAGATTTATAAAGAGGATTGGGTGGCACCGATTCCAGCGTTGTTTGCCGACGTGATACTGTGGAAGCCCTGGAACGTGGTGCTGAAAGCATCGGTAGCACGCAATTACCGTTATCCAACGATGGATGACCTCTATTTCCAACCAGGCGGAAACCCCGACTTGCAACCAGAAAAGGGTTTCACCTATGATATGGGCGTGGAATGGGCTGTGAAGAAGAAACAATGGACTTTGAAGGGAAACATAACGGCCTTCGATTCACATATCAAAGATTGGATTCTCTGGACACCCAACACGAAGGGATTTTGGGAACCCTCGAATGTGAAGAAAGTACATAATTATGGATTGGAATGCTCGATGGATGCTTCATGGTTGCTGACCAAGAATTTGAAAGTGTCATTGGCAGGAAACTTTGCTTGGACACCGTCGAAAAATATCGGCGAGGACATCAACTCAAACGATGCCAGTTATGGCAAGCAACTCTGCTATGTGCCGAAGACTTCCGCCAATCTCAATGCACGTATCCAATGGCGTACATGGACATTGCTCTATCAATGGAACCATTATTCAGAACGCTACACCACCACGAGCAACGAGGTTAATTACATCACAGGACGCTTGAAGCCCTACTACATGACAGACCTATCGTTGGAAAAGACTTTCCGTTGGCACAAAACCAATTGGGCGGTAAAAGGTGTAGTCAACAACCTCTTCTCTACGGAATACGTCACCGTTCTCTCCCGTCCGATGCCACGAAGAAATTATGAGATTTACCTAACTTTGAAGTTATAGATCATAGATATATAAATAATGAACATGAAGAAGATTCTCTACATACTGATAAGTGTTTCCATGCTCTTGGTTGGGTGCGGAAGCAATCGCACCTCATTCCTGCAAGAGGAAGGCGACACCATTCCCATGCTTTATGCCAAGAACATCACGATGGTGCGGTATGGAGACTGTGTGAAGGTGGACTTGGTCAACCCTTGGGGCAAAGGTCTATTAGGTTCCTACATGTTGATTCCCTCTGACGCCCCCAACTGTCAACTGTCAACTGTCAATTCTCAACTCATCAAGTTTCCCTTGAAAAACGCCCTTGTCTTCACGGCTGTTCATTGCGGACTCATCTGCGAATTGGGGATGGAGACAAGCATTGGAGGCGTGTGTGAGAAGCAATACATTCATGGTCTGACGAAGGAGGTGGTGGATTGTGGTAATGGTATGTCACCCAATCAAGAACGCATCATCCAGCTGCAGCCTGATGCCATGTTGGTGTCGCCCTTCGAAAGTAATACGGGACACGACAAGTTGGGGCAACTTGGCATCCCCATCGTGGAATGTGCTGAATATATGGAACCTACGGCTTTGGGACGTGCAGAATGGATGAAGTTTTACGGTCTGCTCTTTGGCAAGGAGAAGGAGGCGAACACGATGTTCGAGGCATTGGTAGCTCATTACGACAGCCTAAGTGCTTTGGTGGCGAAGTCAGACCAGCGTCCCCGCATCCTTTCGGAACTCCTCTATGGGAATGTGTGGTATCAACCAGGCGTACATAGCGCCATTGGCCAGCTATATACCGATGCTGGGGCACAGACTGCCTTTCCTGATTATACGCAGAGCGGCTCTGTTCCTCTTTCGACGGAGCAGGTCTATGCCCAAGCACATGATGCTGATTATTGGTTGATTCGCTATGAGAGCGACAATCAGAAAACCTTGAAGGAATTGGCAACTGAAGCGTCTGTGTATTCAGAGTTTGAGGCGTTCCAAAAGCAGAACATCTGGGGCTGCAACACACGTACCACCTTTTTCTACGAACGTTCACCTTTCCATCCTGACCGCATGTTGTCTGACATCATTCAAATCACACATCCAGAAGTGCAGTCGCAAGAGCCCATGCACTTTTATGAGAGGCTCAAGCCTTAACGATAACCCTAACGATAACGCTTCATTCAAATGAAACTCCGCTTCGCCCTGCTCATCCTCTTGGTTGTCAGCCTTTTTGTGCTCAACATCTTCATCGGATCTGTTCATATTGATGCGATGGAAGTGCTCCGAACCCTTCAGGGTGACACCCCCTCCAATTCCTCTGTCTCTTACATCATCTTGGGGTCTCGACTCCCTACTGCCCTCACAGCAATGTTGGCAGGAGCAGGATTGGCGACAGCAGGTCTTCTCTTGCAGACTTCCTTCCATAATCCACTGGCAGGTCCTTCCATCTTGGGTATTTCATCAGGAGCGAACTTGGGTGTGGCCATTGTAATGCTGGCATTTGGAGGCACCATCACAGCAGGGCTATACTCTTGGAGTGGTTATCTTGCCATCGTGGGAGCGGCGTTCTTGGGCAGTTTGCTGATTATGGGCTTGCTGCTGCTCTTCTCCTCCCTCCTGAAAAACAACCTCATGCTGCTCATCACGGGTATCATGATGGGCTATATCACCTCGTCAGTCATCTCACTACTCAACTTCCTTGCTTCGGTGGAGAACATTCAGAGTTTCCTCATCTGGGGCATGGGTAATTTCAACAGCGTCTCCATGCAGCAGATGCCCATCTTCGCCTCCCTGTGCTTGATCGGACTCTTCCTTGCCCTCTTGCTGATGAAACCTCTGAATGCCATTCTGTTAGGAGAAGCATACGCCACGAACTTGGGCATAAACATCCAGCGCACTCGCAACCTTCTGCTCCTTGCCACAGGCCTGCTCACCGCAGTCATCACCGCCTATTGTGGTCCTGTCGCTTTCCTCGGATTAGCCACGCCCCACGTTGCGTTCCTATTGTTAGGAACGTCCAATCATCGGGTACTGTTGCCTGTAACGATGTTGACTGGATCGGTGTTGGCTCTTCTATGTAATTTGCTTTGCACATTGCCTCCCACGACGGTCATTCCTCTCAATGCCGTCACCCCCATCCTCGGTGCTCCCGTCATCCTCTACATCATCCTCCGTCGTCGCTGAGTTTTCCAAACAAACCGAACCCATAGAGGTGACAGGCGAGATGACCAAATTCGGATTCCAATTGATGTCAATGACTGTCCCCTGGCAAAAAAACAGAAAAAAGTTTGGAATAATTTGGAAGAGAAATAAAAATGTTGTTAATTTGCAAATGAAAATAGAATCATTATGAGGCATTCACAGGTTATCAACAACATCAAAGAAGTGGCGAAGAAGGTTCTGCCAAAGGGCAGCACACTCTATCTCTATGGCTCTCGTGCTCGTGGTGACTATCATGAGGATAGCGATTGGGATCTGCTGCTGTTGCTGGATAAGCCAAGTGTTCATTACAAGGAAAGGGATGAATTGGAATTCCCCTTTGTGGAAATGGGATGGGATATAGGAGAAGATGTTAGTGCACGTGCCTATACCAAGCAACAATGGTATCATGGTCCTCATTCTATGTTCTATTTTAATGTTGAACAAGACAAACAATTATTATATGATTCTTGAACCTACCCGCCAGTTGATAGAGAAAATCAAGCAGTACATTGCTGAAAAAGATAAATAGGAACGATTATTCCTTACAATAATAATGTTTCACTAAAAACCAATATGCCTATGGGCTAAGATAACTTATAATTAAAGACATATAGAAAGAAGCGTCCGCTTAGAATCTTGTTCTTCGAAATTTCGCCAAAATTAAGAACAATCCAAGAGTACAAAGTCTGGATGCTCACGCTTATGGCGTGGGCTTTTACTCGTTTAGGATTGTTAGGTGTTTGGCGATACCTCGAAGAACGTAGACGATAGTAATTGTCCACGTTTTCTTTTTGTACCTATAAGAAATTTTTCATGGCTTAAGAGTAATAACTTTGCCATCCTGACTCTTTGATACATTGCTGTTGCAAAATAGGACTTAAAAATCAACAATGAACAATAGTAATCGGTTCCCAGACAATACCTCTTTAATTATGTGTAAAATGAAGAGAGACGAATCACTGGATGTGATCCGTCTGATTGCTTGTCTGATGATAGTGTTAATGCATTCCCCAATGCCAGGATTAGGTACATCAGGCATGGTATTAAGCGGAATAAGCTATTTAACTGCTCCTGGGATTGGTTTGTTTTTTATGGTGAGCGGAGCTTTATTGTTGAAATCCAATGTTGTGGAATCTTTTGAAACGCATGTTTTCTTGCAAAAACGATTTACCAAGATTCTGATACCTCTTTTATTTTGGAGTTTTGTAGGATGGGGGTTTGAGAGATATGGTGTAAAAAACGCAGAATTGAGCATTTTGTGGTTTATGTATTGCCTTGCAGGTATGTACTTATTGACCCCAATTCTATCCAGATGGTTAAGTTTGGCAAATAGGAAAGAAGTTGGGTTTTATTTAATAATATGGTTGGTGACATTGTGTGTCCCATTTGTGAAACTATTCTTGCCGATAAATGAAGGTGATGCAAGTTGGCTATATTATTTTCATGGCTATGTAGGTTATTATGTATTAGGTTTTTATTTGAAGCATTATTTGGGAAAACCGGTGTCTATGGGTCGAAATGCCGTATTGATTATTGCATTTATTGCCATTTCTGTGGTATTGCCAATTACACTATTGGTAATGAATGTTAAGGTCGATTTCTATAGCATATTTTGGTATTTGAGCATAACTGTCGCATTGCAATGTGTTGTATGGTGGGGTATTGTACAGCGATTGATGAGAAACGTGTCAAAATTTCCAGGTTTTGTTGTGGAATTATCCAAATTGAGTTTTGGCATCTATTTGATACATATATTAGTGATGAGAAATATTTTATGGAAAACGGATTGGATGCAGAATATGAATGGTATATTGCAGATTGTCGTCTGCACTTTATTGACTTTTGTGATAAGTGCCATGATTAGTCTGTTAATTTCGAAGATTAAATATGTCAGAGCTATAATTGGTTATTGAGAAGAATACATCTCGGATCCCATCAAATTTTTAACATCTCTTTTTTTTGATCAGAGGCGATGACGCTGTCATTGTTTTGTCGTTTTTGCCGCCTAGTAAGGGGACACTTATCCCTCGTGGGGACGTTAATTTTTCTCACAGGGGCTTTGAGGGGAAAGCCCCCTATCTAACAGGGAAAGAGATAGGGGGTAACAGGGACGGAGACGGGGAATTGCTGGTCACGGGCGGTCGGACGCATAAATAAGGGCGGGCGCCCGTACATCTGCGAGCGTCCGCCCTTATATGTTGGGGCGGTCGGTCAAAACCTTGTGTTGTTTCTTATTCTTTCTTCGTGGGGAAGTAGAGCCAGCGGCGGCTTTCCCTGATTTTTCTGAGGCGTGGCTGGTCGCCTTTGCATAGGCTGTCGAGATATTTCTTGGCTGAATCGCGCTTCAAACCGCTGAATATCATGAATTCGGGTACGGTGGCGTAACCAAACTTCATGCAGCGTCGGAGCGCCTCTTCCATCGCCTTCTCATCGTACATCTGACTGTTGCCCACAGAAGCTCGACTCTTGCGATAGCCCTCCCTGTTGCGACCACATTCCTCGACGAATTCTTTGGAGGGAATGAACTCAACGCCTGCGTATTCCACATCTCTACCGTGAATGGTTTTGGGATCGGTGTGCTCGCCCTTCAACTTCAGCTTGGGGGCGAACGAGCCGATAGGTGTTTCCACCCGATAGCCATCTGACAGCCATAGTCCCACCACGTCCATCATCACGTTGAACAGCGCTTGCATCTCGCCAGGACGCATCCCTCGATACTTATTGCAGAAAGTCTCCAGCTCCTTGAAACTCTTCTTCCAGCCTTTGGCAGGACGCACATAAAGCAAGGGCTTTCCGTCCTCACCCTTCGTGGGGCGTGGATGAATCTCAAATTCTATTCCGTCAGTCTTGCGTGGCATATTCTTCTGCTTTTTTGTGTCGGGTAGCCCCAAAGTGATTTCTTTTGCAAAGATACGAAAAAAATCTCGTAATTGCAAGAAGTCAGGGGAGAAAATGCTTTATTTTGAAAAGGTTTTCATTTCTCTCAGTAACACAATACAAGGTTTTGCGAGTGTTTTTAAGCATAAGAATGCATGCCACCAAGAAAATAGTTGACGCCGAAATAGGTCATGAGAATCGTGAGGAATGCAAGGGTCATGTAGATGTGGTAGAAGAGGGAGGAATGGTGTGGATGGAGGGGTGAGAAGGAGCGATGGGCTGGAGCGGCATAAATCATGAAGGTGATGAGCGCCCACGTTTCCTTGGGATCCCACGACCAGTAGGTGCCCCATGACACATTCGCCCAGATGGCTCCAATAAAGATGCCGAAACCCATGAACGTGAGGGCGGGAAAGAGCATCAGTTGGGAGAGGAGGTGCATCTCGTGACGCTTTTTAGGCTGCAGAAGGGCTGTGACCGAGCTGATGAATGTGAGTGACAACAGGGCATAGGCCATCATGATGACGGACACATGGAGGGTCAGCAAGGGGGAGTTGAGCACTGGCATGAGATGGGTCATCAGAGGATCCATCTGTGAGATGTGGCTGACGAGCAAGAAGAAGCCTGAGAGCAGGAAGCCAAAGGTGGTGATGAGTGGCGAGAGGGAGGACATGAACAGGGTGGCAAGCATGATGAACCAAGCCAGTGCCAGCATCGTTTCATAGCCATTGGACATGGGGATGTTGCCGGTCACGATCCATCGAAGCGCCAAACAGAGGGTCAATGCGCTCCAGACCATCAATAGCAGCACTTTGGAGATGGGTGAACGGAGCCATGAGGGACGAAAGATGCCCACCAGGAATAGGAGAAAGCCTGCTGTGAGGCAAACCATGAAGAGGATGGTGGCAAAGGGTATCTGATTGTAGATACGTTCTGCTTTGACACGCAAGGGGCTGGGTAAGGAACGCTGTCCGAAGGTTTTCTGATATTCCAGCATTTTGTCCAAATACTGATTGGCGATGTCGTAATGGCCAGCCTGGATTTCTCCATTCAGCAGACTGAACACGTCGCGCATGTACTTCTGATGTTCTTCGTCCATCGTGTCGGGCAGGGAACTGGTCGGTGCATACCAGCTGATTTTGTCTTGTTCTGCGTAGGGGAAGATCTTGAGTGGTGTGCCCTGATGCAGTTGCATGATGAGCATTCGTTTCTCGTCCATCTTCATCGGCTTTGTCTCTTGCTTCAGGGGTACTTGCACCCAATCGTCATAGAAGAAGATGAATCCTGTGAGTACTTGCTCGGCTGTGAAATCCTGATAGCGACGCTTGCCATACAGCTTTTTGGTGAAGTCGAGGGCATAGGTCTGCATGGGACATATACGTTCGTTGTAAACCACGAACAATTGACCAAACCGTTCGGCTGTCTCAGCAGGAAGAGCGCGAGGGGCAGCATGGAGTGGGGAGAGTGACAGCATGCAGAGTGCCAATATCATTGAACGTTTGGCATTGGTCATGCTTCTCAATATCTTCCGATATGTGCCTTGGGGGTCAATCAGCATCCAAATGAGCGAGATGAAGAGCAAGGCATAGCCGCCATAGGTGACGGGAATGCCCCAAGGGTCGCTGTTTAAGGAAAGAACGCTGCCTTGCAAATCTTCATCATAGTTGTTTTGATAGAGCCGGATGCCTTTATGGTTGGCTATCTGATTCATGGAGATGGTGAAGGGTTGGCGGTCAATCGTGACATGGGAAATGTAATCGGCAGGGGCGTTCGTACCCTCATGATACATAATTTCGAACTGTTGCAGTGTGATGCTGAAAGGCAGTTTGTGCTCCTTCAAGTCTTGTGTTAGATAATGGGTTGTAACCTGCCCTTTTCGCAACAAAACAATGCCTCTTTTTGCTGTCAAATGAGTAAGCAAGGCTCCAGCCAGAATGACGCAAAATGACAGATGGAGCACGATGACCAAAGGGCGACGAACCTTCCTCTTGATGAAATAGAAGATGGCGACACTGGTGAGCAATGCCCATAGTGCCGAGAACCACCAAGCACCATAGATGTTGTCAGCGACATACGTTGTGCCATGATGTTTTTCAATCATCGTGGCGGCTGCCATCATGACAACCACCACGATGTAAAGTGCTATAAGAATTTTCCTCATTAAATGGATTCAATAAACTTGATGATGGCATCACGCTCTTCTTTCTTCAGATGGAAGAACTTCTCCGTGGCTCTATAGGCATCTGATGCCTTCGAATAACCATGCCACATGATGGCTTCCAGCACTGTGCGAGCTCGACAATCGTGCAACCGGTCATCAGCGCCTGTCAACTGACGGGAGAGGCCACGTCCCCACAATGGTGTGGTACGACACCAACCCGTGCGGATGTCATTCTTCATGAAAAGTCGGTGCTGCACCATATCGGTATAGGGCCAGATGGTTTGGTTGGGATACTTAGGCAACATGTCAGTAGCATTCTTTCCAAGGCTCTGGGCGTATGCCTTGATACTGGCATCCACCCACATGTTGTCGGAACCTGTCTTCCAAGAAGGACGGTGACATTGGGCACAACCCATCTGTGAGAAGAGTTCCTTGCCGCGCTGTACTTCAGCATCGTGCAGATTGCGTGCAGCAGGCACAGCCAGTCCTCGATGCCATACCATGAACTGATAATACTGCTTGTCGCTCATCTCATCCTGTCCCCAATAAGGCGCTCCATTGAAGAGGTACTTGTCGAAAGTTTCTTTCTTGGCAATCGATGAACAGCTCAGAATCTCGTTCACACGGGCTGCGATTCCCTCATCCGTTCCATCAGCAAAGTAAGGATGCAGGAGGCTCGACGCTGCTGCGCCATGCTCCTTGATGTATTGGATGACCTCCGCATCTTCGCTTTGTGCCTTTGCCCAGGCTGGGGTGGTGTAGAGGAAGTGGCGGTCGGAACGTGTCACGTTGGTGATGTTCCAAATGGCATTGGCGCCTGCACCATCTTGCAGCGAACCACGGGTCATCGCATAGGTGAAGCGCTTCAGCGGACCATGTTGGCCATTGCGGAATGTGCCTGTGTCATTGTAACCTGCTGAGTAATAAGCTGAAGCCTTGAATGTGCCAGCTTCCTTGTCCCATAGAGCTGGATTCAGTTCGACATACTTGGATTCTGCCAACCACTGAGCCTCTATGTCCTCGTCGGTGAGGGCATCGAGCAAGCCTGTGCCATAGATGCCGATGGTCGATTCCAAGCGGACTTCGTAGTTTGTAGGCTTGGGATTAGTGTTGAATGCTGTCTGTGGGATGGTCACTTCAGGATAGATGAGGGAATACTCCTCGCCATCCTCAAACTGCATGGGCAGACCGCTTTCCATGGCGGTCACGTTCTTCCACTCGATGGAGATTTGGTTCTCGTCGATAGGCGCTTTGAAGGGAGACATGGCCTGTGTCTGAGGCATACCTGTCACCTCCGTGATGTATCCATTGGTGTCAGGATGATAGATGACCAGCAGATAGCCATTGCCAATTTGGTTGGCGCGGTATTCTGTCTGGCGCTTGCCGTGTCCATAACTGGGGTGACAGGCGATGCACGAATTACGAACCCATGCAGGACCTAAACCCTTGCGAGGTTCCTGCTCGAAGGTGTAGAGCTTCGAGAAGAATCCCTCGCCTGTGATGAAGTCTTCTTCCATGCCAGTAACATTCGACACAGCTGGAGCAGGAGCCGAATAACTGGCTTTCTCTGTCGTTCCGAGCTGTCCACCTGGATACCATTCTTCAGCGGTGAAGTTGCCCGTGGCCTTGCCAAATACTTGTTCTTCTGGGGTCAGCGAACCCAATCCGCTGGCATTTTCATCATGATTGGAACATGCTGTCAGCACAAAAGCTGACAGCATTCCGATGTATGCGAATTTAACAAAATTCGTTTGGTTCATCATATATGTTATGTATTAAAAGGTTATGTTATTCCTCCTCCGAAATGGAATCCCAGTTATCGGGGTCATCGAAGTTCTTTCCCCATACGATACTGCAGTATTTCACGAACGGAGCAGGCATATTGCTAATGCTGGCAATGGCATTGACATAGTTGCTCTCGACGGCGGTGTTCACTTTTTCGCTTTTCACGCTGGCAAAGAAAGTGTGGAAGCTGTATTTGTTGGCTATCTTGTCTGTAGAACCCAACCAAACGTTGCGGATGCTGCGGATATTGTCGCGGAAATCGGTGATGGAATTGTAGCTGTAAGGCGATTCCACATAGGCAATGTCACCAGCAGAGAAGGGGTTGGCAATTTTGGCTGTGCCCACCTCGTTGCAGATAGCCAAGCAAGAACCTTCATCGTCGCTCAGCACTTGGGCAATCGCAGACTTCAGGGTAGGGAAGGAACTCTTGCTGCCACTGATGCCAGCCTTGGCCAGATTCTCTCCATACGACAGACCGCTGTTGGTCTTATAATTCAGGTTGGCAGCTTTGACAATAGCGACGCGATTGGCATTGGCTGCGGTCTCACCCTCCCAAGCCACTTGCAGTTGGAAACAACGCTGTTTCAGCAGGGTGCAGATGGTCTGAGCGTATGCCAGTTCTTGTGCACCTGTGATGTTCTCAAAGTTGGTGTAGGTGTCATTTCCCTGTAATTCGGCGACCTTACGGTTCTGACCATTGCGGAACAAGATGAACTCCAAGGCATGAAAACCCAGAATGGTGGCATCCTCCAGCATCTCGTCATCCATACCATTATTAAAATAGTTGAGCAATAGGCTGCGGTTCAGAGGCCATGAGTCGATAGTGGGGTCGATGTCGAAGTCGGAAGCTGCACCCATCAGGAATGCCTCTGAACGCTCCCAGTTCAGACGAGCTTGTTTGAAGTCAGCACAAGCCTTGTCAATTTGTGCTTGCGTAATGCTGTGGACGGTCAGTCCGTTCAGCGTGCTCTCCAAATCCTCCACATCATCAGCCAACTGCGTATAGGTGGGTACAATCACGTTGCCCACCAGCGTTTCCAATACCTTGCGGAGATAAGCCTCCTGTTCTTCGCTCAACTTTGAGGTGTTGATGGTGGTGCTGGCGTTTTCCAGCCCGCTGATCAGGTTCAAGCAGTCATCGATCGCCTGTTGCCCGAATTGCTTGTTGCTGTAGTTGGCCTCAGTGGTATTCTGGGCATAGCTGTCCTGATCGACCAGTGGAGTGGTGGTGACGATGTTGAACTGATCATCTTTGTTCTCATTGTTGTTGTCATTGTCGCTGCATCCAGCGAAGGCGAGTCCCATCATGAGGGTTGCCAATGTGAAAATTGTTTTTTTCATTGTTCTAATATGTGTTGATAATTGATGAAAATCTATACAAGGTGTTCTTCTTACCCTTATAGGAAGAATCCTTCGTAGGCCACGCCGACACTCACGGAAGGCTCGTCGTTGAATAGGCTCTTGAGGAACCGCTTCGAGTATTCTCCCTTGATGACAATCTGGCGAATCGGATGATAGTTGAAACCGAATGCCATGCGTTTCACAGCCGTATAGTCGTAACTCACGCCGTTCGTTTTGCTGGCGTAGGGATTGTAAGCTTCATATCGCCCAAAGAGATAGAGGCGTTTCCCTTGTTGGCGCAAGCTCTGAATCTGTGAGAAGATATTGTAGCCCGCCTCGATGCCAATGGCGTAAGCATGGCTGCTGACGAATGCCGAATGCTTGTATGGCGATTTGGAATTGAGACGGTTGTACATGTATTTCAATTCTGCAGCGTCGCCCAGATAGCCATAATCGGCTTGTCCACGAACAATCCAGTTGTGAGCATTGTAGGTGAAGTCGATGCTGCCGATGGCAACAGCCCCTTGATAGGTGGCACCAGCTCCGTCGGCATCGTTGGGATAAGTGTTTCCGATGCTGTGACCATAGTAGCCGCTCAAACCGATGCGTAAACCAGAAACGGAGTAGTTGTCGATGCGCAGCGCTGTGGCATATTTGTTGGCCACATCAAATTCCAGCGATGACTTATGTCCCTTATGAATCCAGCCTGTATTGGTGAATTGGTCGGCATTCAGACCTGCCAGAAACTGAGCTTCATAGCGGAAATCACCATGCCGTCCCCAAAATGAGACACCTGTCTGATGCCATGTGCTGGGCAAGATGGTGTTCTCTCCTTCAGGGCGATAGACGGTGAAATACTGGAGGGGTTCGTGATGGGCATTGTTCAAGCCTACAGGCACCACAATGTGTCCTGCACGGATATTGGCCCAACGGGCAAACGACTTCTGAATCCAGAATTGTTCCAGTTCCACCTCACCACCTTTCTCGGTCTCCTGTTCCCATTCGCCACCTTCCTCATCTTCCTTTTCGTAGGCAACGCCTGCACCTCCGTGCTCAAACTCAATCTCCGTACCGAAGCTCCATCCCTGACCAAAGTCATACCCAAGATAGATGACGGCATGAGGAATGTCGAAACGTCCATGACTGGGATCATTCTTGTGTTCTTCTGGTTGACTGTATCGACTCACGTGGTCGCTGAAGAAATTGCGAGTGAAGTTGGCTTCACCATACCCTCCCACGCTGAGCCGTGATGTTTTCTTTTCCTGACGAGTGCTGTCTGTGCTGTTCTCCTGAGCATTTCCTGTCAGACACAGCACTACAGTTAATAATGTGATAAACAACCTTTTCATCTCTGATTCTATTTGATTAAAAACTGGGTGCAAAGGTACGACGATTTTCTCCAATACTGCAATACCTAAAAATAATGAAACTGTCTTCGTGCTCTTGTATGTTTCATGGAAAATGGCTAATTTTGCAGCGAAATTCAAAGATAAAAAGAACGCGCAATGAAGAATTTGAAGATGTATGAATCCAGCGACAAGATGATTACGCTGATCAGGGATAACTATAGTGTGCTGCAGGCGTTAGGTTCATTCGGAATGAATCTCGGCTTTGGCGACATGACCGTCAGCGAGACGTGCCGTCTGAATGGAGTGGACACCTATACCTTCTTGGCGGTTGTCAACTTCACCATCAATGATTATGCCAACTTCGAGGACGATGAGCAAATCAGTGTGCCCACATTGTTGCACTATCTGAAGGCCAGCCACACATACTATCTCGACTTCCAGCTTCCCTTCATCCGTCGTGAATTGCAGGAGAGCATCAACGAGAGTGACCCGCTGGGTCGGCTCATCCTGAAGTTTTACGATGAATATGCACAGGAAATCCGTCGCCACATGAAGTACGAAGAGAAGACACTCTTTCCATACGTGGAATCACTCCTGAATGGTCATCCCATGAACGACTACAACGTCGAGACCTTTTCGAAACATCATGAACAGACCGACAAGAAGTTGCGTGAGCTGAAACTCATGATCATTAAGTATCTGCCAGCCGATGCCCACCACAATAATAAACTTACAGCCACGCTCTACGACATCTACAACAACGAGGAGTGGTTGCATCAGCATGCCGAAGTGGAGGATCACATCTTCACTCCCGCCATCAAACGCCTTGAGCGACTGACCCGGAAGGATGACGTTGCGAAGAATATCTCCTCGATGGTCTTCAAGGCTGGTCAGGACAACAATGAGGCGCTCTCCGACCGTGAAAAAGATGTGATAATAGGTGTTGTTCAAGGTCTGCTCAACAAGGAGATAGCCGACCGCCTCTGCATCTCAGTCAATACCGTCATCACCCATCGTCGCAACATCGCCCGCAAACTCCAAATCCATTCTCCTGCAGGCCTTACCATCTATGCCATTGTCAACGGTCTTGTTGACATTTCAAGTGTGAAGCTATGAGATGGATGCATGGTGTGTGAGGCGGTATTCAGCCATCTCTTCGTATTTCGTCCCTGGACGGCCGTAGTTGGCGTAGGGATAGATGCTGATGCCTCCACGTGGGGTGAAGATGCCTGTGACTTCGATGTATTTGGGATTCATGAGACGGATGAGGTCTTTCATGATGATGTTGACGCAGTCCTCATGGAAGTCGCCATGATTGCGGAAGGAGAAGAGGTAAAGCTTCAGCGATTTGCTCTCAACCATGCGCTGGTCGGGCAGATAGGAGATGCGGATTTCAGCGAAGTCGGGCTGCCCTGTGATGGGACACAGGGAGGTGAACTCAGGACAGTTGAACTGCACCCAGTAGTCGTTTTCGGGATGTTTGTTCTGGAAGGTCTCCAGCACCTCTGGGGCATAGTCCTGACGGTATTCGGTCTTCTTGCCGAGGGATTTCAAACCCTCGTTTTCACGTTCTTGATTCATGATTTTCTTATTTTTAGATAGGTTTCAAGTCCATGACGACGCAGTTTGCATGCGGGGCATTCTCCGCATCCGTCGCCTTTGATGCCGTTATAACAGGTGAGCGTCTCGTTGCGAACGAGGTCGAAAACTCCCAGCTCGTCAGAGAGCTTCCATGTCTCAGCCTTGTCTATCCACATGAGTGGTGTGTGGATGACGAACTGCTCGTCCATCGCCAGATTGAGCGTGACGTTCAGCGAACGGATGAAAGAGTCGCGGCAGTCAGGATAACCAGAGTAGTCGGTCTGGGATACGCCTGTGACGAGGTTCATGATGCCGTGTTCGCGAGCATAGACAGCAGCGATGGAGAGGAAAAAGAGGTTACGCCCTGGCACGAAAGTGTTGGGAGGTGCAACACCGATTCTCTCTTCGTCCATCTTGATGTTGGTGTCGGTCAAAGAACAACCGCTGCTCAGTTCGCTGATGAACGATACATCCTTCACCTCAAACGGCACGCCTGCCTTCTCTGCGATACTTCGTGCTATATCCACTTCCGCCACATGCTTCTGACCATAGCGGAAGCACAATGCATAAACTTGGTCAAAATGTTTCTTTGCCCAAAACAGGCAAGTGGTGCTGTCTTGTCCTCCTGAGAAAACAATCAGCGCCTTGTTTCTATCGAGTATCATAATTCTTTAATCTTGAAAATGTTATAGGAGATGTTCTCATCATACACGCTAACACCCTCATGGCGCTTGACGTATTTGACGACCTGTGTGGTGAGGGGCAACACGATGATTTCGTAGAGAGTCTTGGCTACCACTTGCAATAGCATCATCTTGCCCAGTTCGGATGCGGGCATCAGACCTCCGAATGCCAGGGGAAAGAAGATAAGGCTGTCAGCACTTTCGCCCACCAGCGTTGACGTGATGGCACGCAAAGAGAAACGGCGTTCGTGATGGTGCAGCTTCATGCGACTCATCACCCATGCATTGAGGAATGAGCCTACCAGGAAGGCGGTCAAACTGGCTGTGGCTATTCTGGGTGCCAGACCAAAGACGAACTTAAAAGCTTCCTCTCCTTCCCAAAAAGGTGGAGCGGGAATGACGGCAGCGATGCCACCCAATGCCACAACAAAGAAATTCATCAGGAAGCCCATCCAGATGATGAGACGTGCCTTTCGAAAGCCCCACACTTCAGCGATGCAGTCGTTCAAGATGTAAGAAACGGGAAAGACAATGATGCCTGCAGTTAAAGAAAACGGACCAATTTGCAGGATTTTGGTCCCCAGCATGTTTGATGCCACGAGGCAGACACAAAAAAGTATCCCCATAAGCATGAAGGACACGCTGACAGTTGTATTTTTTTTCATAATTCTTGTTTTTTACGAGGTTTGTCAAGCACTCGGATTTGTAAATCGGGTGCAAAGGTACGATTAAGTGAGCGAAAAAACAAATTTATTTGATTTTTTCCGAGCGAAAGTACCTTCG